>CAZPVZ010000045.1:0-18562 GCA_964590185.1 uncultured Campylobacterales bacterium
AGAGATAGATCTAAACGAAATCACCGAACCTATAGTGGCTTGTCCTAACGATCCGGACGACGTGGCGACTTTAAGCGAAGTTTTGGCGGATCCGAAAAGACCTCACAAAATCGACGAAGTTTTCGTCGGAAGCTGTATGACTAACATAGGACACTACAGAGCGCTGGGAGAAATATTAAGAGGAGAGGGACAAGTTCCTACGAGACTCTGGATAGCTCCTCCTACGAAAATGGATAAGGAAGAGCTCATCGAAGAAGGATACTACTCCATCTTTGCGGCCGCGGGAGCGAGAACGGAAATCCCCGGATGTTCTCTTTGTATGGGTAACCAAGCGAGAGTTAGAGACAACGCGGTAGTATTCTCCACTTCCACGAGAAACTTCGATAACAGAATGGGTAAAGGCGCTAAGGTATATTTAGGAAGCGCCGAACTTGCGGCGGTAACCGCCATTTTGGGAAGAATTCCTTCAAAAGAGGAGTATCTCTCAATCGTTCCCAAAAAACTTGCGGGCAAAGAAGAAGAAGTTTACAGATATCTAAACTTCGATCAAGTGGAAAAAGAGCTTCTTGAAGAGATGCTAAAATAAACGCTTAGAGAGGGACTCTCCCTCTCTATCTCAAACTATCTATATTATCGAAAGGCCTTAAAACGAGCAGATACTTATCTTCCTCCGTATCTTTGAAGGGATTATCGCTAAAAGGAATTTTTTCAAAATCTATTTTAAACAAATATGTTCCGCTCCTTTTCGAAACGAGCAGATTGTAAACTTTTCTATCCGAAGAGGTAAGCTCTTTTATCCATCTTTTGGAGTCGTAATCGTTTAAAAAACTCTTCTCTTCATAAGTTGGGACGTATTTTTTCAAAAGTTTTTTATCCTTCAAAATTCTATTGGTAAAATATCTGCTTCCGAACCATCTTATCCAAGACCTGTTTATCTCCAAAACCTCTCCTTTAGAATTTACGACCGCTATTAGATTATCGCAGGCGTTTATGAAAGATTTGAAAAATCTCTTTCTCTTTTCAACCTCGCTCTCCCTCTTCTCCATTACGGCGTTTAATAAAAATTTATGATTAATTTCGCTTTGTAAATAATTTTTGTATAATCTAATAAGATACCCCGCTCTTATCTTGAGCTCTTTATGATTTAGAGGCTTAAGGATAAAGTCGTATCTATGCAAAATCATCTTCTCCAAATCTTTCTTATCGGTGGAGATATCCACAAGCAAAAGAACGGGAATGTTTTTGGAGAGTTTATTTTGATAAAAAAAATCAAGCTTCTCTATATCTTCCAAATTCTTATCTATATCGACTATGATAAGATGAGGATTCTCCCACAAAGCCTTTTCCATACCGTTTTTAATATCCGAAGCGTTTATAAACTCCAACAGCTCCTCTTTCGATTTCGATAAAATCTCCTCCACGAGATAAGAGTAGGAACGATTCTTGCTTATTATCACTACCTTTGATTTTACGATATTGTTCATTACAGACATTTTATGTTCCTTTTGGATTTGAAAGTAAATAAAATTTACATTTAAATAAATATCGGCATCATAAATTTTATTTTGAAAGCAAAATCAATAAATCTTTAAAAAGAGGAACTAATTATCAAAATTATTCAATAAAATGTCGATATAACTATATAATTAGAATGTTTTTTAGAAAATTAAAAATATTTAAATACAAAACCTTCGGAGAATTAAAATGAGAAACCAAATATTTTGGGTTATAAAAGGGCCGGACGGCACTTACTACCCCAATTCCTGCAAAAGAACGAGAGAGGAATCCATAAACGATTTCGAAAAATTTTCGATGCAAAAATGGGACGAAATGGAAAAAAAGGGATATGAATGTATAGGAGTGAAACTTATCCCGGTCGATTTTGAAGAGAAACTCTCTTTAATTACCGAAATGGAATACTCCTATGGAAATTAGCTCCCATAAAAAATCGTTTTACCTCGTAAAACTTACGCTTCTATAAATAGAATTAGTGTAAAATATAAATCCGTAATTTTACAATAAGGGCCGTTATGAAACGAATTTTGATTGCGATCTTTTTTATCTTTTCGATACTTAAAGGAGAAAGTCTTTTTACGATAAAAGATCCCGTATTCGCCCCCGAAAACGAATACAACTTCATAGACAAAAAACAGGAAGCCGCTTTAAACGATAAAAGCGGATTTTACTACCGTCTATCGACGCAATACATTCCTCCGTATCTGATAAATCTCGAAACGGACGAATACTATCTCCTAAAAGAGAAAAAAAGCAACAAGCTCTCTCTTAAAAGGTTATGCAAAAGCAACCTCATAGACATCGGAGAGAAAACCGTTTTCATAACCCTTAAAACTCCGAACGACGAAGAAGAGCGCACCGTCTTTATCTATTCTCCCTATATAAACGGCAAAAAAGTTTGCGCTCTGAACAAAGAGATACTCTTTTTGCCCGTGAAGCGTTACAAAAAGCCGCTGGTTTTGGAAGTATCCCTTTACGAAACAAACGAACCCGTATTCGAAGGGTGGGAAAAAGATCCCGAACTTATAAAAAGCGTACGATTCAAGGAAAAAAGAAAGCTAAAAACCGTAAAATTCGAATTAGACCCTCTCAAAATAAAGACAAACACCGTCTATATTCCTCTATATTTCGAAAAAGAGGGCTCTCAAGAGGAGCTTGACGCGGGATTTTTAACGATAATACTGCATCCGGTAGCTTCAAAAATAACCGAAACCGATTTCACCGACTACGGTTATCCGAACCTTTCGAAACTCTCCCTTGAAAGTCTCCCTGCTCTCAAAAATCCTCTCGATAAAAACAGAAACCTGAAAGAGGACGCGTTCATTTTATCCAAAGCCGCAAAAAATCTTGATCCGAACATCCTTGAAAGCTGTAATTACGTAATGAATTTCATAAAAGAGTACGAGCTTGGCATCTATGATCTAAACGCTCTTTTTTGGCTTATCTTTAAAGACAATCCCTATTTTCAAGAGAGTCTGTGTTA
Organism: uncultured Campylobacterales bacterium; assembly: GCA_964590185.1. Classification (GTDB taxonomy): domain Bacteria; phylum Campylobacterota; class Campylobacteria; order Campylobacterales; family JAADDG01; genus JAADDG01. Next base: position 2,999 of record CAZPVZ010000045.1, read on the forward strand.
TAAAGAGCATGAAAAATATCTTGTATATTCAAAAAGAGTTCCTCAGCCGAAAGATTTCGTAATTCCCGTCTTAAAACCTGAAATTCCGGCAAAAGAGATCCCCAAAATCACTCTCGCCTCAAACTATAACGAAGTAACCGTCAAATTCGAAGCCAATAAAACGATAAAAGAGTTCGAAGACAACGAAACGAAAGTTTTAAACCTCCCCAACGAACCGTTAGCGTATAACTCCGAAAAAGAGAACAACGAAACGGGAGAAAGCGGAAGTCTCGCCGAGGAAACGAGCGCGCAAGCTTTAAGCATAGTCCATACCGAACCTAAAAAACCCTCAAACGAAAAAATCACTCTAAAAGAGGAGAAAAACGAACATCCTCCGAAAAAAATCGCGAAAAAGTTTAACTACGACGATATTCCTTTCAGCGGAATATCCTCCAAAGAGAGAAACAGAATCTTTAAAATACTCTCATCCTCTTTAAGAGCGAAAAACAAAAAAAGATTTTTCGGAAGAATATTTCCGAAAAACGAAGTCTCATTTACTCTTCTTAACGACATACCGGCATTAACGATAGAGGGATTGAAACCAAAAGAGACCTTTATCATAGATAGAAACACGCTCGCTCAAATATTGTCTCCTCTAAATAAAGAGAAACTCGGCTGCTGGTTTCTTCTAAGAAGCGTAAAAATAAAAAACGGCAAAAAGGTATCGATAGGCGAGGAATTATCAAGAGACGATTACGAAATGATGGCCCTCTACAAAGATAAAAACAAAGAGATCGGGAATCAAGGCTATCTGATAATCTACGTAAATTATAAAAAAATAGGAAAGAACCGCTTCGTAATAAGCTCGATAGCTTTCGAAAAACCCACGGAAAAACTTTACGAAATACTAAAAGATAGAACGAGCAAAAAAAGCAGATGCTACAAATTCCTAAAAAAATTCAAAAAGGAGGTCTCCTTAAAATAGCTCTTTTTAAAAAGAGCCTTTCCTCCTCCTCGAAACCTCTTTAACTAAATCATAAAATTTATTTAATTATTTAGTCTTAATGTTATAATATTTTCTATAACAGTCAAAAGGATTCGATTATGAAAAAAATTATTTCGCTTCTATTTCTAACCGGCTCCCTCTGCGCCCAAATATTTAAAGTAACCGTAACCGAAGACGTTTTCGACGGAAAATGCGATAAAAAGTGTTCGTTAAGAGAAGCGATAATAGCCGCAAACGAAAATCCCGGAAAAGATATCGTAAAAATTCCGGCGGGCACTTATCGTTTGACGATAGAGGGGAGAAAAGACGTCGCCTCGCTAAAAGGAGATTTGAATATAAACGACGATTTGATAATAGAAGGAGAGGGAAAAGATAAAACCGTCATCGTATCTTCCAACGAAGATAGAATTTTTTTCATAGATCCTTACGCGAAAGGATTGAAAGTAACGATATCCGGCTTAACGATAAAAGGAGGAAAGAGCGATTTCGGAGGAGGAATTTTAAACAAAGGAGAACTCGTTTTAAAAAACGTAAAAATAGAACGCAACGAAGCGAACTTAGGAGGAGGAGTTTTAAGCGACCGTTCTATGGAAATGTTTAATTGCGAAATCGTATCCAATAAAGCCTCCACTACGGGAAATACAAGCGACGGATTCGGAGGAGGAATCTATTTCAAAGGACGCTTTTTCGCAAAAAATTCGCTCTTTCGAAACAACATCTCCGATAGAGACGGAGGCGCTCTTTACCAAAAAGAGGATAGCGATCTAACTCTTTTAAATTCTCAATTTCTATCCAACAAAAGCAACGCTTCCGGAGGAGCGATAAGATTAAATTCAAAAAGCGTAATAGAAAGCGTCGTTTTTGAAAAAAATGAAGCGAACGACGGAGGAGCGGTAGCGATATTTCCGAAAGGGGACGCCTATTTTTTAAACGCAAGCTTTACGCAAAACCAAGCTTTCGGAAAGAATTTGGGAGGGGGAGGCGCAATATTTAACTACAAAGGAAAATTGAACATAGAAAAATCGCGTTTTAATAAAAATCAAGCTTTTGGAGAGGGAGGAGGAGCGATAGAAAATACGGGCCGTATGAAAATCTCCGACGCCTCGTTTTCACAGAACCGAGCTTTAAAATACGACGATCCGAATCTCCCGAGCAACACGAGTTTGGGCTTAGGCGGAGCTTTGCTTTTGATCAAAGGAAGCGTAAACGAGCTTTTTAACGCGATTTTTTCGGAAAACGAAGCATACATAAACGGAGGAGCGATTTATAACGACGATCAGGCTCTCCTTTCGATAGAAGACTCTCTTTTTACAAAGAATAAAGCTTTGCAAAATTTCGGAGGAGCCGTTTTAAACGACGGAAATTTAACGATAAAAAGAAGCCGTTTCGAGAAAAACGAAGCAAAACTTTTAGGAGGAGCCATAGCTTTGATCAAAAACTCCCTATCGTGTATCGATACCGAGTTTACGGAAAACAAAAGCTACGAAAACGCGGGAGTTTTTTACGAATCGGACAAAGCTTCCGAAGCGGTTTTTAAAAACTGCCGACTAACCTCCAACGAAGCTTCCAAATTCGCGGGAGCCATACTCTCCAAATCCAAACTCTCCCTTCTTTTCGCAACCGTTTCAAAAAACAAAGCTCCTAAAGGAGGAGGGGGAATATTCGTGGACAAAGGAAGCGAAACCGTCATAGACCGCTCCTTTATAAACGAAAACTTCACCGAAGAAAACGGAGGAGGAGTTTTAAACAGGGGAACCCTTACCGTAAAAAACTCTCTCGTATCCTCAAACGAAGCCTCTAAAATAGGAGGAGGAATATTCGCTTTGGAAAACGAAACTTTTATAGAAAACTCTCTTCTTTCCTACAACTTCTCCCACGACGGAGGAGCGGCGGCGGTTTATGAGAACTCTTATCTATCCGTTAAAAATTCCACTTTCAAAGAGAATCGAGCCCAATATTTCGCCGGAGCGATATTGAACGCAAAGGGCCTCGTCGTTGCGGAAAATTCCACTTTTTACAAAAACGAAGCTAAAATCGGAGGAGCTTTTTCAAACAATCAGAAAGAATCCAAACTGCATCTTCTCCACATAACCGTTACGGATAACGACGCGGAACAAAATTCGGGCGCTCTTTACAATTACGAAGGGGAGATTGAAATAGGAAATTCTCTCTTTAAAGACCCGTGCTTAAATCAAGGAACGATCTCTTCAAAAGGAGGAAACTTGGAGAGAGGAAACGGTTGCGGATTCTCTTTGCAAAGCGACGAAAACTCCGTAGAAGATATCTTGATAGAAACTCCAAAACAAAACGGAGGAAGAGTGGAAACCGCCGCTCTTAAAGAAAACTCTCCGGCGATAGGAAACGGAGAAACCGATATATGCGCGCAAAAAGACGAAAGAGGCGAAAAAAGAGAAAATTGCGACAGCGGAGCCTACGAAAAAAGTTACCCCTCGTCGATATCGCTCAAACTCGAATATAAGCTAAAAGACCTCAATAAAAACGGCAAAGCGGATAAAAACGACATCGTCTCCATAACCGCAACCGTCTTAAACGACGGAGAAAACGACGTACACGATTTAACGCTGGAAAATCCGATGGTGGAGGGAGCTCGATTTTCGGAAGGAGACTTCATAAAAAAACAAAAAGAGTCTCTAACTAAAGGAGAAACCGTTGCGTTCTCCTACGAGATGAAAATCGTCTCTCCGTACGAAAGAGACATTTCGTTTCAAGCCCTCTCTTTCGGTTCGAACGCTCCGCTGGTAAAAAGCAACGTTCTAAAAATTCACATATACGACGGCGATCCTCTAAGAGCATTCGTAAAAAGATTTTATAAACTCATTTTGGGAAGAGAGGCCGACGAAAACGGGCTAAACTACTGGATCACCATAATAAAAACCTCCTCGGCCGCCAAAGCCGCGCTCGGATTTCTCTCTTCGAAAGAATTCGAAAACAAAAATCTAACGGACGAAGAATTTTTAGAAATACTATATAAAACGTTTTTCGACAGAGAAGCGGACGAAGAGGGATTACATTTCTGGCTAAATTATCTAAACGACCGTTCGAGAGAAGAGGTTATAAAAAATTTTATAAAATCCGAAGAATTTAAAAAACTATCCGAAAAATTCGGAGTAAGAGCCTACAACGACGGAGATTTCGGCTACTATGAAGAAGGATTGAAAGGATTTATAAGCAGATTTTATCTTCTCGTTTTGGGAAGAGGAGTTGACGAAGAGGGACTTGAATATTGGAGCGATCAAATAACAAACGGGGAAAAAACGCCTACGGAGGTGGCGATAGGCTTTTTCGAAAGCAACGAATACAAAAGCAAAAATCAAAACGACACTCAATTTGTCAAAACTCTCTATAAAGTCTTTTTCAATAGAGAAGCCGACGAAAAGGGATTGAACTATTGGCTTAACGAGCTTAAAAACAAAAGCCGAATCGAGATAATAAAGTCCTTCGCCACTACGCAAGAATTCAAAAATCTAATAGAAAGTTTCGGAATCTAAAAAAGGTAGCGGATCCCCGCTCCCGCCGCCACGGATTTGGCTCGATTTAAATTAAGAGTATCTCCTCCCAAAAAAACATAAAAATTTTTATGTTTCAAAGAGATAGTGAAAGTATCGAAAAGAGTTTCGTATTTCAAAGAGAGGAAACAATCTTTAAAATCCTTAACTATTTCCAAAGAGGGCATACCGACTCCCCACACATAATCCTCTCCCAAAAATACGGAAAAAGACTCCGCTTCATAGCCGGCTTTAAAACTCCACCTGCTTTTTAATCTCTGCTTAAAATTTCTCTCTCCCTCATATCCGTAAACGGTAGGATTGTATTTCGTATAACCGTTTTCGTCTTTAACCGCGTTGTCGGACTTCAAACGAACGCGACTATAAGGAGCATTTTCCCAGTAGATATATCCCAAAAGATTTTCGGCGTTTACAAAGAAAGAGTATTTTCCGTATTCGAGAGAAAAAGAGAAAGAGGTATCGTATCCCAAACCTCTCGGTCTATTCACCTCAAGGTCGTAAACGTAATTTTCGCTGTAAAAATATTCCATTCGGCTCGAAAATTCGTAACTCTTTTTAGCGGTTGCCAAAGCAAATCCATCTATCTTCAGATCTTGAACGAACCTTCCGTTCAAAATCGAAAAAAAAGCGTTTAAAGACAAAGAGAGAGCCCCGTTTCTATAACTAAAAACCTTTTTCCCAAACTCCACTCCGTCCGCAACGAAACCTTCGGCCGCAAGATCGAGGTTATAAACCCTTCCCTCCTCCAAATCCTCCTCATTCTTAACGGCATACAACAGATCCGCAAAATCTTTGTGAGCTTTTAAAATAAACTCCGCCTTCCAAAAATAGGCGAAAGAGAAATCCCTCTTTTCGTATCCTATTTTAAAATCGCTAAAAATAACGCTTTTAAATCCGCCTTTAGGAGTTTTATAGCTTCCCTCCCAAGAGGAGGAGAGGGTTTTTAAAGAAACCGCATTATTCGCTACAAAAGAGTTTGCATAAAAGAAAAGCTCCCCTCCCTCCTTTCCGAAAAGAAGGGAAAAAAGCGACAAAAAAAGAAAAATACGCTTCATTAAGGAATCGATTCGAAAGTTCCGTCTTTATATCTGACTATCGGAATGGAGTTTAAAGTCTCGAAAGTTCCGACGAGTTTCCCGTTTCTTTTGACGTCTCCTTCAAAATCGCCTCTTTCGTTACCGATTACATGCATAACCACTCCGTTTTGATTTCTTATCGCAAGATCCCAATTTAAAACTTTATCTTTCCTTTCCGTATCTCCCGATAAGAAAATCGTTTTATTTCCGAAAGTGTAACTAACCTCGTTATAAAACTTATCCTTTTGCAGTTCGTCCGAATACAAAGTAACCAAAATCTTTTCATGATCGGGGATAAAAAGCTCTCCGGCAAGTTTTATCTCCGATAAAGGTCTCTTCTCTTTTGAAGAGACGTTTTCAATATCTTTAAGCCTTATCTCCAAATCGCCTTTAAAGGAGCTATTTGTCTCCAAAGCGTTCAAAGTGCCTTCAAATTTCGAAATCTCCGGCAAATAGCCTCCGTTTTTATCCAACGAGCTCTTTTTAAAATCCGAAAAAGTAAATATCCCTTTTATCTTATAATCTTTCAAATCGGCCTCGGCGACTATAAATTCCGGCTCCGCTCTTTGAATATCCGTAACGTCATCCAAAGAGGAGTAAACCGCCAATTTCGAATCTTTGATGTTATAAACTATCTCCTCTCCGTTTTCGTTTTCGCTCTTTATAACGGCGGAAAGAGCAAGATAGTAAGAGTCGTCATCTCTATAAAATCTGCTCGCTTCGCCTTCGAAATACTCCTCGTTTTTCATTCCCTCCTTCAACTTATTTTCGTCAAAAACCGGCAAAACTCCGGAAAATTTATAAGTTTTCGCTCTTTTTAAAGAAGGCTCGTCTTCGTTTTCGGGCACGTAAGTAAAAAGCCCCGTATAGTTTCCGTCCTCGGAAACCGCCACGTAATCCCAACTTTCGTAATTTTTAGGCTCCTCAACCTCTCTTCTTACTATCAATTTCAACTCTTTAGAATCGTTCTCTCTATAAAAAGAAGAAACTATCTCCTCTTTTCCGCTCTCTTCGCTCTCCTTGATCATGTCGGTAACTTTAAGGAAAAAAGACCCCACATACGAAACTTCCGGTATCAGATGCTCCTCTTCCACCTTTTTAAAATTTTTAAGTTCTATATCGTAAACGGAAGGCTTATCGGGATCTTTATAATTTTTTATACTCAAAACCTCGCCCCTCATATCGGCAAGCATCTCTTTAGCCGCCTTAATATCGGGATCTTCGTTATCTTTCCCTTCAACCGTCGCCGGCCCTATATAGATAACTCTTTTGTAGTTCGTCGCTTCCGTAATGAGGTTGTATTGATAGTTTCTTTTCAAATCTTTGGAAAGCCTCTCCCATATACTCTTTTCGTTCGGATTATCGGGATCTATTTCGCCGTCGGAGAGAGCTTTCGCAAAAGCGCGTTGAAGAGTTTTATCGTCAAACCCGCTATCGTGCAAAGAGGTTAAGACCATATAATATTTTCCGATATAAGGATCGCTCTCTACCGGATTAACTCCCCCCAATACGGTAGATACGATACTTATCGCTTCCTCCGCATTCTCTTTAGTCAATCCCCCAAGCTCGTCGGCCACCTGATAAGTCATATCCGTAAGCAAAGTGATATTGGCCTTAAAAGTTTCGTCCGGATAGGCGTAGGGAATCAAACTTCTTAGAGAATACCCCTCTTCACACTCCTTAACCGTACCGTCTTTTAAAAGAACGCTCGAACCATCCTCGCAAACGAGAGTAATGCTCAAAGGCTTTAAAAACTCCTCCACCTCAACTTCGTATCTTCCCTCCTCATCCGTGAAAGTTTCGGCTACGACCTTTCCGGCGTCGTCTCTTACGATTATTTTAGCGTTTCGTATGACATAATCTTTTTCTCCCTTGCCGGTAACGGTTGCGGGAGGATACTCTCTCCCCTGCGCGCTTACTTCGTCTCCGCCGCCGCTACCGCCGCCGCATCCTACAAGCAACAAAATAACCAAAACATGGAAAATTCCGCTTACCGCCTTAAACTTTTTCATTCCGCCGCCTTTTGTGGAGTTTAATTAGTATATTTTATCAAATATATTTGAATTTTAGTTGAGAATAAATAAGATAACTTTATTTTATTTTTTAACTTTTATTTAACCGAAGCGGAAAGAAAACTATATTTTGACTCTACCTTTTAAAGCTTTGGACAAAGAGAGCATATCCACGTTTTCCAAATTGACTCCGGTAGGAACGCCTTGGGCTATTTTCGTAAATATAAGTTCCCTATCTTTCAATTTGTCTTCTATAAAAACGATCAGAGCGTCGTTCGTTAAAGAGGGAGTCAAAGCGAAAATCACCTCCTTAACCCCTTCGTCAACCATCGCTATAAGCCTATCGACCGTCTCCTCCTCCAGATTTTCAAAAACGAAATATCTCCCTTCATACTCCGTATTTTCCTCCAAAACGAAAACGTCCTTTACGTTATCGACTATGCAAAGTTTCTCCTTATCCCTACTTTCATCAAAACATATGTCGCACAGTTCGTTTTCGCTTAGATTGCCGCACTTTCGGCATCTTTTTATATGCATCACCGCTTCTTCGATCGCATGGGCTATTTTTATCGCATTGAAGGAGTCTTTTAGAAGCATATGAAAAGCAAATCTCTTTGCGGACTTTCTTCCTACGCTCGGCAGAGTGCTTAAAGCATCGACTAAGTTTTCGAATTTTTCCAATTTCATCTTTTTCATGCCTCTTATTATACCTTCATATTAATTAAAAATAAAAAAATTTTGTGATACAATCAACTCAAATTAATTAAAAAATTCTATAAAGAAGAGGGAAATGGTAGAGTTTGATTATTACGAAATTTTAGAGGTTTCAAGAGACGCAACGCTTGAAGAGATAAAAAAAGCTTACAGAAAACTTGCGCTCAAATACCATCCGGACAGGAATCCGGGAGACAAGGAAGCGGAAGAAAAATTTAAAATGATAAACGAAGCTTATCAAGTTTTAAGCGACGAAGAGAAAAGAGCCATCTACGACAGATACGGAAGAGCGGGACTGGATAATCAAGGCTTCAGCCACTTTACGGATATGGACACCGAAGATATCATGAACGATCTAAACTCCATCTTCGAATCCGTTTTCGGACGAGGATTCGGAGGATTCGGAGGTTTCGGAGGCTTTAAAAGAAAAAGAAGAAAATACGCCCTCGATCTCGAAGTCGATCTGGTTCTCGATTTCGACGAGGCGGCTTTCGGATGCAAAAAGGAGATAGAATACGAATACAAAGTCGCTTGTAAAGAATGCGGCGGAACGGGAGCGGAAAACAGAGAGCTCCAACCTTGCGAGGAGTGCGGCGGAAGAGGACAAGTTCAATACAGACAAGGCTTCATGACTTTTTCCCAAACATGCCCCGTCTGCGAAGGAACCGGGGAGGTGGTCGTTAAAAAGTGTCTAACTTGCGAAGGAAAAGGGTATCTTGTCAAAAAAGACACGATAGAGATAGATATTCCGGAAGGAATAGACGAAGGAAACAGAATAAGAGTCAGCGGAAGAGGAAATATAGACGAAGACGGAATAAGAGGAGACCTCTATATAGTCATACACGTAAGAGAAGACGAACTTTTCATAAGACACGAAGACGATATCTATATAGAAGTTCCCGTTTTCTTTACGCAAGCGGCGCTCGGAGAGAAGATTCAGATCCCGACTCCGTGGGGAAAAGAGACTCTCGAACTTCCGATAGGAGTCAAAGACAAACAGCAGTTTATTTTCAAAAACAAAGGTATCCCCAACGTTCATACCAAAAAAAGGGGAGATCTGATAGCCCAAGTGAAAATCATATATCCCACGAAACTAAACGACGAGCAAAAAGAGCTTCTTTACGAACTTCAAGAATCATTCGGATTCGAAAGCGTTCCCCAAAAAAAGAAATTCGAAGGAACGTTCGAGAAAATAAAAAAATGGTTTAGTTAAGTATTTTAATAATATATTTTTAGCATTGACAATCCGAAAATAAAGATGGTAAAATTTTATTAATCAGAAAAATGGAGGTTTCGTTTTGAATTTTTACAAAATAAACAAGATCGCAAGCATAAGCTTAGGGACGCTATTTTTAATCTCCGGCCTATACGGATCGAACTACGAAACGGATCCGGCAACCAATCTCGTCATAGACAAAGGATTCGATACGGTAGTGGAAAACTGCCTCACCTGCCATCCTTCCGACATAATCGTGGATAACCGCAAAAAGGATAGAAAAAGCTGGTTGGAACTCATAAAAAAGATGCAAACGACCGTATGCTTTTTGGATCTCGGGCCCGCTGCGGAGAAAAAAATACTCGACTACCTCGAAAAACACTACACTAAGACTCAAAAAAAAGAGTTAGTTCCGAATCTAAATTTAGACAATATTAAATAATAATTTTCTTTCACTAATTAATACTCTTCTTCGAAATCTCTTATATTTTAAGGAAGTATAAAAAATTTGACTTTATTTTTACAGTCAACTTTTTTTATACTTCATTGTGTTAAAATTTTTAAAATCCAATCTAAAGCATTACCTATGAAAACAAAAGGGCTGATAGGAATTTTTATAATACTCTCTCTTTTATCGTCTCTATTCTCTTTAGAGATAAAAGAGATCTACCCCGTCTATACTCTAAAAGGAAAATTTTTTAAAATCCAAACGCAAGATATCTACGCTTACATAAATACGGAAAACAAAATAAAAGTAATAGATACGATCGAAAGAAGAGTAAAAAGCACATACATCTGCAGGCCCAATAAAATAATAAGAGATTTCGTAATCACGAAAGACAAATACGGATACATTCTTTACCAAGACGGATTGGCTACGGTCGATTTTATAAAAGCCGACGATCCATACTTTATCAAATGTCTCTCTCTGCCCTATTTCGTAAGAAAATACAACATTTACAATCTCTATCTCATGAGCAGAGAGAATATAATGTATTTAAGTTACGGAACCGATCCTCATCATACCTATTTCGCTTTGATAAATCTAACTTACGGTTACAATCCCGTTTTCGAATCGACGGTCATAAACGCGTCGTCATCGTTTGACGGTTTCTCTACCGGAACTTATCTTTTCAGACTCACAAACGACGGATTTAAAATATATACGGTACTCAATCCCAAATCTCTACTGCTGATGGGAGAATATTCCATCCCAAATCACCATTTGGAAGTTAAAAAACTTATTTACCGTCCTACAAGAGTCTTTTTACAATACGACGACAAAATAGATATCGTCGATATAAGAAACATATATCAACCGTCCCTTTTAAAAACGGTTAGCGTAAAAGGAAAACTCTTATACGCTACCGAAGAGAATATTTTTATAGGAGACGGCGAAGTCTTAAAAATAATCAACATATCCGATATACAAAAACCCAAAACCACCTTCGAGAAAAACCTCGGAAAAGGCGAGATTAAAGAAGTTAAATTCTACAACAACTTTCTATTCATCATATCTAAAGAGAGCTTCGATATGTTCTCTCTAATACCCATTCCCTCTTTGGACGACGAATTGGAAGAGTTCGTAAAAAGACTCTACAAAAACATCTTGGAAAGAGAGGCGGACGAAGAGGGGTTGAGTTTCTGGACGAACCAATTAAAAAACGGCATGAGAGCGAGGGAGATTATAGACTTTTTTTTCAATTCGGAAGAATTTAAAAATCAAAATTTAACCGACGAAGAGTTTCTAAAAAGGCTTTACAACACCGTCTTAAGCAGAAATCCGGATACGAGAGGTTTTAACTACTGGATGGGAAGACTCGAAAACGGCATGAGCAGAGAGGAAGTGATAAACCACTTCGCGGCAAGCGAAGAATTTAAAAAACTCGTCGAAGCTTACGGGATACAACCGTAAATCCGACTTTTGCTTTTCCACTCTCTAAATCGATACTCCTTATCCTCTTTAACTTTCGAAAAAAAGAGAGTTCCGGAATCTCTCCACGCATCCAAAATCACTCCGCTCTCAAAAGGTTCTCCTTTCGCCGTAACGACTATAACGTTATGCTCGTTTATTTTGCCTCTGTTGGCCACTCCCCAATGAAAATCGAAACTCTTAAAATCGGAACATTTTATATACTTCAACATATCCTCTACCCATTGATAGCAAAGTCCTCTCTTTTTTATATGAACGTTTACCAAAAAATTATGAAATAACGGAGGATAAGTAAGCTCGTATTTTTTGGAAAGATATAAAGGATACAAAACGGCTATACGAGAAAGCCTTTTTGCCTCATCTTCATCGACGAAAGGAGAGAGTTTTTTTAAAACGAAATAGAGCTTTTTTATGGACTCTTTATCTTTCAAAGAAAGCTTTTCATAAACGATGCGATCTCCTTTCAACAAAATAAGAGACTCTTGTTTAACGGCGCACCCCTGAAAAAGGAGGAATAGGATAAATAAAAGGAATACCGCAACTCTCTTAATCTCTTCTTTATATAAACTGTTATAAGATAGCATTCGCTATAAAAGACCTCCAAAAGGCAGTATCTTGACGAAAAAGATTATATCAATAATTTTCGTAATAACTTCTTTCATTTACGCAAAAGATATAATTCAAAAAGAGAGCAGATACGAAGTGAACAAAACCGTATCGGAAATAGAGAAGATAGTTACATCCAAAGGAATGAGCGTATTTGCCGTTATAGACCATAAGGCGGCCGCCGAAAGCGTAAATATGAATATGCACGATTCCAAAGTGATTATTTTCGGAAATCCGAAAATAGACGCAAGAATCATGCTAAAAGACGAAAGGGCCGCGCTCGATCTTCCTTTTAAGATATTGATATACAAAGACGCAAACGGCAAAACGCAGATCCTTTATAGCAACCCTCAAACTCTCAAAAAAAGATACGACCTAAAAGAGTGTCAAGCGATAGATATGATGGAAGCTTTTTTAAACACAATAACTAATAAGGTAGGTAAAAAATGACATATCCTCAATTTTTCGATAAAGTAGAACCGATCGTTATGAAAGATCCCCTTGCGGAATTTTTAGGAGCGTGTAAAGACGGAATCATAAAATACACTTATCTCGACGCGGTGAAACTTGCCGGACACTCCTGTCCGACGGTGGCGGGAGCGTATCTGATGACAAAAGCGGCGCTCGATAAACTCTATAAAGATCAAATTCCGATAAGAGGAGAAATCGAAGTAAACTTAAGAGGTGCTTTGGACGAAGGCGTAACGGGAGTTATAGGAACGTGCATCTCTCTAATCACAGGAGCTTCCAACGAAGGAGGTTTCAAAGGAATAGGAGGCAATTTTTCGAGAAACAATAAGCTTCTATTCAACTCGAACATAAACGCGGACGCCAAATTTACAAGACTCGATACTAAACAAAGCGTCCTCGTAACTTACGATCCTTCTCCGGTTCCTCCAAATCCCAAACAAAAAGAGCTTATGCAAAAAATCATGAAAAATGAAGCGAATTCGGAAGATTTCGAAGAGTTTAAGAGATTGTGGCAGGAGAGAGTGGAAAAAATCCTACTTAAAACGCCGATAGAGTCGATTATCTTCGTAAGAGAGGGATAATAATCCCCTCTCGCGTTAAAAAAGCGAAGCGCCCAAGGCTTTTTTCACCTCTTCGCTCGCCATGTCTATATTCCAAGGCGGATCCCACACGACTTCCACCTCGCAAGACTTCACTCCTTCAATTCTCTCTACGGCATCTTTAACCCATTGGGTCAGCATCTGATGCAACGGACATCCTCTCGTAGAGAGAGTCATCGTTACTTTCACGTTATTTTCGTCATCTATATTCACATCGTAAATCAATCCCAAATCGACGAGATTGAAACCCACTTCCGGATCAACGACGGTTCTTATCGCGTCATAAACCTGTTCTTTCGTAACTTTAGCCATCTTACTTTTCCACCTTTTTACTTTTTCCGTATGCCAGCATAAACCACATGGAATAGCCGAAAAATACGCAAGAAATAAGCATCAAAAAAGCTCCGACCTTAAAAAGCGCCATCGTACCCGTTAAAAGAGAAAAACCTCCCAAAGCCATCCCGACGGAAGCGAATCTAAATTCCCAATCGGCCGCTTTTTTAGGAATCATCTCATGAAGCATGGGAACCTTCTCCTTCCCGACAAGAGGAGAAAACCTCTCAAACCATACCAAAAAGGGCACTATCTTATAAAGATGTCCTATAATCAAAAAGCCGAAAAATCCTACGAACATAAACCAGCCGGCGCTAAGCAGCAATCCCTCGTAACGAAACGGCAAATACAGCACTCCGAATATTAAAGCGGTAAGCAGACTACCGTATCCGACGAAAAGGGATTTAGCCCATATGTCGTTCTCTTTTCGAACTCTTCCCTTATAAATTATCCAAACCTGTTTCAGATAAAAAACAACGGAAACGAATACTAAAACGATAGAGACCCATTTAAAAAAAACGGAGCCCAAAAGAACGCTGATAAAAAGCAAAAAAATCGCTCCGCTCATGAGGTAAAAAGAGACGGTTACCGGCTTTTCGTCAAATCCGTGAGCCAAAGAGAACATCGGTAATAAAACCATCGAGATACCGATAATAGTCAAAGTTACGTATCCTCCCGCCACCAAAAAGGCGTGAGCCGGCAACCAAACGGCTATATCGGCTCCTTTAGCTCCGGCAAAATTCAAAGACATCAAAAAACCGACAATTATACCCAATGCCAAAAAGATATTGGAAACTATTACGCTCTTTACGGTCAGAGAAAAATGCTCCACCTTTTTCAGCGTTAAAAACAGATCCGCCAAAAATATGCTCATAGACACAACTACCACCAATCCGCCAAACGCCACTAAAAAAGGAGCTTTAACGAATCCGTAAGCCATCATCCCCGTTCCGATAAACAGTAAAGGCCATATCAAATAGAAAAAATCTACGCTAAAATGCCCCACTTCCAAAACCACGGGAACGAGCTGAGCCATAGCGCCGAATATAACCATCATTACGAAACCGAGCAAAAAGAGATGCACCCAGCTTAAAACCTCCACGCTCGAAGAGGAAAACTTATCCGGCAAAAAGAACAAAGAGGCTACGGAAACGATATAAAAAATAGTCCCCACTATAAAGTAGGGAGATATCATTTTAAAAGGAGGGGCGAAATCCCTCGAAACGTTAAACATAACGACTCCCCCTATTTTTCATCTCTATCCGTGGCAAGAAGCGTCGTTTAAATTCGCTTCTTCACTTTTGCCTTCCTTATAACTAAATACAAGCTTAACCCTTCCGTCCTCCATATTCTCCGTCTCAATATCGTAATTTTCGCCTATCTTATCCAAAAGTCCCATAGGTTTTTTATGGTTTATCATGATAAGCTTTTTGGAAGGATCGGTAATAAGCTTGAGTCCCGCCATCGCATTCACCATAGGCTCCGGCGGACCGCATCTTGAAGTATCGAATTGATAATAGGTAATCCCGTCTTTTTCGAATTTATAAAAATCGACGGTTGCTCCCGGCACTTCGATCTTTTCCATGATTTACACTCCTGTATTATAATTTGGACTTAATTTTATGATAAAAACGCGTCATAGTCATTGATTTTTATCAATAATAAGAGAAATTATATCCTATTTTAGTCGATATGCAACAAAAATTTCGATTTAAAATAAAAAGGGTCGGATAGTTTTCTAAATTATGCAAAAACTAACAAAGTTGCGTATCCCAATAAAAAATCAAACCCCCTCCCACACAAACTTTTTGATATTTCTCTCCTCCTCGTCAAAATTTATCCCAACAAGTATAATCTCTTTGTTCTCTTTTAGATATTTCTCATAATACCTCTTCTTCTTTATCTGAAATAACGGATCCTCATCCTTTACCTTAAACTCGAATATGTAGATCTTATCTTTCACAAATACCGTAAAATCTATCCTTCCCCTATTCGTTACGTCCTCAGCTATAATCTTTAATCCCAAAGAGGCTATATATACGTAAAATACGCTTGCGTAGTAGCCTTCGAAAGAGGAGATGTTGTTCTTTAC
>CAZPVZ010000046.1:0-8420 GCA_964590185.1 uncultured Campylobacterales bacterium
CATCACTCTCATGAGCATTTGCATGACAATCCTCAGCTAAACGATTCTAAAACCATCGAGGTTATTACTAAGATTTTGGACAAAAACGATCATGAAGCCGCTCATAACAGGGAGCATTTCGATAAGTTGGGAGTTTTAGCCGTAAACCTTATGAGCAGTCCGGGAAGCGGAAAGACCTCTCTCCTTGAGAAGTTAGCCGAACTTGGCGAGTTTAAATTTTGCGTTATAGAAGGAGATCTTGAAACGAATAAAGATGCGGATAGGATAAAAGCTAAAGGAATAGAGGCTTATCAGATAACTACGGGAAGCGCTTGCCATCTTGACGCCTTTATGGTTCATAAAGCTTTGCACCATTTGGATTTGAAAGATAAGGAGGTCTGTTTTATAGAAAACGTCGGAAATCTCGTCTGCCCCGCAAGTTACGACGTGGGAGCGCATCTAAATATCGTTTTGGTAAGCGTTCCGGAGGGAGACGATAAGATAGAGAAATATCCGGTTATGTTCAGGCAAGCCGATTTGGTGCTTATTACGAAAACGGATCTTTTGGAATATTTTGATTTCGATACGGAAAAAGCCAAAAAAAGCGCGAAGAGATTGAAACCGAATGTGGATATTTTAGAAGTTTCTTCAAAAGATGACGAATCGATCAGAAAAGTTGCCAAATGGATAAAATATAAAATGGAATTTAGATAAAAGGAAAAAGAGAATGTGCCTATCCATACCGAGCAAGGTCGAAAAGATAGACAAAGAGAAGATGACGGCGATCGTCGATACTTTGGGAGTGAAAAGAGAAGTCGGGATAGATTTCATAGCCGATGAGGTGAAAGTAGGGGATTTCGTGCTGATTCATATAGGATATGCGATGAATATCATAGACGAAGAGGCGGCTAACGAATCGATTAAACTCTATAAAGAGATCATAGAGAAGATGGAGAGGGAAGAGAGGGAACGGATGATAAAAGAGAGCGATTTTTGCGAGGGCGGGGAGAAAAGTGGAGCTTAGGGATTTTTACGAAAAATTCAGAGATCCCGAAACCATAAAGGCTTTAGCCAAAGAGATCGAAAAAGAGTCTGAAAAATTAAACGGAGTTATAAATATTATGGAGGTATGCGGAGGGCATACCCATACGATTATGAAATACGGTCTTTTGCAGCTTCTTCCCGAAAACATCGATTTTATTCACGGTCCCGGCTGTCCTGTTTGCATTATGCCGAAAGAGAGGATAGATCACGCTTACATTTTAGCCATGCAAAAAGATACTATCCTTTGCACTTTGGGAGATATGATAAAAGTTCCCGGGAGCAAAGGGAGTCTTCAGGACGCAAGAAGCAAGGGAGCGGATGTTAGGTTTGTCTATTCTCCGATGGACGTTTTGAAAATAGCTACGGAAAATCCCGATAGAAAAGTGATATTTTTTGCGATAGGTTTTGAAACCACCACTCCCATGACCGCGGCTTTGCTTGAACAGGTTATAAAGAGGGATTTAAAAAACGTTTTGTTTCATATCAATCACGTAACCGTTGCCGAGGTTATGAGAGAGCTTATCGATAGCAGAGACGAGCATATAGACAGTTACAATAATCAGATAGACGCTTTTTTGGGACCGAGTCACGTAAGCGTCATAGCCGGAAGCAGGATATACGAAGAGTTTCCGAAAAAGTATAACCGTCCCGTAGTCGTAGCCGGATTCGAACCGGTGGATGTAATGGAAGGGGTTTTGATGACGGTTAGGCAATTTGTCGAAAATAGATGCGAAGTGGAGATACAGTATAAAAGAAGCGTAACGAGAGAAGGGAATAAAAAAGCTTGGGAGATGATAGAGCGATATTTTGAAAAAAGGGATCTTTTTAAGTGGAGAGGACTCGGAAATATCCCAAAAAGCGCTTGGAAATTGAAAGACGAGTTTAGCCGATACGACGCGGAGAAAGTTTACGACCTTCCGAAAGAGGAGATAGAGGATCATAAGCTTTGTATCTGCGGAGATATATTAAGAGGTATGGCAAAACCTACCGAATGCCAAGTTTTCGGCACCGCCTGCACTCCTTTCAAACCTCTTGGAAGCTGTATGGTAAGCAGCGAGGGAGCTTGTGCGGCGTATTATAAGTATGGGAATCTTTTATAGGTTTAAAAAATTTAAAATGGAGCAAAGATGCAAAAAAGCGTTACTTTGGCTATGGGGAACGGGGGGATTGAAAATAGAGAGCTTATCGAAAAGATCGTTTTTAGACATCTTAAAAACTCCTTTTTGCAAAATGCCGAAGACGGCACCGTTTTGGGAGATGTAAAAAACGCGGTCTTTACGACGGACTCTTTTACGATAACTCCTCTTTTTTTTAAAGGGGGAGACATAGGAAAACTCTCCGTTGCCGGAGCTTGCAACGATCTTGCGATGATGGGGGCTAAACCTCTCTTTTTGACTCTCGGTTTTATTATAGAGGAGGGGTTTGGTTTGCGAGATTTCGAAAGAATCGTAAGAAGCATAAAAAAGGAGCTTTCTATAAACGAAGCCTTCATAGTAGCCGGAGATACGAAAGTCGTCCCGAAGGGAAGTTGCGACGGAATCTATATAAACGTTAGCGCGATAGGCGAGAGATTGAGAGAGTTTACTCAAAAAAAGATAGAGCCTAACGATAAGATCTTAATTAGCGGAGATATCGCGAGGCACGGAGCGAGCATTTTTGCCGGAAGAGAGGGAATAGAGCTTGAAAACGAGATAGAAAGCGACTGCTCTTCTCTTTGGGTCGTCGTAAAGGAGCTTATAGAGTCCGGTTTAAATATTAAAGCTTTAAGGGATGCCACGAGGGGAGGAGTGGCGGCGGTTTTAAACGAGTGGGCTATCGATAGGGAGCTTTGTTTCGAAATAGAGGAGGCTAAGATACCTCTAAGGGACGAGGTTAGGGGAATTTGCGAGATTTTGGGATTTGATCCTCTGATTTTGGCAAATGAGGGAACTTTCGTGGCGGTTGTCGGAGAGGAGGACGATGAGAAGGTTTTGGAGATTTTAAGGAAATTTAATAAAAACGCTCAAATTATAGGAGAGGTTACTAAAGAGTATCCAAAAAGGGTGCTTTTAAAAAGCGAATGGGGAACGAGGAGATTTTTGGATATGCCAAGCGGCGAAATTTTGCCGAGAATCTGTTAGTTTGGAAGTTTTGACAAGATGCAGAAAATTTTGCTTCTTTGCGATACCTTCAACTCTTTAACTCAAAGAGTTTTTTGCTATCTTAGAGATTTGAACCATTTAGTGAGCGTGGAATACGCTATCGGTGAAGATGTGATGATAGAGGGGGCTTCTCTTTTTGAGCCGGATATGATCATCGCCACTTATCTTACCAAAAAGATTCCTCCCGAAATCTATAAAAAATACAAAACCTTTATCATCCATCCCGGACCTTTCGGAGATAGGGGCGCATGGGCGATAGATAACGCCGTTTTGGAAAATAAAAAGAGATGGGGAGTTAGTTTGATAGAGGCGGATGAGGAGTTTGACGGAGGAGATATTTGGGGGAGTTTCGAGTTTGAACTTCCCAAAGCTTCGAAAGGGTACGTTTATAGAACTCTCGTTAGCGATTTTGCGGTTAAGTTGATCGAAAAACTTCTAAAAAACGAGCTTTCTCCCCGAAAAAATCCTCTTCTTCCTCTTCATAAAAGAGTCACTCAAGAGGTTAGAAGGATAGATTGGCAAAGAGACAAAACCGAAGATATCGTCAGAAAAATAAACGCCTCCGATAATTACCCGGGAGTTAGGGATAACTTTTTGGGAGTGGATGTTTATCTTTTCGGAGCGGTTGAGGAGGGAGGGGAGCTGTCCGAAAAAAAAGCGGATCCCAAAGAGATTTTAGCGAAAAGAGACGGAGCGGTTTTGGTTAAGACTTCGGACGGAGCCGTCTGGATAAGGCAGATGACGCGGATAGAAAACGGCGTTCGTCAGATAAAGCTTCCTTCCACTTATGTTTTAAAAGAGCGTTTAAAGGGAGTTAAGGAGCATCGGATTCCTCTTTATGTGGATCCTAAGATGAGAACTTTCAAAGAGATAACCTTTTATAAAAAAGAGAGAGTCGGATTTTTGGAGTTTGATTTTTATAACGGGGCTATGAGCAGCGAACACTGCATAAGGCTAAAATATGCGATAGAGACTTTGAGGGAAGAGGTTGACGTTTTGGTTTTGACGGGAGGAGAGCAGTTTTTTAGCAACGGGATACATCTGTGTATCCTCGAAGATAGCAAAAAGCAAGGGGAAGACGGCTGGAGCAACATAAACGCTATGAACAATTTAATAAAGACGATTCTATTTAGCGACGATATTTTAACTATTTCCGTCTTTAGGGCGAATGCCGGAGCGGGAGGCGTATTTTTGGCTCTTGCGAGCGATTTCGTTTTTGCCAAAAAAGGAACGGTTTTAAATCCTCATTACAAAACGATGGGGTTAAGCGGAAGCGAGTATCACACCTACACTTTGCCGAAAAGAGTTGGCAAGGAGAGAGCTTTCAAGCTTTTAAACGACGCTTTGCCCGTAAGCTCCAAAGAGGCTAAAGAGATGGGAATGGTGGATTTTTTATATGAAGATTTTAAGGAAGTTGAGGAGTTTGCTCTCTCTTTAGCCGCCGACGAAGATAGGTTTTTTGAGCTTTTGGATGAAAAAAGAGAGAGAATCGAAAGGGACGAAGAGATCATAAACGGATGCGTGGAAGAGGAGCTTGAGAGGATGTATCCCGAATTTTGGGACGAAAACAGCTCTTTTCATAAACTAAGGAGAGAGTTTGTATATAAGATCTGTCCCGCTCGGACTCCCGAAAGGATCGCCATACACAGAAGGAATCTTAATGCATGAATATTCGATAGTTCAAAGTCTTATAGATTTGATAGAGGAAAACGCCAAAAAACACGACGCGAAATCCGTCAAAAAAGTGGTCGTTAAGATAGGGGTTTTAAGCGGAGTTGAACCTCATCTTTTGGAGATTGCTTTTGATACTTTCAAGGAGGGAACCGTTTGCGAAAAAGCGACGCTTGAGATGAATATACAGCCTATCGTGGTTAGATGCAGAAGCTGCGAGAGGGTTAGCGAATTTGAAAAAAACCGTCTCTTTTTCGAATGTCCCCACTGCAAAGAGGTGGATTTGGAGGTGCTTGACGGGGAGGATATGCTCTTGATGAGTTTGGAGATGGATTAAGCTTCTTCCTTGCTTTTGTATCTTTTGTAGTAGATGAAAGTTATTACCGCTATGATCAAAAGAGTAAGGATCGTTATCTCTTTTAGATATTTATGAATAAGCTCCTCGTTTTGTCCCAAAAAATATCCAAGAAGCGCCAAAACGACAACCCATATTCCCGCTCCCAACGCAGTATAGGCTATGAATTTTCCCATATGCATTTTGGCTATGCCCGCGGGAAGAGAGATATACTGTCTTATGCCCGGTATCAATCTTCCGTTAAAAGTCGAGATGTGTCCGTGTTTTTGAAAGAAATCTTCGAGTTTTTCGAGCGTCTCTTCTTTGATAAAAAGATATTTTCCGTACTTTATCAAAAAAGCTCTTCCGAGTTTGAAAGCGAGGATATAGTTGAAAACCGCTCCGGCTACGCTTCCGAGTATTCCCGAAAATACGGCTAAAAAGAGGTTCATCTCTCCTTTGTACGCAAGGTATCCGGCAGGTATCATAACGACTTCGCTCGGAAACGGAAAAAAGGAGCTTTCCAAAAACATTAAAGCGAAGATTCCTATATATCCCAAACTCCCTATCGTTTCTACCAAAAAATTTATAATTTCTTGCATTTTATACCTTAAAAAGATCGTGCGGTTTCATAAAGATAATCCATCCGTTTCTAAAAGGATATCGGAAAAAGGGTTTTATTTTTAAATTTTTGTTTTTTTTCACTCTATAAACCACGACCGCTTGAGGATGTTTCTTTACGAATCTCAGATAAGCTTTTTTATCTTTTTTGATAACTATCAAGGGTTTTGTAAGTCTTCCCAAGAAGTGATACTCCCCGTGATATTTTCCCACTACCGCTATCTCTTTGCCTCTATTTTGAAGTTCCTTTATCTTTTGAGCGGTTTGTTTTAGGGATTGAATTTTCCAAACGTCTATCATACCGGCGTGCAGGGAGATTATGAAAATCGATACGCTAAGAGCTATCGCTTTTAAGTGAAAATTGGCTGAAGGATATTTTATCTTTTTTAAAGCGATTCCGATAAAAATTATAAAAAGAGACATTATCAAAAGAGGAGCTATTCTTAGCGAGTATCGGTTTTCTATAAATGCGAGATATCCGACTCCCAAAGAGAGGACGACTCCTATGAAAATATAAAGAGCGGAGATATATTTTGAAGAGCTATTCGATATTTCTGAAAATTTTAACGAAATAAACCTTGAGAACAAAAGAGCCGCCGCCGGTATTTCCGGAAGAAGGTATTGGATCTGTTTTCCGCTTATTAGAGAAAATAAAAAGACGGCTCCTATCAGCCACACTATCAAAAATCTCACGCCCTCGTTTTTTTTATAGAAAAATTTTACGCTTTTTAAGGACTCTAAAACTTTATCGAACAAAAACCAAGGCAGAAACAAAACGAACAAAAACGGCAGATACCACCAAAAAGGGTGGCGGTGCGCAAACGAGGAAACGACTCTGTTTGCGCTTTGTCCCCAAAAGATGGCTTTTCTATACTCTTCTCCCCCTTCGATTGCGGCGGGAATCGCCCATAAAAGGGCGATAAAAAGTCCTATGAAAAAGGCGCTTAAAAATCCCAAAAACCACCTTTTTTTGTCTATATCCTTTTTCCAAAGAGAGATAAGCAAAATAACCGGAAGAGTATGAACGAGTATGACGGGACCTTTGGTTAACGCTCCCCCTCCTATCGCTATGCCCGCAAATATCCAATATTTGAAGCTCTCTCTTTTGGCGGCGAGAAATATGAAATACGAAAGCAGGGTTACCCAGAAGGTAAGCATTATATCAAACGTTAGCATGGATGAAAAAAAAGTGAAAAACGCCATGGAGGAGAGAACCAAAGGGGATATGTAGGAGCTTTTTTCGTCCTCTTCCCACAGATTTTTCGCAAAAAGATAGATAATCGCCAAAGTTGCGGCGGCGAAGAAAGATGGAATGAATCTGACCGTATTTTGAGATACTCCGAAAATATACCATATAAAGTCTATAAGCCAAAAAAGCAGCGGAGGTTTATGATGATAGGGTTCTCCGTTTAAGAGAGGAACCAAAAAGGAGTGTTTCGAAAACATCTCCCAAGCTACCGATATGTATCTCGTTTCGTCCACCGGAAGAAGAGGGCGCAGATAAATTCCCGCCGATACCGTTAAAAACAGTATGAAAAGCGGAAAGTAGAGGGTTTTGAAGACTTTAAACATTTTTTTCTTTTTTGTTTTTGTAAATGAAATATAGATTTCTCATATATATGAAGACTCCGAGACTCTGTCCGAGGATGAAAACCGGATCCCGTCTGTACACCGCATAGGCAAAAAGGGTTATTCCGCCAAGGAGACTAAAGTACCAAAAAGCTATCGGAATTACGCTTTTTTTGTATCTTTCGCTCTGGATCCACTGTATCAAAAATCTCATGGAGAAGAAAAATTGCCCCAAAAATCCTATTATAAGCCAGATCGTTTCTTTACTCAAACGGCGTCCTTTGTTATCTCTTTATAAGGAGGATTGCAAGTTCTTTTTTGAAGCCACATAACTCCCAAAAGATCCACTATTCCCACTATCGCTCTTTGTAAATTGTTGTAATGGGATTTTCCGAACTCTCTTTTTAGGTGATTCACTTCTACCGATACCACTTCTCCTCCCTCTCTTTTCATAAGAGCCGGAAGGAATCTGTGCATATGGTCGAAGTAGGGGAATTTTAAAAAATCTTCTCTATAAAACGCCTTAAGTCCGCATCCCGTATCGGGAGTGTCGTCTTTTAGCAAGAAGGCTCTTATTTTGTTGGCGTATTTGGAAGCCACTCTTTTAAAAACGGTATCTTTTCTCTTTTTTCTGTATCCCACTACCATTCTGATATTTTTTTCTTCTCCCTCTTTTAAAGTTTTTAAAAGTTTGGGAATGTCTTTGGGATCGTTTTGATAATCTCCGTCCATCGTCACTATAACCGGGTATTTTGCTTTTCTTATTCCCGTTACCAAGCTTCTGCTTTGTCCGCAATTTTTTTCGTGCCGAATCACTCTTAGAGTGTTTATCTCTTTTTGTAAAGATTTTAAAACTTCTAAAGTTTGATCGCTACTGTAATCGTCTATGACTATAATCTCCCCTTCAATACCCTCTTTTAGGAGAATATCGTCGGTATCTTTGACGAGTTTTTCGATATTTCCGGTTTCGTTGTGAGCCGGAATTACCACCGAAATCTCTTTTATCATTTAACGCCTTTTTTGACAAATATATTATTATATGTAAATTCGGGTAAAAATAG
>CAZPVZ010000047.1:0-2961 GCA_964590185.1 uncultured Campylobacterales bacterium
TCAATACGCTATAAAATAGGGATTTACGAGGCTTTCTTTGTTGTATGAGAGAGGTTTTTTATCGTCGTATCTTAAAACTTTTCTTCCGCACTCTCTGCATATCGCGTCTCCCGCGGCGGTATCCCACTCCATCGTTTTGCCGAGTCTGGGATAAAAATCGGCGCTTCCTTCCGCAAGAATGCAAAATTTAAGAGAACTTCCTCTCGATACGATCTCCACCGGCTTATCGCTGTTTAACTCTTGTATAAGCTTTTGAGTTTCCGAGTTTAGATGAGAGCGGCTTACCACCACTTTAAAGGTGTCTCTAAGTTGCGGGATCGGAATGGGAGTTTCGTTTTTGAACGCTCCTTCTCCCTTTTTGGCGTAATAGAGTTCTTTCGAAACCGGAGCGTAAACTATTCCCAAAACGGGCTCTCTATTTTTTATAAGGGCTATATTTATCGTAAAATCTCCGTTTCTGTTTACGAACTCTTTGGTTCCGTCAAGCGGATCTATCAACCATAAAAATTCCCAATTTTTTCTAATCTCGTAGGGAATCTCCCTGTTTTCTTCCGAGATTATCGGGATGGAGGGGTATTTTTTCTCTAAAAAGGAGCAAATTATTTCATTGGATCTCATATCGGCTTTAGTTAAAGGAGAGTCGTCTTCCTTATAATTTACTTTAAAATCGCTCTCGTATATTTCCAAGACGGCTTCTCCCGCTTTTTTTGCGGTTTCTATCAGAGAGTTCATATCTATTTCTTTCAACATACTTTATCCTTTATAGAGAATTTAAAAAATCGTAAAAGTTTTTGGAGAGTTTTTCGTAATTTCGATTTTTGAGAAGTTTTTCTCTTCCCCTCTCTCCCATCTTTTTAATTTCGCTTTTTGGGGTTTTTAAGATCTTCTTTATCGTCTCCTCTATGCTTTTTTCGTCGAAATCGCATAACCATCCCTCTTTTTCGTTGCAGAAAAGTTGGGTGCATTCGGGAATTTTGCTCATTATCGAAGGGATGGAGGAGGAGTAGTATTCCATAACTTTTATCGGAGAAGAGACTATGTAAAGCAGGGTGGGCGGGATAAGAGCGACTCCTATATCGTATGAAGAGAGTTTTTTTATTATCTCTTTTCTCGGCAAAGACGGATAAATGTTTATATTTTCTCTCTCTTTTTGAAGGAGGGTCTTTGCGTAGTTTTCGTTGGGAGTGAATATGTCTAAGAGAAAATTTTCCTCTTTTATATTTGAAAAAGCTTTCAAAACCGTATCCATCTCTCTTAATTTGTCCACCGAGCCGATGTAGATAAATCTTATCTTTTCGTCCTCTCTCGTTTCCTTGTTAAAAAGAAGGTTTCGATCCGCTCCGAGCGGTAGAGGAAAATAGGGGATTTTTATCTCGTAATAGAAAATCTTTTGCATCGTATCGGTTATGGGCAGGAAAAAATCGCACTTTTTTATAAGTCTCTTTTCTAAAAAGTTTTTTATTTCGTATTCGATCTTTTTTCTAATAAGCGATTTTTTTTCCATCTGCGCCTGATAATATCTTCTAAAGGTGTGAGGAAAGGAGAGTTGAAAGCCGAGTTTAAAGTCCCTTTTTAGTTTCGTAAATCTTTTTAGGATGTCGAATCTGTTTCTGACGATGACGTAATCGTAATCGAGTTTTATCTCTTTGTGGATCCTTTTTCTCTTTTTGTACGGAAAAGTGATGATGTTACCCTCTTTCTTTAAAAAATCGCCTCGAGAAAAATATACGAGAGTAACATCGAAATGTTTTTTTAGATATCCGTTAAAGAAGGATTCTATGAAATTGTGGTTCGAATTCTTAAACTGATCCGAAATGTATAAAAGTTTTTTCATTATCTCGGTTTGATAAGAGAATATAAAGAACCGGCTATGTCGTTTGAAAATATGGATAGCGTTTTATGAAGCCATTTAGCGTCTTTTTTAGCCGCTATTCTCTTTATGTGATCGAGTTTTTTGTTCGGAGGATTTAGGCCTCTCTCCACCGTGTAAAATATTTCGAAGTTATAGTTTTTCGCTATTTTTATCAGATCCTCTTCGTAGAAGCCTTTCGGCCAGCATAGATGTTTATCGTAAAATCCGAGCCTGTCTCTGATTATTTTTCTCGATAGCTCGAACTCCTCTTCCCATCCGCATTTTTTAAAGTAAAAATCTCTATGCGTATGAGTATGGGAGTGATAATCGAAAACGTCGCTCATTTTTTCCAAATCGTCCCAATTTAAAACGACTCTTTCGGGGTAGATCGCTATTTCCGTTTTGCATTTTCCGTGATTTAGAGGTTGAAATTCTCCGGCTTTGTTTTTTCTTTTGCTTGATTCTTCTATCCAGTTCGTTACTATAAAAAGTGTCGCTTTTAGGTTGTATTTTTTTAAAATCGGATATGCGTAAACGAAGTTGTCTCTCCAGCCGTCGTCAAAGGTTATCATGACGGATTTCTTAGGAACTTTAAGTTTTCCCAATTTATAAAGATAAAACTCTTCGCTCGTTAAAGTTTTATACCCGTTTTCGCTTAAATATTTCATCTGATCTTCGAACTCTTCTACGCTGCTTGTGATGAAACCCTTTTTAGGCAAAACGTGATGATACATAAAAACAGGAACGTTCATGGCGCTATCTCTTTATATAATTTTTGCGTTAATTCTACCATTCTTTTTGTTGAAAAATTTTTTTCTATAAAAATTCTTGCATTATTTTTGTAAAAATTGCGCAGCTTTTTATCAATAATCATCGTTTTTAATTTTTTTGTTAGCTCTCCGACGTTTTTCGCTTCAAAAAGCATTCCGTTTGCGTCCTCCCTTACGCACTCTTTCATTCCTCCCACCCTGCTTGCTATAACCGGCACTTCGCAAGAGGAGGCTTCGAGTATCGCCGTTCCCAAAGCTTCCATATCCGAAGGCAGGCAGAAGATGTCAAGATCGCTCAAAATCTCATCCACGTCCTCTCTGTGTCCGGTCATTATAACC
>CAZPVZ010000048.1:0-3276 GCA_964590185.1 uncultured Campylobacterales bacterium
GCCATAGGAGCGAAAAAGGGAAAAGGCGACAAACTCGTTATAAATTTCTCCGGAGACGGATCGATACTTATGAACATTCAAGAGCTTATGACGGCGGTCGAGAGCAAAATTCCGGTTATAAACATTATCCTAAACAACAACTTTTTGGGAATGGTAAGACAGTGGCAAACCTTCTTCTACGACAAAAGATACTCCTCAACGGATCTTAGCATGCAACCCGACTTCGTAAAGCTCGCCGAAAGTTTCGGAGCCAAAGGATACAGAGTCAAGACGAAAGAGGAGTTCGAAAAAGCTTTGAAAGAGGCGATAGAGAGCGAAACGGTTACGATCATAGACGTCGTCGTTGACAGATTCGAAAACGTTCTTCCCATGGTTCCGGCCGGAGGAACGCTTTATAACATGATGCTTGAGTATAAGGATTGAAAATGAAGACAAAAGAGAGAAAAATCATCTCCGTTACGGTGATGAACGAACACGGAGTCTTATCCAGAATAGCGGGGCTATTTGCCGGAAGAGGATACAATATAGAATCCTTAACCGTAGCTCCGATACCCGATACCAACTTTTCGAGATTCACTATCGTAACGGAGGGAAATACGAGAGTTTTGGAGCAGATCGTAAAACAGCTTTACAAACTTATCCCCACTTACAAAGTAATAGACAATAAGGAGTTCGTAGAAAAAGAGATGGCTCTCGTAAAAATTCCTCTCGATACCAACTTAAGCGGGCTGGACGCTTTATTAAAAGGATATAACGGAACCGTCGCCAACAGCGGAGAAAATTATCTGGTTCTTTTGGTTGCGGACGATTCTAAAAGAGTGAATAACTTTCTAAAAGCCGTAAAAAAATTCAATCCGATAGAGATAGTAAGAAGCGGTTCGGTAGCGTTGGAGATAGAATGAGAGTAACCGAACTTGCAAACAGACTCGATATAAAATACGAAGGGGAGGATTTCGAAGTGGAGGGCATCTCCACTCTCTCCGAAGCGACGCGAAACGAAATAAGTTTTTTGGAAAATCAAAAATATCTAAAAGACCTTCCCCTAACCAAAGCCGGAGCGGTATTTATAAGAGAGGAGCAAAAATCTCTTCTTCCAAAAGGCGTTTACGCTCTCGTAACCGAAAATCCTTATCTATCAATGGCTTATGCAAGTAAATATTTTGCAAAAAAACTTATAAGAGAGAAAAAATTCGAAACGAAAATAGGCAAAAACTGCATCATAGACGAAAAAGCCCACATAGGAGTAAACTCCCAAATAGGAGACGGCACCATCGTTTTCGCGGGAGCTTTTATCGGAGATAACGTAACAATAGGAAAAAACTGCGTCATTTACCCCAACGTTACGATTTACAACGATACGGTCATAGGAGACGACTGCCGAATACACGCCGGAGCGGTAATAGGAAGCGACGGTTTCGGATACGCTCATACGAAAGACGGAAAACACGTCAAAATTTATCACAACGGAAGAGTCGTTATAGAAAACGAGGTGGAGATAGGAGCCAATACCACGATAGACAGAGCCGTTTTCGGAAGCACGATAATAAAACGAGGCTCCATAATCGACAATCTCGTTCAAATAGGACACAACTGCGAAATAGGAGAATACTCCGTAATAGTGGCTCAAACCGGACTTTCCGGATCTTCAAAACTCGGAAGAGGCGTTATAATGGGCGGTCAAAGCGCAACCGCCGGACATTTGAAAATAGGAGATTACGCAGTAATAGCCGCGAGAGGAGGGGTAACGAAATCGATAAAGGGAGGAGAAACTTACAGCGGTTTTCCTCTGATGCGCCATAAAGAGTGGCTCAAACTTCAAGGGCTTCTCTCAAGAATATTAAAATCAAAGGAGAAAAGCAGATGAGCGCTACAAAAAACGAAGTGCTAAAAACAATCCCCCTTGCCGGCACGAAAGAAGGAATCATATCCATATCCCATCTTGAAGAACCGTACGGGAAAAAATCAAATCCGGTGGTAAGCATAGGAATCTCCTTAAAAGGAGATACCAATATGCCGGATTGGAAAGCTCACATACCTTACGAAAATTTGGACGACCTTATAAAATCTCTGCAATATGCCAAAGAGAGATTCGAAAAGAAAACCAAATAAGGATAAAAAAATGCAGATGCAACTATCTTCTCGGATTAACAAACTCTCGGAATCTTTAACGATAGCCATCACTTTTTTGGCAAAGAAGATGAAGGACGAAGGAAAAGACGTCCTTAGCTTTTCGGCCGGAGAGCCGGATTTCGACACTCCGGAAGTTATAAAAAAAGAGGCCGTAAAAGCGATAGAGGAAGGTTTTACCAAATACACTCCGGTAGCCGGAATTCCGGAGCTTTTGGAAGCCATAAAAAATAAACTCGAAAGAGACAACGATCTTCAATACGAAACTTCCCAAATAATCGTAAGCAACGGCGCAAAACAGTCTCTTTTCAATCTAACCCAAGCCCTTTTGGACGAAGGGGACGAAGTTATCATACCATCTCCCTATTGGGTAACCTATCCCGAAATAGTCAAATACGCAAACGCCACTCCCGTTTTCATAGAAACAAGCGACGAAAGCGGTTTCAAGATCACTCCGAAACAACTGCAAGAAGCCATCACTCCCAAAACGAAAATGCTTATCTTAACGAGTCCTTCAAACCCTACGGGAGCGATATACACTAAAGAGGAGCTGACGGCTCTCGGAGAGGTTTTAAAAGGAACCGACATCGTCGTAGCTTCCGATGAAATGTACGAAAAACTCGTTTACGACGAAAAATTTTGCGCAACCGCTTCCATAAGCGAAGATATGTTTCAAAGAACGGTTACGATAAACGGTCTTAGCAAATCGGTGGCTATGACGGGATGGAGATTCGGTTATCTTGCGGCGGCTAACGAAGAGCTTATCGCGGCTATGAAAAAACTACAAAGCCAAAGCACTTCCAACATAAACTCCATAACGCAAAAAGCCGCAATCGCGGGACTTGACGGAAGAGCGGACGAAGATATCGAAAAAATGCGACAAGAATTTAAAAAAAGAAGGGATTTGGCGGTGGAGCTTTTTAACTCCTCAGACAAATTAAGCGTAATAAAACCCGCGGGAGCCTTCTATCTTTTCGTAAACATAAAAAAAGTAACCAACGATTCTATGGCGTTTTGCAAAAAACTGCTCGAGACGAAAGGAGTCGCAACGGTTCCGGGAATCGGTTTCGGAAGCGAAGGATATTTTAGATTTTCGTTCGCCACGGACGAAGAGAGCATAAAAGAAGGAATCAAAAGGATAAAAGAGTT
>CAZPVZ010000049.1:0-3537 GCA_964590185.1 uncultured Campylobacterales bacterium
TTATCAGTTTCAGCGCCTCTTTCGTTTTATCTATATAGATATAATTATCGCTTCTTATCTTTTGAAAAGTCGATATTCCTATGGGCAGTTTTTTTTTCATATTTTGCCTTGAGTTTTTTAAATATTATAACAAAATTTCAATCTCCTTTATGGGGAATCAAAAAAGTTAGATACGCCAAAACCGCTATTTCGATTAAGCGAAAGATAAAAAACGAGGCAAAAACTCAAAAAAAACTATTTCAGCTCTTTAGAGTCCACTATAAAAGTAACCGGACCGTCGTTTAAAATCAAAACGTCCATCATAGCGGCAAATTCTCCCGTTTTCGTCGGCACGAACTTTCCGATTTCTTCACAAAACTTTTCGTAAAGCTCTTTAGCTCTCTTAGGCTCCATAGCGTTATCGAAACCGGGACGCCTTCCCTTTTTAACGCTACCGGCGAGAGTAAACTGACTTACGACCAAAACTTCGCCTCCTACATCCGTAACGCTTCTGTTCATCTTCCCTTCCTCATCGGAAAAGATTCTTAGATTGACGATCTTCCGCACCAGCTTTTCGATATCCTCTTCGCTATCTCCCTTAACGACTCCGAGAAGAATGTTAAGCCCCTTTCCTATTTCGCTTATCTTTTTCCCGTTTACGGTAACGGAAGAGTTTTTTACTCTTTGAAGCAAAGCTATCATTCACGCCCCTTTTCTATCAATTTCATAACGGCTAACGAACAAAGAGCGAGTCCGAAGGAGCCGGTAACTCCCACAAAACTTCCAAGCTCTTTACATTTCGGTTCCTCCATGGAAAAAACGCACGGAAAATCTCCCTTAAATCCCCTCTTTTTAAGCTCTCCTCTAAATTTCTTAGCAAGCTTATCCCCTCTCGTTTTCCAAACGGAAGCATACTCTATCTTGCTCGGATCGATTCTCTTTGCGCTCCCCATAGAGCTTATCAACTTATCTCCCGCTGCAAAAGCCAAAGAGATCTTAGCCTCCATATCGTCTATCGCATCTATTACGAGATCGTAAGAAGAAAAGTCGAAATTCTCGCACCACTCTTTCGTAACCTTATCGTCCATAACTTCTATACCGGGATAGAGTTCTTTCAAAACTTCGACCTTCTTTTCGCCAACCCTATCGCTTCCTATCTGTCTGTTTCGATTCGTCTCGTCGAATCTATCGAAATCCACCACCGTGATGTTCCCGACTCCGCTTCTGTAAAGGCAGTCCAGACAAAAACTCCCGACTCCGCCCGCTCCGAGCAAAAGGATCTTAGCCTCTCTGATGAGAGAAAAATCCTCCTTAAAAAGCATCCTGCATCTATCGAATCTCACTTAATCCACTCTCTTAATCTATCTATATCTTTATGTGAAGTCATATCCAGATGCACGGGAGTTACGGAAACGTACCCCTCTTTCACGGCTTCGAAATCGCACATCCCGTCTTCTCTCGGAATCCACCGCAAAGGGTGAAGCCCCAGCCAATAATACTCCTCTCCTCTCGGATTTCTGTGCAAATGAGCGTCGTTTCCGTAAACTCTGTAGCCCACTTTCGTAATCTTATAGCCTTTGCACTCTTTCAAAGAGACGGGAGGGACGTTGATATTTAAAAATTTCCTCTCCCCTAAAGGAAATTCTCCGTCCAAAATCTTTTTAGCTATCTCAAAAGCCGTCTTTTTGGCAAGTTCGAAATCCAAATCCTCTATGTTTTGACACTTATCCTTACAAACTTGAGAAATGGAAAAAGAGGGAATAGAATGTATAGCTCCTTCCATAGCCCCGGCGGCGGTTCCGCTATAAGTGATATCCTCTCCCATATTGGAACCTTTGTTTATGCCGCTTACTATAAGATCGGGCTTTTTATCGAAAAGAGCGTAAAGCGCAAGATAAACGCAATCGCTCGGCGTTCCGTCGTCAAGCTTAAAAAAATCGTCATCGATTTCAACGAACCTAAGAGGGCGCGAGAGCGTCAGACTGTGCCCGCACGCCGACTTATTGATAGTCGGAGCGACTATCGTAACTCTTCCCAAAGGGCTTAAAGCCTCTTTTAAAGCCCTTAAACCTTCGCTTTCGAATCCGTCGTCGTTAGTAATCAGTATCTCTTTCATTTGCCTCCGTAAATCATTTGATTTTATAAACCTTTAAAACTCTCGGACCGTCATAAGTCTTTTGCACCGCCATAGGATACAAAAATTCCATATTTTCAGGCACTTCTATAACAAGCGCCAAAGATATGTTGTAAGGAGCCTTCAACGCTTTATAAAGCTCCTTTCCTCGTATTAAAGTAGCCTTTTTGGCATTTAAAGTCCAATCGGTTTTATACTCCTTGCCGGTATCGTTATAAGCTTTTATCGTAACGGTTACGCTTTTGGCGGAAGTGTTCAAAACCTTCAAAAAGAACTTAAAACCTCCTATATTCGTATTCTCTTCGTGAAATATGTGAGGTATGACCATCTTTCCTTCCCCTTTGGGAGAGACGGCGTCGAAATTTCTATAAACCGGAACGACCCTTTGCCCCTCCGGGGATTTTTGCAAAACCAAAGTAAAGATCTCGTTTCTTTTTAAAACTTTCCCTCCTTTGCAAGAATAATAAATATCCATCCCGAAAGCCTCCGGTAGATATATGCCCATATTTAAAGCTATATCTTTTATACTTTCCGCAAAGATTATTCTCGATTGTTTCGGTTTTAAAGAGACCACTATCGGGAACATGCTCTCTTTATCGTTATGAGCGCCGTTATCGCCGTAAACTATAACTTTTCCGACCGCTTCGCATTCGCCGTTATTAAACACTTTAACGAAAGTTTTATAGTTATCGTCCATGTTCAGATAAGGAACCGTATGTTTTATCACGGGGGGAGTTTCTTCCGCATCGCTCTCTTGCACCGCGGCGAAAGAAAAGACTACCGTAAACGCCAAAAAAGACAAAAACAACAAAAATTTTTTCATTTCATCCTCCTTTGTTAAATTTCTTTTTCTATTATAGTAAAAAAAGGAGGATTTAGGAAACTATCTTTTGACCTATCTCTTTATATCTTTCGTAATAAAACTCCACAAATTCCCTAACCTTTTCTGTAACCGGGAGGAAATACCCTCCCCTCTTTTCGGCAAACGCGCTTAAAAACTCGAAAGCGTCTCTTTTCATAAGATACGCATTTACAAGCTCTTTGTAAACCCTTACATACTTTTCCTTTAAAAGGTCGTATTTTGAATAATCTATCTTAATCTTACCGTCAAAACTTACCGCTTTGCAAGAAAATAAGATCTCAAGATGTATAATTCCCTCGCAATAATAAGGCAAAACCTCTCCGACCTCTCTCCAACTCATAAGAGAAACTGCTCTCGATACGAGATCGTCCACGATATGCTCTTTAAGCTCCTCTTTTTCGTTATAAAAAAAGGCGAGCAGGCCTCCGCTCGTGGCTTTAAACTCCTCTATATTTTTAAATTGTCCGCTTTCGTTCATCAAAACTTCGGTATCGTTATCCATCCAAAGAATATGCCCGAATTCATGCCCTATCGTAGAAATCTCATAAACTTTATACCAAAG
>CAZPVZ010000050.1:0-6253 GCA_964590185.1 uncultured Campylobacterales bacterium
AAAGCGAGAGTGGTTTTTCCGGAACTCTCCGGACCGTAGATTTCGACTATTCTGCCTTTCGGCACTCCGCCTATTCCAAGAGCGATGTCAAGTCCCAAAGAGCCGGTGCTTATGGAGTCTATCGGCTCTATCTCCTTTTCTCCGAGTCTGACAAGCGCTCCCTTTCCGAAAATTTTATCTATCTGCTTTATCGTAAGGTCTAATGCCTTTTTCTTTTTCTCGTCTATCTGCACCGATTTCCCTTTCAAATTATTTTTTTATTTTATTATAATATAGATAAATTATTTATAAGAAGAGGTATAAAGACGGCTGATTGTAGGTATCGGTTTATCAGCCTATTTCTTTAGAGAGAGCCTCTTTTATCTCTTTTATCAAATCCTCGTTTTTTTGCTGAGCGAGGTTTTGATTGTAGGCGTTGGAGCCTTTTTGGACGGCCGCTTGAAGACTTAAAATCTTCTCTTTCATCTGATTTAGGCTCTTGTTTTCTTGGGAGAGTTTTTTTAGTTCTCTCTCGAGCGCCTCTATCTTTTTAACGAGTTTTTCGTTCTCTTCCAAAAGCACTTTATCGGTAATCTCCTTGGAATCCTTTTTGGAAAGCAATATTTTCAAACGGCTGTTTTCCGCTTTTAGTTTCGTATTCTCTTTTGCGAGATTGTTTCTTATCTCGACGAGATTTTGGATATCTTTTTTATATTTTTCGTTTTTGTCTCTAAGAAGGGAGAGCTCCATCTCCTGTTTGTGTATGATCTCCTGATACTCGTTTTGCACGGTATTTAAAAGCGTATCGAGTTGAGTTATGAAAAATGTCTTTTTCAAAGCTATCTTTTTGGAAATGTCGTTTAACATAGAGACTACCTTGCACCTTATTTATAGAGGCTTAAAGTAACTTAAAGTAATATTACTTATTTCAAATATTAACCAGCCTACGGATTTTATTATAACATAAGTTCTAATATTTTGTTTATTAAAATTTTACTAAAATATGAAAAAGTTTACCAAAAGGAAATATTTTGAAAAAAATTAGCGTCGCTCACTCTCCCGATGCGGACGATATATTTATGTTTTACGCGATTAAGTTCGGATGGGTTTCGCCGGAGGGGGTGAAATTCGAAAACGTTGCGCTTGATATAGAGACTCTCAACGAGAAAGCTTTGGAAAATTTTTACGATATAACCGCCATAAGTTTCGCTTCGTATCCTTTTATAAAAGAGGATTACGCTCTTTTGAGAACCGCCGTCAGTTTCGGAGAGGGATACGGGCCAAAGCTTATAAAGAAAAAAAATAAACGATTAAAGAAAAATTTTAAAGTGGCGCTGAGCGGAAAATACACTACAAACGCCATGCTTTTTCGTATCGCCTATCCGGAGGCGAGGATCGTTTATAAGAATTTTTTGGAAATAGAGGATGCGGTTAAAAGCGGAGAGGTGGATGCCGGAGTTTTGATACACGAGAGTATTTTAACTTATGACGAGAGTTTGGAGGTTGAGAGGGAGATATGGGATATATGGAGGGAGCTTGCCAAGGAGGAGCTTCCTCTGCCTCTTGGAGGAATGGCGATTAGAAGATCCGTTCCGCTTTTGAACGCGATAAGGTACGAAGAAGTTTTGACGGAGGCGGTGAGGATTGCGAATCTTCATAAAACTCTTCTTTCCGGAATGCTTATGGAGAGAGGTTTGATAAGAGTGGACGAAAACAAGCTAAACGAATATCTTAATCTGTACGCCAATGAAAAATCCGTCTCTTTGGACGAAATTAGGTTGAAAGCTTTGGATAGGCTTTTTGAGATAGGATATGAAAACGGCTTTTACGGCGAGAGGATTTTTGCAAGAGATTATCTTTTGCCTAAAGAGTACGTAGATTTTAGATTTGCGTGAAAGGTCGGTCGATGGAGGCTAAACTTATAGGGTTGGGCGTGGAAACTTTCAAATTGGCTTTGTATCTCTCTTTGCCGATGCTTTTAGCGGGGCTTATAGTGGGGCTTTTGGTCAGCATATTTCAAGCGACCACTCAGATTAACGAAATGACTCTCTCTTTCGTTCCGAAGATAATAGCGGTGGTTTTGGTTATAATCTTTACGATGCCTTGGATGATGAATATGATGATAGAT
Source organism: uncultured Campylobacterales bacterium (assembly GCA_964590185.1). Classification (GTDB taxonomy): domain Bacteria; phylum Campylobacterota; class Campylobacteria; order Campylobacterales; family JAADDG01; genus JAADDG01. The sequence continues at coordinate 2,108 of CAZPVZ010000050.1, forward strand.
TTTACGAAAAAACTTATAGAGATGATTCCGGACTTTCTTTTTTAAATCATGTTTAAGAGGATTATAGATTTTTCGAAGTACTCTTCTATAAAAATAGGAAATAAAACGGAAGTTTTCGTAATCGAAGAGATTGAAGAGTTTTCGAAAGAATTTTTTTTGATAGGGGGAGCGAACAATCTTCTTTTATCTCCGAATCCCCCTCCTTTGGCGATGCTTTCCAAAAAATTCGATTATGTGGAAATTCGGGAAGATAAACTTTTCGTCGGAGCCGCGACGAAAGGGGGGAGGCTTTTTTCTTTCGCCAAGAAACACGATTTGGGAGGATTCGAGTTTTTAAACTCTCTTCCCGGAACGATAGGCGGTATGGTTAAGATGAACGCCGGATTGAAAGAGTATGAGATTTTTAATGATTTATTGGCCGTAAGAACGGAAAAAGGGTATTTGAAAAAGAAGGAGATCTCTTACGGGTACCGTTTTGCCGATATAGAGGGTGCGATTTTTGAGGCCGTTTTCAAGTTGAAAAAAGGCTTTTCCTCCGAACTGGTGGAGAAATTTAGGGATTTGAGAAAAAATCAGCCCAAAGAGCCGAGCGCGGGAAGCTGTTTTAAAAATCCTCCCGGAGATTATGCCGGCAGGTTGATAGAGGCGGCGGGTTTGAAAGGTTATCGCATAAACGATGCCGCTTTCAGCGACATTCACGCGAATTTTCTGGTAAATCTCGGAAAGGCTTCGTTTTTCGATGCAAAGGAGCTTGTCGATTTGGCGATAGAAAGGGTTTACGAAAAATTTAAAATCGTTTTGGAGCCGGAGATAAAAATTTTGTGATTTTTAGAACGCTTCCTTCTTCTTTATTCGTTCTCTTTATAAAAAATTTACTTTTTCTTTCTATCGATCAAAAACTCTTTAGTCATACCGTTTTTTTCCGATATTAAAAAGATAAAGCCGAGATTATAAGGAAGAGTATGTCGGAAATTCCCGAAAACGCTTTTTTGGTTAGAGAAAATGTAAAGGTTATGTTTTTAGGAGATAGCGAGAGGTTTATAGGTATTTTGAAGAAATTCTTCGAAAATTTCTCTTTTACCTCCGATATGAGAGAAGCTTACCGAATCTATCGCGAATTTAGACCGGATATTTTGGTTGTGGATACCGAAATAAAAGATATCTTCATTCTCTCTTTTCTCGAAAAAATAGAGGATCTAAAAGATAAATCCAAGGTAGTTTTGATTTTAAGAGAAAAAAGCGATTATAAAAGACTCTTAAAAGATATGGTCGTAGAGATTAACGGGATTATTTTCGACACTCTTCAGGATAAAAGAATTTTATGTTTTTTAAATAGATTCGCAAAAAGCGTTATCGATTTTAAAAAGAGCAGAGAGAAAGAGATTTTGGCTCGAAAAATTGTAGATTCTCAAGAGGATTTGATCGTAATTACCGAAAAAAACGAAATCAGATTCGCAAACAAAGCTTTTTTGGAATTTTTTGACGTAAACGATATTGAGGAATTTAACGAATTGAATAGAAATTTATGCGACTATTTCGTGCGAGATAAAAATTACTTTAGTTGTAAAGAGGGATCGCAAGAGAAGATGGTGAAAGAGATTTTGAAACTTCCGCAAGAGAGAAGAGTCGTTTCGATGATCTCTTTAAAATATTTCGAGCCTAGGGCCTTTATGGTAAAAATAAACGAGATGGACGAAAATCAAGCGGTTTTTATATTTACCGACATAACCAGAATCTCTTTAAAATCCAAAGAGTTCGAACAGAAAGCTTCTTACGACGAGCTTACCGACATCTATAACAGAGCCAAATTTAACGAAATACTCGAATACGAGATGAATAGGGCGAAAAGATACGGGAATTCGTTGTCTTTGGTGATAGCCGACATAGATAATTTTAAGCGTATTAACGATACTTACGGGCATCTTTTCGGAGACGAGGTATTGAAAAAGACGGCGAAGATTTTTAAAAAAGCGATAAGAGCTACGGATACGGTGGCGAGGTGGGGCGGAGAGGAGTTTGTGGTGCTTTTGAATAATTGCAATTTGGAAAATGCCAAAAAGGTTGCAGAACATTTGAGAGAAAAAGTTGAAGAGGGTTTTAAAAAGTCTCCTCCTAACGTAACTTGCAGTTTCGGGGTCAGCGAGTTGAAAGAGTACGATACGAAAGAGACTTTTTTGAGCGATGCGGATAAGGCTTTGTATAAAGCCAAAAAAAACGGCAAAAACAGAGTGGAAATCGCCGTAGGGATTTAAGGTGTGTACGAGTCTTTTTTAGTTTTGAGAGCGTTTTTGGAAGGCGGGGTTATTTGATGGAAGCGTTGATGCTTTTTATTCCTTGCAGAGGATCTACCGCCACTCCGTTTATTCTCATGGAAAAATGAAGATGCGCTCCCGTTACTCTTCCCGTTTTGCCGGAAAGTCCTATGACTTCTCCTTTTTTCACCTTATCTCCCCGTTTGACTTTAAATTCGCTTAGATGATAATATCCGGTATATATTCCCAGACCGTGATTTATGATAACGGAGTTTCCGGCGTAAAATCTGTTTTTTGCCAAAACCACCTTTCCGTCGTTTGAGGCCCTTATTTTCGTTCCCTCTTTCGCTCTAAAATCCACTCCTCCGTGATAGCTTTTTAGTTGATTGTTAAAAACTCTTGCGTTTCCGAAAGAACTCGTTATTAAGGAGCGGATGGGAAGTATAAATTTCCCTTTCCATAGTTTTTTCGGGGTGAAAGTGTTATATATTTTCATAGCCTCTTTATATTCCAAAGAGGCTCTTTTTCTGTCTCTTTCGTTAAGATGCACTTTTTTGGGAGATACCTTTAAAAACTCTTTTTTGTAAACGCCCTTTTTTATTTTCATCTTTATAAGTTTTTGCAAATTGCCGGATCCGATTTTCAAAACTTTGCTTTTTTTGTTTTCCCTATATTTTACGGGTATGAAAGAGACGAATCGATGTCGAGATAATTTTATAACCGGATATTCTCTTTTTGAATCTTTCACTTTTATATTTTTTAAGTCGCTTTTTATCTCTAAAATGCTTATTTTGCCTCTCACTCCGATATTTTCGGTTTTTTTGCCGTTTTTATCTATGAAAAAGAGATTTGTTTTTAGATATTTTGCGTTTAGGAAAGATAAAACTAAAAGGAGAGATAGAAATATTTTCAATATCTCCTCCTCATCTGTAAATTTTTTGTCTTTTTATAAAGTTTAACCAAAGATATGAAAAACGTTGTTAAAGCCGGACCGAATATCATCCCCCAAAATCCGAAAGTGCTAAGTCCCGCTACGATAGAGAAGAATATTAGTAGTTCGTTTATGGTTGTGGGACGATCTACGAATTTTTCGTTTATGTATTTTATGATGAGAGGTTTTATGAAGGTATCCGCGATTATGGATATGACCACGACCGAATATACCGAAATGATAATGGCGTTTATTACGTTATGGTGAACGAGTTCGTAAATCGCTATCGGAGCCCACATAATGACTCCTCCCACTATCGGAATCAGCGAGGAAAAACCGTACAATATTCCAAAAAGCAGTCCGTTATATCCCAAAAGGTTGCTTACTATCGCAAACAGAGCTCCTTCGAACATCGCCGTTAGGATTATCGAATAAAAGACGACGCTCATTACGTTGGAGACCTCTCCGAAAAGCTCCTTGTCGTTTTTTTCCGGTATGAGACTTTTGAAAAAATCTATCAAATCGTCTGCGTATAAAAGTATGAAGAAATAAAATACGATGATTAAAAACATGTCTTTAATAAATCCCGCGCTCTTTTTGCCTATAAAAGTGGCGAATTCGAAAAACATTCCCGTTATGGATTTGACGTCCACTCCCTCCAAAAACTTCTCCAGATACGGATCCAAAAAATCGAAATAGGGAGGAAGAGTGAAAGTTTTGAGATAATTTATCGTTTTGTCTATCGTATCTATATCTATATGGGTTAGGAGAACTATTAAGGAATTTATCATATAAACCAGCGGAGCGAAAAATAAAACTCCCAAAATGAAAGTGGAAATGAAAGAGGCGACGATGTTTTTCTTTACCGCTTTTAATATTTTTATGTGAATATTGTAAGTTGCGAGAGCCAACAGAGCCGCCACCGCTATCGTCATTAAAAAAGGTTTGTAAAGATATACGACC
>CAZPVZ010000051.1:0-4774 GCA_964590185.1 uncultured Campylobacterales bacterium
GATAAAAATCTCGTTAGAGGATTGGATTATTATACTAAAACGGCTTTCGAGTTCGTCTCTTCCTCTCTCGGAGCTCAAAATGCGGTTGCCGGAGGAGGAAGGTACGATAGGCTTGTCGAGTTTTTGGGAGGGAAACCTACCGCGGCGATAGGTTTTGCGATAGGAGTCGAGAGGATTTTGGAACTTATAAAGTTGCCCGAAAAGGAGAGAGAGGGATACTATTTCGGAGCTTTGTGCGAAGAAGCGGTTTCCGTGGTCTTTAAAGAGGGGCTTAAAAAAAGAGAAAGAGAGAAGGTTTTTATAGAGTATAATAAAAAGAGTCTAAAAGCTCATCTGAAATCGGCCGATAAATTGAATGCGAGATTTTGCGCCGTTATAGGAGAAGAAGAGCTTAAAAACGGCGTTATTTGGGTTAAGGATCTTGAAAAGAAAGAAGAGAAATTTATAAAAATAGGTGAGTGAAAATTGTATAACTACGGTCTTGACATCTGGGGCGAGAACAATTTCGTTATAGAAGAGGGCAAGGTAAAATTAAACTACAAGTCAAAACCGGCTATTATAGATATAGTTAAGAAGATAAGAAATAAAGGGATAAAAGGGCCCGTTTTACTTAGATTTCCCCACCTTATAAGAAAGCAGATAGACAGCATCTACGCTCATTTTAAAAAAGCGGCGAAAGAGAACCGTTATAAAGGCTCTTTTAACGCCGTTTTTCCCCTCAAAGTAAATCAGTTTCCCAATTTCGTAAGCGCTCTTTTAAAAGAGGGCAAAAAGTATAATTACGGTTTGGAGGCGGGAAGCAAAGCCGAGCTTTTCATAGCCATGGCCTATAACAGCAAAAGCGCTCCGATAACCGTAAACGGTTTTAAAGACGAAGAGATGATAATGCTCGGCTTTATAGCGGCTAAGATGGGATATAACATCACCTTAACGATAGAAGGACTTAACGAGCTTGAGATAATTTTAAAAACCGTCAAGTGCATGGGAAAAAACTCCAAGCTTCCCAATATAGGTCTTAGGATGAGACTTCACAGCTCCGGTATAGGGATATGGGCTAAAAGCGGAGGAATAAACTCCAAATTCGGCCTCACTTCCACCGAACTCATAACCGCCGTCGAGAGGCTTAGAGATAGCGACCTTCTTGAAAATTTTACGATGATACATTTTCATATAGGTTCTCAAATAACCGAAATTACGCCTATGAAAAAGGCTTTGAGAGAAGCCGGAAATATTTACGCCGAGCTTAAGAAGATGGGAGCTAAAAATCTAAAGGCCATCAATATAGGCGGAGGTTTGGCGGTCGAGTATTCTCAGCACGAAGAGCATCATCAAAAAAACTACTCCATTAGGGAGTTTTCCAACGATATCGTTTTTATGCTCCAAACGATAGCCAAATCCAAAAACGTTCAAGAACCGGACATCTTTATAGAATCCGGCAGATATATAGCCGCTTCTCACGCAGTTTTGACCGCTCCGGTTTTAGAACTCTTTTCTCAAGAATATCATGAAAGTTCTCTAAAGCTTAAAGAGAACAATCCTCCGCTGATTACCGAGCTTTTTGAGTTGTATAAAACGATAAACAAAAATACCGCTCTTGAATATCTTCACGACAGTATAGATCATATGGAGTCTTTGCTTACGCTTTTCGATTTGGGATATATAGATCTTATAGATAGATCCAATACGGAGATTTTGATACATCTTATAATCAAAAAAGCGATGACTCTTTTGAAAGATAAGCCCTATAAGGAGCTTAGATCCATTCAGGAGAGGATTCAAGAGAGATATCTTATAAACTTTTCCATTTTTCAAAGTCTGCCCGATTATTGGGGACTCGGTCAAAATTTTCCCGTCATGCCTCTTGAGAAACTCGACGAAACGCCGGTTAGGTCCGCAAGTTTATGGGATATAACTTGTGATAGCGACGGAGAGATAGAGTTTAATATCAACAAACCTCTCTTTTTGCACGACGTGGATATCAAAAAAGAGGATTATTTTTTGGGATTTTTCCTTGTGGGAGCTTATCAAGAGATACTCGGCATGAAGCACAATCTTTTCACTCATCCCACCGAGGCTACTATAGAGATTACGGAAGAGGGGTACGAGATAAAAAATATATTGGAGTCTCAAAGTATTTACGATATATTGGAGGATCTCGATTATGACATGAAAGAGGTCGAGAGGCTTCTTAAAAACAATATAGACGAGATAGAAAACATAACGGATAAGGAAAAAGATTTTCTGTTAGGACAGATATATCTTTTTCTAAACGACAACACTTATCTAAAAACCGTTCAAAAATAGGGGAAAATATGGGGCTTAGATCTCTTTACGAAATAATCAAACAAGATTTCAGAACTCCTTGGAGAAACGATCCGGCTATCAGATATAAACTGGAGCTTTTTTTCAATTATCCGGGAGTTTGGGCTCTTGTAAATTATAGAATAGCAAACAGGCTTTACAAAAGAGGATGGAAACTGTTAGCCCGCATGATTATGGGAGTTACGCAGATACTTACCAATGTGGATATCCATCCCGGAGCGACGATAGGAAGAAGGGTGTTTATAGATCACGCTACCGGAGTCGTTATAGGAGAAACGGCCGTTATAGAAGACGACGTATTGATTTATCAGGGAGTAACTTTGGGAGGAGTGAGTCTTGATAGGGGCGTTAAGAGGCATCCTACCGTAAAAAGAGGAGCGGTTATAGGAGCCGGAGCGAAGGTTTTGGGAAATATAGAGATAGGGGAAAATAGCAGGATAGGAGCCAATTCGGTGGTTATAAAATCGGTTCCTCCAAATTCCACCGCCGTAGGGATTCCCGCAAGAGTTATCAGCAAAGGAAGGGATAAGGGGCAGCTTAGCCACAATAAGATTCCCGATATCAATAAACAACTGTTTATATATCTTACTAAAAGAATAGAAATTTTGGAAAAAGCCATTTTGGAGCATGACGAAAATATCGTTTTGGAAAAAGATAAGGAGCTTGAGAAAGTTTACAAAGAGTATATATCCACTATGAAGTGATTTTTTCCTCCACTCTCTTTTTTTCTCCTTTTGTGATTAAAAAATATACAATCTATTTTCTATTTTTTTCTCAATAAGATGTTACTATTTTCTCGTAAGAAAAAAAATCGCGAAGGAGATCGTATGAAAAAGTGGATGTTGTTTCTTTTTCTGCCGGTATTGGCTTTTTCGGAAGATAAGATAAACGGAGCCGATACGGCTTGGATGCTCGTGGCTACCGCGTTTGTGATGCTTATGACCCCCGCGGGACTTGCTCTTTTTTACGGAGGATTGACAAGAAGCAAAAACGTTTTGAACACGATGGGAATGAGTCTTATCGCTTATGCGGTGGGAACGCTCGTTTGGGTTATAGCCGGATACAGCATAGCTTTCGGAGAGGGCGATTTTATAGGAACCGGAAAACTGTTTTTAAGCGGTATAAGTTCCGATAGCGTAAACGGTTCCATTCCCGAGCTGTTATTTGTAGCTTTTCAAGGCACTTTTGCGGCCATAGCGGTGGCAATCGCAAGCGGTTCGGTGATAGAGAGGATAAAATTTTCAACTTTTACCGTTTTTAGCGCTTTGTGGATACTCGTAGTTTACGCTCCCATTACTCACTGGGCTTGGGGAGGCGGAGAGACTTTGAATTTCGGAGAGATAGATTTCGCCGGAGGAACGGTGGTTCATATAAATGCGGGAGTTGCGGGGTTTGTTTTGGCGATACTTGTCGGAAAAAGAAAAGATTATTTAAAAGCTCCGATTAAACCTTTTTCTCCTATTTTGGCGGTTTTGGGAGCCGCTTTGTTGTGGTTCGGGTGGTTCGGATTTAACGCCGGTAGCGAGGTTGCGGCTGACGGAACGGCGGCGAGCGCATTTTTGGTAACCAACATTGCGGCTTCTTTGGGAGTTATAGGATGGCTTATAGCGGAGTGGATAGTTTATAAAAAACCTACTCTTATAGGAGGAGCTTCCGGAGCCGTTGCCGGATTGGTGGCGATTACTCCCGCATCCGGAACCGCGGGAGCGATCGGAGCCGTCATTATAGGTTTCGTAGGAGGAGTTATAGGATTTTTGGGAGTTAGCAAACTTAAAAAGATCTTTAAAGTTGACGACTCTTTGGACGCTTTTTGGGTTCACGGATTGGTAGGTATATGGGGTTCTGTCGCTACGGCTATATTTATAGCTTCTTACGCTATGCCGGAAAATTATAGTTTGGGTTCTCAGCTTATGGCTCAGATAAAAGCTATCTTGCTAACCGTCGTTTACGGAGCGGTTATGACGACCGCGGTCTATTTCATAGCCGGCGTATTGACGGGAGGCGGAAGAGTGGATGAAGAGCAAGAACAAATCGGACTTGACGAAACCACTCACGGCGAAAAAGTGATGAATCTATAAGGAGTAAAATTATGTATAAGATAGAAGCTATAATAAAACCTTTTAAACTCGAAAGCGTTAAAGAGAAGCTTGTGGAAGCCGGAATAGAGGGAATGACGGTTTCGGAAGTGAAAGGATACGGAAGACAGCAAGGCCATAGCGAACTTTACAGAGGAGCCGAATACGTCGTTGATTTTCTTCCTAAAGTAAAAATTGAGATAGTCGTTTCGAAACCCTTTTTGGATACGGCGGTGGAGATTATAAAAAATGAAGCTAGAACCGGTAAAATAGGAGACGGAAAGATATTCGTCTCAAAAGTGGAAAGAGTCGTTAGGATAAGAACCGGAGAAGAGAACGAAGAGGCTCTTTGATATCTCGCTTCGTTTTTGGGGAAA
>CAZPVZ010000052.1:0-4134 GCA_964590185.1 uncultured Campylobacterales bacterium
GGGGTTTCCGATTTGAGATTGAAGATAGTCGTGATATTTTTTCTCGTACTCTCTAACGCCGCACCAAAAAGCCCATTGGGTATCCGTATCTATATTCATCTTAACCACGCCGTAACTTATGGCTTCTCTTATCTCTTCCAAAGAAGAGCCACTACCTCCGTGGAAAACGAAATCTACCGGTTTATCGACGGATAGAGAAAATTTCTTTTTAATATACTCTTGAGAATTTTTCAAAATAATCGGCTCGAGTTTTACGTTGCCGGGCTTATAAACGCCGTGAACGTTTCCGAAAGATGCGGCTATCGTGAACTTATCGCTTATTTTACTGAGTCTTTCGTAAGCGTAAGCGACTTCTTCCGGTTGAGTGTAGAGTCTTGAATTTTCTATTCCGGTATTATCGACTCCGTCCTCTTCTCCGCCCGTAACTCCGAGCTCTATCTCTAAAGTCATTCCGATTTTGCTCATTCTCTTTAAATACTCTTCGCAGGTTTTTATGTTATCTTCCAAAGGCTCCTCGGAAAGATCAATCATATGAGAGCTAAAAAGAGGTTTGCCGGTCTCTTTATAAAACCTCTCTCCCTCTTCCAAAAGACCGTCAACCCAAGGAAGAAGTTTTCTTGCCGCGTGATCGGTATGAAGTATTACGGCAACTCCGTACTCTTCAGCCAAAAGATGAACGTGCTTTGCTCCGCTTACGGCTCCTAAAACGGCGGCTTTTTCACTCTTTAAACCTTTGCCGGCGTAAAATGAGGCTCCTCCGTTTGAAAATTGAATTATAACCGGAGAATTAACTTCCGCCGCCGCTTCCAAAACCGCATTAATAGAATTCGTTCCGACCACGTTAATGGCCGGAAGAGCGAACTCCTCTTCTTTCGCTATCTCAAAAATCTTTTGAACGTCGTCTCCCGTAACTACTCCCGGTTTAACGAAATCGGAAATTTTTTGCCCCATCATCCAACCCTTTTAAAATTATTTATCTAAATATTTTATTTTTGCTTTTTTTCTAAGCTCTTTGCCGAGCTTTTGAATTTTCTCTTTAAATTTATTGAGTTTCAATTGAGCTATGATAGAATCTTGCACCTTCTCGTAAGGAATCGTACCGGCAGGCTTTTTATCCTCCACATAAATGATATGATATCCAAATTGCGTTTTAACCGGCTTTTTGGTAAATTCTCCCTTTTTAAGTTTAAAAGCCGCGTCACTAAACTCTTTAACCATCTGTTTTCTATCGAACCATCCGAGTTCTCCTCCGTTTTTACCGCTTGGACCTACCGATTTCTTCTTGGCAAGCTCTATAAACTTCTCTTCGAGTTTTTTGCCTTTTCCGGCTTTTTTAAGTTCGTTGATAATCTCTTTAGCCTCTTTTTCGGTTTTTACCAAAATATGTCTTGCCTTAACGAGTTCCGGTCTTTTAAACTTATCGGCATTCTTTTTATAAAAATCTTTAGCCTCTTTTTCGGTAACGCTAATTTCGCCGTACTGTTTTTTCATCCAAATCTCAAGCGCCAAATCTCTTTTAATACTCTCAAGAGTCTGTTTATATACCGGATCGTTTTCTATTCCGTCTTTTATGGCCTTATCGGATAAAAGTCTTCTCTCGATCGCTTGATCTATAATCTTTTTTTGTCTGTCTTTAGGAAGTTTGTTAAAGTTGATTCCGCCTAAAGAGTGAAGAATAAATTTCAAATCCTGATCGGTTATCTTCTTTCCGTTAACTTCCGCATAAGTTTTAGCGTAAGCCGCTCCACTAAAAGCTATCGCGGCCGCAGCTGCGATTCCTATAAATTTTTTCTTTAAACTCATATTTTCTATCTCCTATATTTTTAAATTCTTAAAAATTGCATATCGTATTATACAATTAATTGATTAACAAAATGTTAATCGATCTATTTCATATTGTGATAAACGTTTTGAACGTCGTCGTTCTCTTCGAGCATGTCTATAAGTTTTTCAACCTTTTCGGCCGTAGCGTCGTCAACGTCTATCTCGTTGGTGGCTACGAGTCCGACGGAGCTTTCAAGTATCTCCACTCCGCTTTTTTCCACCGCTTTCAAAAGAGCGTCAAAATCTTCAGGCTCGCTCTCTATCACCAAAACCTCATCAAACTCCAATATGTCGGTAGCTCCGTTATCCATGGCAATTTCCATAACTTCGTCGTCTTTATCGCTTCTTTTTACGCTTATGACTCCCTTTTTCTCGAACATCCACGAAACGCATCCGCTCTCTCCCAAACTTCCTCCGTTTTTGGAAAAAGCGTGTCTAACTTCCGCTACCGTTCTGTTTTTATTGTCGGTCATGCACTCAACCATTATGGCTACGCCTCCCGGACCGTAACCTTCGTAAGTTATCTCTTCGTAATGAACGCCCTGAAGATTTCCGGTAGCTTTATCTATCGCTCTTTGGATATTGCTTTGAGGCATAGAGACGGCTTTAGCTCTCTCTATCGCAAGCCTCAAAGCCGGATTCGTATCGGGATTTCCTCCGCCTCTTTTAGCGGCGGCTATAATATCTTTTACGGCTTTAGTAAAAAGCTTTCCTTTTTTAGCGTCCTCTTTCGCTTTTATATGTTTGACTTTAGACCACTTATTATGACCGGCCATAAAAAATCCTTTAATCTAATGATCTATCCTTTAGAAAGCGACGATTATACTAAATAATCAATTAGTATTAGTTAAAATCCCTCTAATATTCGGACCAGCTTTTAAATCTTCTTCTCATTTTCGATTTGAAATACTCAAGCTGAAACTTAAATTCCGGCAAATGAAACATAATGGAAACGAAAAGTATCAGCGTAAGAAGAATAACGACGCCGGCTACGATAACGCCGTATAGAGATTTGGAGGAGCTTCTTTGAATCTCGTTAAAAACTTCGTCCAAAAACTCTTTTTGAGCTTTTTTTATCTCCCTGCTTTTTTTCAAAGCCCTATTATACCATTCATGCAGATCTATATCTTTTATGTCGTCTCCCTCTTTCTCCATTAAAGAGAAAACCCTAATCCTCTCTTCCTCGCTTACGTCGTTTCCGTTAACGATAAATTGGAGCCTTTTTTTAAGACTCTCCGGAAGAGTATTGACAAACTCTTTATGCAAAAGCTCCTGCTGGGTGGTAGTCTGAATAAGTTTTACGAACATACTTTGTTTTACTCCCCCGGAAAACATCGACTCGAATAAAACCATGCTTTTTAAATCGGCAACTTCGTTCATCGGCATATAAAGAGTGTAAGCATACAATAAAGAAGAGAGACGGGAATCGTGGTAGCTGTTTTTTACGGTCAAAGACAACAGATCCAAAAGTTCGCTATTTATGTCGCTATAATAATCTATAACCGTATCGCTCGTAACGCTTAAATTATCTATATATTTTCTCTGTTCCTTAAGCTGACTGATAAGAGAAAGAAACGAGTCTATCTTAGGCAGAACCTCTTTCGGAAAATTGCCCAAATCCACACCGTTTGCAAACTTATCCATCTCTTCGACGGCTTTATCGACCCTTTTTCTTTGAGCCGCCAACTTTTCGTCGTATTCTTTTTTTTCGGCCAAAAATTTCAAACTCAAAGCCCTCTCTTTTTGTATCTCCTCTATAAGAGAAGATATCTTCTGATTAAACTCCATCCCCTCCTTTATCTTTTCAAGAGTATGCTTATAGCGATATTCGTCATAAAGTCTCACTCCCGCAAAATACAAAAGTCCCACAAGAGGTATCAAAGCGAGAAGAAAAAGCTTCATATTTAAAGATAATTTCATTCTGTTTCCGTTCCTTATCCGTTTTGAAATTAAATCGGAAAATTTTTTATTTATTAAAACGAAATTATACTATGATTGAACAATAAAAGAGATTAAGAAGGGGATTTTGAAGTAAAAATTTTTATCAAAAGAGGAAAGGAGGGCATCTTTCCTCTTCTTTGTAAAATATTTTTAATGAAGCTCTTCGTTGAGTTTTATCTCTTTTTTGCTTCTGAAAATTTTCATCTGTCCGCTGGTGCTATCTTGTCTAAAATGTATTCCGTTTAAACCGGCAAGCTCCACTCCCTTAAAAATCTCTTTATATTCGGCTTGCCAGTTAGGATTAGCCTCTTTTATCTTTTCAAACTCCGCGGGAGAGAGATAAAATTTCGTTCCCTCCAATACCGCTAT
>CAZPVZ010000053.1:0-6475 GCA_964590185.1 uncultured Campylobacterales bacterium
AGTGGTCATATTTTGTCGTATGAATAAAGTAAAATTTCTTTTCGTTAAAAAATTAAAAAAGGAAATTAAAATGAAAATTAATGTAAAATATTCAGGGATTTTACCAAAAAACGCAAAAGAGAACTTACCTGAAGGAAAAACCGTGGCCGATATGGGAACTTTGAAGAAGTATATAGTGATAATAGAAGCTTTCAGTCAACGAAACGACAGGATTTTGGACTCTTACGACGAACTTTTGCTTGAGAAGCTGAATATAAGTCCGAGACAGCTGGGAAGACTTCTTGAAGAGCTTGAGGCGGAGTTTGACAATATAGTTTTGCAAAAAGAGGGAAGAAAAAAGAGATACAAACTCGTAAAATCGACAGATCTTTTTGTAGAGACTTTTAAAACTCATCATCAAATAGGCTGGCTTTACAATATGGCAATAGAGGCGGATCCGGAGATCTTTAAAGAGCTTGAAAATTATACGAATCAGGATAAAGAGGTTTATAAGTTTAAAAACACTCCTTTTGAAGACATAAGCGAGTTCGAATCGAAAGAGATTTTTCAAAGATTGAAAACCGCCGTTCAATTCGGCGAGTATAGAGATATAAAGTTTCGTTTCGAAGAGAAAGTTCGTAGAAACTTAAAGTGTATAAAACTCGTTTTTATGGATAACAATTGGTACATAGCGTACGTTAACGAGGAGGATAAGCTCGAGTTCGGAAGGATATCGTTTATAGAAGATGTTTTCTATTCTAAAAACAAAACCTCTTTTCAAAAAAGCTCCGTCGAAAAACATAAGAGGTTTTTGGATGAGGAGTTTCAAAACTCCATGACTCTTTACGGCGTTGAGAAGAAGAGGGCGGTTTTGAAAGCGACTCCGGAAGTTGCGAGATATTTTGAAAAGGGAATGAAAAAGTTTTTATCCACTCAAACTTTTAAAAAGAAATTGAAAGACGGAAGCATAATCTTTACCGTCGATTACACTCAGGAGCTTGAGATTTTGCCTTTCGTTCAAAAATGGTTGCCCGACGTTATAGTTTTGGAGCCTGAGGAGCTGAAGGAGATTTATAGAAATAAACTGAAAAAAGCTTTGGATATGCATTAAATTTTAGGATTTGAAATATGAAAGAGAACGTTTTTGAAGATAGATTGAAAAATTATAAAAAATATTACGAAAAAGCGAAATTCTACTTTGACGAGAATTTCGAAAGGATAAACGCTCTTTTTAACGATACGAAAATTAGAGATTTCGTATTCGAACCTTTTAAAGAGGTATTTTACATTCCGGAAAAATCTACGAGGGAAAACGCCTACAAAATAATAACTCAAGTTGCGATAGTAAACGCCGTTTTGGCCGGACTGCCGGGGCAGATGGGAGTAGGCGTGTACGTCTCCATGGCTATGGAGGCTTGGATGGCTTACGCCTTAGCCCGATATGCTGGAATAAGGCTTAAAAAACCTTCGGACGTTTTTAAGTATTTCGGTCTCTTAAGCGGAGTGGGAGCTACCGTGATGTTCGGATTCAAACATCTTATAAGTTTCGGTTTTTCTCTATTTAGCTTCGTTCCGATGTTAAATCCCCTTATTTTAGCCGAACTTTTCGTTACGGATATAGTGGGAATTTTGTTTTTGGTCGGTTTTGAAGAGTATGCAAGAGGAGGAGGTTTTAAGATCTCTTCTTTGTATAGGATTTCCTCTTTAGTTAAAGGACTGTTTAAATTTCAATATGAATTTATTAGGAAAAATTTCACTCTCGAAAATATAAAGCTTGTCGCCAAAAGGATGAAGGCGTGGTTCAACGGAGATTTGGCGCTTGACGCCAAACGCATAAACGGAGAGGTTTTCGCTTCCGTCGCGATGGCTTATCTTCTATCCCGGCGGTATGAGAAGCTGCAAGGACCTTTGGGAGAAGTTTTTTTGGAGGCGATAAGACTCAGATGGTCTAAACAGCTCCCGCAAAACGCTTCGGTTTCGGATATGGCGGAACTTTTTTCCCGATACGACGAAGAGTCGCTAAAGGGAGCCCTCAGCGTCATAAAAGGCAAAATGTTCGAGATCATGGTTGCTAACGCGGAAAACGAGGATAACGACGAATGGGTCGCTAAAATGCACGAAGACGAAAGTTATCCCGGTTCCGATATAATTTTTACGGACACGGAAAGCGGAAGGAGTTTGGAGGTTTCTTTGAAAGCTTTGGACGAAAAAAGCTCTTTCGTCATCGAGGATGCTTTGAAAAAATATCCGGATATTCCTATTTTGGCTACCGAAGAGGCGGCCGAACTTTATAAAGATAATCCCATGGTGTTTGATTCTCATATAAAAAACGACTATTTGGTTTCCATAACCGAGGAGAATCTGGACGAGATTTTAAAATACGCAGAGAGCGTCGGGGCGACGGAAGTCGCGGCTGGGGGAGTCGCTTCGAAAAGTATATATTCGCTTTGGCCCTTCGTAAGCGCTTATATACGCAAAAAGATTTCATATAATTCTTTGGAAAAAGCTTTTATAAAGATTTTGGGAGAAAACGGGATCTCTTTGGCTTCCAAAACCGCATATGCCGCACTTTTCGGACCCGTTTTTGCATGGTATCTTTTGGCAAGAAGTTTGAATCTTACCGTAAGAAATTTAGCGGAAACCTCTTCTTACAAAATTGAAATAAAGCCAAAAAACTAATTTTTTATGTAATGTTTTTATAAACTTCTCTCTATCTCGACATTTTCCGTCAACTCCTTTCTTTATAATTCTCCTTATAAATTTTTTATAAGGAGAATTTAATGGCAAGACAAATATGCGAGCGAATGTTGAAATTTCGCAGGATGAAGACTCTTTATATGTTTTATCAAGAGGTTCTTGAGCCTTTAGGGCTTAAGTATGTCTATCATATGACGCACGCGGATAATTTGGTGCCCATTTTCTTTACGGACCGTTTGTATCCTCACGGAAATCCTTATCAGGTTAGGGATATAAGCGATAAGGACGTCAACGATAGACGAAAGAGGTATGATCCTATTTTTTACAGACCGATTCATTCGTACGTTCCTTTTTATTTCAATCCTAAAAACTCCATGCTTTATAAAAGAAGGGGAGAACAGGATAATATCGTAATTTTTGCGATGAACATAGAAATCGTTTTGATAGAGGGGAGTATTTTTACGGACGGAAACGCGTCCTCCTTTTCGACCGAATTTTTCGAAGATCCTTGGGATTTGCATAAGTTGGATTGGGATTGTATCAATGCGGAGACTTGGTATGACAAGGAGGATTGCAAAAGAAAAAGGATGGCCGAGGTGCTCGTTCCGGATTGCGTTCCTCTTAATAAAGTGGAAAAAATTATATGCAATAACGAAGAGACTAAAAGCAGGGTAGAGGAGATATTGAAAGAAGCCGAGGGTCCCATAATGCATAAATATCCGGCGAAAGACCCCAAGAAGTTTCCGAATCTCTATACGGTGCTTAAAAAAGAGGTGGAGTGCGTAGTCGATAAAAGTTTTTATTTTAGCGACTTTAGCGATCTCCGTTACGATCAAAGCGAGGCTCTTTTGGAAGAGTCGTTTTTTCCTTTCTAAGGAGGCGAAATGTTGGTTAGGAAGAGAGGAAACATTTTTACTTCGAAAGCGAAAGTTCTCGTAAATACGATAAATTGCGAGGGAGTGATGGGAGCCGGGATAGCTTACGAGTTTAGATTGCGCTATCCGGATATGTATGAGAGATATCGCTTTTTGTGCGAAGAGAAGATGATAGACATAGGATTGTTGTGGCTTTATAAAACGAAGGATAGAGCCATTTTGAATTTTCCGACGAAGAGATCTTGGAAACAGCCTTCTAAAATCGAATATATTGAAAAAGGGCTCGAAAAATTCGTAAAAAGTTACAAAAATAGAAAGATCAAATCGATAGCTTTTCCTCTTCTCGGAGCCGACAGGGGAGGAATGGATAAAGAAGAGGTTTTGGAAGTTATGGAGAGGTATCTTGGCAAATGCGAAGATATAGATGTGGAGATTTGGGAATTTGATCCGAAGGCTAAGGACGAACTGTATGACGAGTTCGTAAAACTTTTCGTAAACGGAAACAAAACCGTCATAAAGGAGAAGACGGGATTAAGCGACGGTCAGATCGAAAAGATAAGGAAAGCCTTAACGAGGGATGACGTAAACAGCGTCAATTCTCTTTTGAAAGTTAAAGGGCTCGGAGAGAAAACCATAGAGAAGGTTTTTAGATTGAAAGGTTATAAAGGTCCTAAGCAGACTAATATTTTTGATTTTATGTAGATTTTAAAGGGGGACGGTATGAGTATGAAGATGTTTTTGGTAGCTTACGATATCGCCGATCAAAAGAGACTCAGAAAGGTCGCCAAGCTCGTTTATTCTCACGCCGTGTGCGGACAAAAGTCCGTTTTGCAGGCATATTTTTCGAAAAAAGATCTTGAGAGTTTTATAGGAGAGCTTTTGAAAATTACGAAAGAGGAGGACAAGATCAATATAATTCCTCTTCAATCCGAACCTCTTAGTTTCAACAGTAAAGAGGATTGCGTCTCCTATGAGGAAGGAGCGGTAATAACATGAAAATTTCCATAGTGGATAAAAAGGACGTGAAAATTTCTGTGGAAAATAGAACGATAAAGTTCGAAGACGTAAAACTGCCGTTTAAGATGGTAGATACGCTTATAGTTTATAAAAATTCGGTATTGAATTCCAAAGATATCGTTACGATGACGAGCAACGGAATAAATATAATATTTTTAAATAATTATACGAATAAAAGTTCGATCGCCCATGCGGTAAATACGAAAAATGCGGATTTGAAAGAGAGACAATACAGATCTTTGGAAAAGAGGCTTTTTATAGCCAAATATTTGCTGAAAAACAAGATTCAAAGGCATGTTTATCAGCTAAAATGCAATCGGATCGACGATATCGACGAAAGTTCTTTTGTAAAACAGGTTGAAGAAGCCGAAACGGTGGAGACGCTTTTGGGGATAGAGGGAAATTTTGCGAGAGAGTATTTCAAGAGATTTTTTTCGCTTATTCCTTCTAAATATCATAAAGGCAAAAGGAGCAAAAGACCTCCGAAAGATCCGGCAAATTCTCTTTTGTCGTATTTTTATTTTTTGATGTATAACATTATCACGGTTAGGTTGATATCTTTCGGTTTCGAGCCGTCTATAGGGTATCTGCATACTCCTTTTAGGAGTCATAACGCTTTGAGCTCGGACGTAATGGAGCTTTTTAGAGATCAGATAAATCAGTTTGTTGTTTTCGTATTTAAAGAAAATATAGTTTCCATAAACGATTTTTATAAAAAAAACGGAGTTTACTTAACTTTTGAAGGTAAAAGAAAACTTCATAAGCCGCTGAAGGATTTGTGGAACGGTCTTGAGAGTAAGATAAATTCCGAATTGTCTTTACTAAGAGGAATGTTGAGCGGGGAGGATAAAAATGGGGAGTTCTTATAAAAGCGATTTTATTATAGCTTACGATATATCGTGCGAGAAAAGATTGAGAAAAGTGGCTAAAATATTGGAAAAAGAGTCTTTGAGAATACAAAAATCCGTTTACCTCTGCAAAGAGATTACTAAAGACGAATTATATAGGCTCGTCGATAAGGCTCTTAAGATTTTGGATATAAATAGCGACGATTTGAGAATATATAAAATAGGAAAGGGTTCCATAAATCTTCACAGCGCTATGGATATAGATTATCCGGACGTATTTTAAGGAGAAAAGATGAATCTCTACGAAAAAATAGAAAAATTGTATAGGGAATCGGAAAAAAAGGCGGAGGGCGAGGGAGAAAAAGAGTCCCCCGCAAAATCAAGTTGTGAAGAGATTATGGAGGAACTTAAAGAAATCAAAGAGATTTTGCTTAAAAATTATAAAAAGACGAAAAATCTTGATATTTCCATGAGAAAGTTCGTGTCCGAATTTCGGGAGAGACTGAAACCGGACGTCGAAAACGATCATTATCCGGAAGTGGAATATAACGGTAGAAGGCTCGGAGTAAATTTTAAAGGTCTTCTTTACGATAAAGAGACTTTGAGGCTTTTAAGCACGAGTGAGGCTTTTGAGGTTTATAGGCATTTTTATAGAGAACATTTAGAAAAAATTAATAAAAGTTAGGTTATAATAAAAAAACAAAAGGAGTTCTTTAACTTCTCATTGTCGATTTTTTAGGTTTCATTTAAGTTTCATATAATTTTTAAGTGAAGCTTAAAATCCCTAAAAATAGGGCTTTTAAATCTTAAGAAATGCTTATTATTGAGTGTAAGCGTTGCTTAAGAAAAGAGAGTTCCTAAATGACGGGATTGAGAGCTATTTCACTTTGACCCGATTTTCAGGGGATTGAAACTGAGGAAGGTTTCTTCTACCTTCCTCTGAATGGCATCATTTCACTTTGACCCGATTTTCAGGGGATTGAAACCTCACTGGGTCTGCTGCCTTTCTAACGACCTTCCTTACGAATTTCACTTTGACCCGATTTTCAGGGGATTGAA
>CAZPVZ010000054.1:0-3702 GCA_964590185.1 uncultured Campylobacterales bacterium
AAAAAAAGTCGTGGAAGAAGCCGGGGAGTTTTGCTTCGCGGTGAAAGACGGCAAAGAAGAGGAGATAATCTACGAAGCTTGCGATCTCCTTTTTCATTCTCTCGTAGCTTTGGGATACAAAAACATCTCTCCCGACAGAGTTAAACAGGAACTTCAAAGAAGATTCGGAATAAGCGGCATAGAAGAGAAAAAATCCCGTTTAAAAAAATGAGTTTAAACTCCTTGAAAGAGAGCGTTTTAAACTATATTCACCATTTAACCGTTTACGAATACATAGCTTTCGGATGGGTTTTGTTTCTCTTCACTACCCTCCTTATCCTTTCGGTTATGATAGCCAACAAAAAACCCTTTTTCTCTCTCCTTTTGATACTTTTTAATTTTACGCTTCTCTCGCTTTCTCCGATTTTAATAAAGATATTTATGGAAAAAACGGTTAAAAGAGCGGAAGTTAGGATTTTGAAACAAGAATACTTAAGATTCGGCAAAAGCATAATAGTCGAAGGAACGGTAACGAACAAAGGCAAAATAGATTTTCGGGAATGCGAAATCAAAGGCAAAATAGTAAAAATAGGCTCCAACTCCCTAAAAAATCTCCTTTACCTTTTAAAACCTCTAAAAAGAAAAAAAATCTTCCTGAAAAAAAAGCTTCAAAAGGGAAAATCTTTAGAATTCAGACTCGTATTTAACGATTTTAAGCGCTCCAAAAAGGATTATAACGTTACGGTGGATGCGGAGTGTTATTAAGAAAAAGAGCTTAAATTAAAATCTTTAAAAAAAAGAACGATATTTTAAAAAAAAGCCACCTACAAACGCCAAAGGTTTTATATGGGATTTACTTATTTAACGATTATTCATAAAATAGTTTTATGGACGCTCCTTTTCATACTCGCTCTATTTATCTTTTTCTCTTTCAAACAGAAAGACAAAAGATTGATTTTACCGATGATCTTTTCATCTTTTTTGGTGGTGGGAACCCTTACGGTATTTTCCCTCTTCGTACTTGATAAATACACGAAGAAAGCAAAGCTCCTCAGAGTAACTCACAAAAGAATTCTTCTAAACGAAAGCATAACGATAAGCGGTATAGTAAAAAACGTCGGAAAATTCAAAATAGGAAAATGCAAACTCGAAGTAAAAATAGCCTCGAATCCGATGGCCGGCAAAAATCTGAGCGGTTCGGCCGTCTTCAATCCGAAAGCCTCAATATCGGAAATGTTTTCCAATAAGGAAAACGGAAAAAAGAGTTTCGTTAAAAAAGAGTTTTACATAGCCTACGATCTCGATCCCGGCGTATGGCAACCCTTTAGCGTTTCCATGAAATTTCCGCCGTATCTTAAAAATCCCTATCTGAAATACAAACTATACTGCCACTAAAGGGAGCATCTTCCGCCGGAGCACCCTCCTCCTTCGATAGTAAAAGTGTCTTTATATTCGCACTCTCTGCATTCTAT
Source organism: uncultured Campylobacterales bacterium (assembly GCA_964590185.1). Lineage (GTDB taxonomy): Bacteria > Campylobacterota > Campylobacteria > Campylobacterales > JAADDG01 > JAADDG01. Next base: position 1,452 of record CAZPVZ010000054.1, read on the forward strand.
CCTCATCTCAACCGTTCCACTGCACCCGTGACTTTTTCGATCCACTATCTCTATCGTATCTCTACGGCATTTAGGACAAAAACCTTTTTCTATATATCTCAATCTCGCCCCTTTTTCGTAAAGATAATAAAAATACAATCCTATTCCCACTACAACGAAAATTATTAAAAACGAAACGGTATAAAGATCCATTTTAAAATTATCCTTTAAAATCTTTTGAAATCATATCCAATTATATTGTTTTTTCTTTAAACTATCTTGTTAAGTTAAAAATCGTATAGTCTCCGTCGCTCCCGTACCAAAGATATCTCGCCTCTTTAAAACCGAGTTCCCTTAATTTTCCGTCTATTTTTTTATGAAACGCATAGATATTTCCGTCGCTATCGAAAAGTTTTCCCCTAAACTCTATAACCCGACCGTTTTCAAAAACCTTAACCGAATCCACGACTCCTCCATAATAGTCTTTGACGGCATCTATAAAATCCTCTTTAGAGCCGGCGTACTCTATTTTTTTGAAATCTCTCGATTCTTCTCTTTTTTCGTAGGGAGAAAAAGAGCGCTTGACCCTCTTTACAAAATCGTCCGAACTTATCTTTTCGTTTCCTTCCGAAAAGCTTTCCGTACGGTTTGAAGTCTCGTAGTAGGATAACGGAGGATTTTTTACGGAAACGGAATCGACCGGCATAGGACTTATATCGGGCAAAAGCCCCAAAAACATAAAAAACAGAAAAATTCCCCCTATATACATAAAAAGCCCCATTATAAAGCTTCCCATTTTTCGCTCCTTTGTATCTATTTTAACCAGTTAACGCTTAAAAAAATATAGATAAAAAAAGTGAAAGAGGTAAACCTTTTTTTCATATATGACGATAGTAATAAATCAGATTGACTTTACCGACGGATTTTCAAAGGAGATAAAATGAAAAACAAACCCCTAAAAGGTTTCATCTTCCTTTTTTTCCTTCTGCTCGGAATACATGCGTTCGCAAGCGGACAAGTATTCGAAAACGCGGAAGACGGGAAAACGGACAGATGGAAAATAATCAAAGACGGAGGAGGAGCGAAAGTACTCAATCTCTACGATGAAATCAAAAAAAGCCGAATAATAAAATTTCAAGGCGGAGGAACGAAAAGCGGTTACGAAATCTCTCTAAACTCGACCGAGAAAGAGTTCCGTCTCGAACTTAAAACGACCGAAAATTTCTATATGGAATTTACGGCTCAAACCCCTTTAGGAATCAAATATCTCGCCTACACGCCTCAAAACAGTAACTATTTGGGAAGCGGAAATTTCATAAGACACGGACTCGGAACGAAAGTTTTAGACGGCAAATGGCACGAAATAAAATTCGATCTTCAAAAAGACTTAAACGAAGCCCAAAAAAACCTTAAAATAGAAAAAATACTAAAGTTTAAGATCTACGGAAACGCGGAAATAGACAACCTAAAAAGCGCATCGGCTCAAGAAACGCCTCCGCAAAAATCATTGGTCAAACCTTTCGATTTAAAAGCGAAAGCTTCCGCAACTTCCGTATATCTTAGTTGGAAAAGCGACGAAAAGACCCGAACGAAACTGTTTAGAAACGGCAAAGAGATAGCCTCCTTAAAAGAGGGAGTAAACGAATTTATCGATAAAGGATTGAAAGAAAATACGCTTTATACCTACGAATTGATCTCTTTTACTCAAAACGCAGAATCCGAGCCGGCGATAGTGAAAATAAAAACCGAAAAATCGGAAAAAACGAGCGGAGATTCCCAAGAGAGCGTATATGAAGACGGAGAAAGCAAAAATACCGACGACTGGGTCGTTTACGACGCCTATCCTTTCGGAGCGAAAATATCTACCGTATTCGATAAAGATAAAAACAGTCAGGTTATAGAGTTTCAAGGACACGGTCTTGCAAACGGATATTGGCTGAAAAAGGACGGAAAGAGATGGAACAACAAAACTCAATTCATATTTCAAATGGATTTTAAATTTTCAAAAGATTTTATATTTTATGTAGAAGTGAAAACAAGCGAAGGAAGAAAGTTTCTAACCTATCTTCCGGGAATAGAACAAAACTACGTCTCGAAAAAATATCTGATCTTCTCTCTGGACGAAAATTTAAAAGACGGGAAATGGCATACTCTATCAAGAAACTTGCAAGCCGATTTGAACGCCCTCCTTCCAAACGCCAAACTTCTCTCCGTAGAAGGAGTGATGATCAGAGGAGACGGAAGAGTGGATAATATCAAACTAACTTCAAAA
>CAZPVZ010000055.1:0-5695 GCA_964590185.1 uncultured Campylobacterales bacterium
GCAAGACCATTTCGTAAAAAGAGTGGAGGACGTAAGTTATAAGCAGGCTTTTTGGATCGGAGCGGCTCAATGTTTCTCTTTGATACCCGGCACTTCAAGAGCGGGCTCGACGATTATAGGAGGGCTTCTAAGCGGGCTTACACGCAAGGCTTCCGCGGAGTTTTCGTTTCTGCTTGCAATTCCGGTTATGGCCGCCGTTACCGCTTATGATGTAATAAAGCATTATGATGAATTTAATTTCGACAATTGGCTTGTTTTGGGAGCAGGATTCGTAACGGCTTTCGTCGTTGCCTACATAACGATAAAACTTTTTATAGAGTTTCTATCGAGATTTACTTTCGTTCCGTTCGGCATTTACCGAATACTTTTCGGATTATTTTTGCTTTGGAAGTTCTAATTTAAAGAGGGGAGGTTCCCCTCTTATTTTAATCCGTATTCTTTTAAGATGTTTTGAAACTCTTTTGAATCTATAAAAGATTTTATTATATCTTCTCTGCTCATTCCTTCTTCCATTTTATTTAGCCAATATTCGTATCCCTCTTCGTCCGCTTTTCTGTCCAATACTGTTTGATAGAGTCTGTCTAAAAACTCTTCATCGGTTAAATTTTGGTTTTGAAACTCTTCGGAAGTAAAGAAAAATACGGCTATCTCTTGCGGGCTCTTTTTCCCCGCCGATAGCATAAGCTCCCAATAGTTTAATCCTCCCGGTTCGGCGTCTCTTCCGAGAGCGGTCGTGTACATTCTTTTTACGAATGCGGTAAGTTTTTCTATCTCCTCTTTTTTGGAAGAGTTAAAAAATATCGAACTAAACGCCGTATCCGCTTTTAACATATCCTCGAAGCTTCTCTTTTTCGCGAGGTAGTATAACAATCCCTCTTTCGACAGTTTTGTGGAGGATATCTTTTCGTAGAGTTCTTGAAAGGTTTCGTCGTCTATCTCTTTTTGAAATACGGCTTTATAGATGCTTTTTATATATTCGGAATCGTTTTGAAAGACGGGAAAGAACTCTTCGGATTTTATCATCTTATCTATTATATCCGCTAAAGACAAACCGTTTTCTATATCTTCGATCCATTTTTGAAGCTCTTTTTCGTCGGCTTCTTCTTTAAGGAGAGCTTCTTTTGCGTTATTTAAAAACTCTTTTAACTCCTCGTTGTCGGTTAATTTCTCTTTTTCCTCGTCCGTAATCGGTATTTGAGGAATATACGGTTTTTCTATCTCCGGAATCGTCGGTTTGGTTACCGGTTTTATCGCCGGAAGCGTAACGGCCGAAAGGGATATCGAGAAAGAGAGCGCGAAAATCGTGAAGTGGTTTTTAAGTTCCATCTTTTTCTCCTTTTTGGATTGTGCGGATATAGTATTATATATCTTATCGGTAGTGATAAAAATAAAAATATTTTTTACAAAATAGAAATAATTTTTATCGATGTTTAGTGATTTTTCTAATAAGCAGTTGTGGAGTTACGATGCCTCTAAAAACGTTTTTGGAGACGGAGAATACGAGATCTATCTTATCGCCTCTTTGAACCCTTTCTTCGAAATTAAAATCCAAAGATTCAAGCGTGGAGTACTCTTTTTGCAAAATCAGTTTTTGGTGGTTTTTATGTTTGCCTATCAGTTTGTCTATTTTTACGAAGGCCTCTTTGATGGTGAATAGAGGAACGGGATTTTCCTGTCCGTACGGCTCGAAGTAGCTTAATATTTCAAGCAGTTTGAAATTGATGGCGGAGGGTTCTATTTCTCCCAATATCTCCTCTTTGGGAACGAATAGCTCTTTGGGGAGTTTGTCGAAGGCTTCCTCCATCTTTTTTTTAAACTCTTTTAGATTCTCTCTCTTTATGGAGAGTCCCGCCGCTCCTTTATGGCCTCCGTATCCCAAAAGAATGTCGGAATTTTCTTTTATCATTTTGAAAATGTCTATCTCTCCGATGCTTCTTGCGCTTCCTTTGGCTATGTTTCCGGTAACGGAAAATAGGATAACGGGCACTTTGTATTTTCTGACGAGTTTTGCGGCGACTATTCCTATAACGCCCTCGTGCCAATTTTCTCCCCATCCTATTAGTACCGACTTTTTATCTTGTGCGAACTTTTCCGCTTTTTCGAATAGATCTTTTTCCGTCTCTTTTCTTAGATTGTTAAGCTCTATTAGATGTTCGAGTCTTAAGAAGGCCTCTTCCATGTTTTTAGATCTTAAAAATTCGTAGGCTATGTTCGCGCTCTCCATTCTCCCGGCGCTGTTTAAAAGGGGAGCCAACAAAAACGAGAGATCTTCGCTTGAGAAGTTCTCTTTGCCGAAAGCGGTTTTTATCGCCTTTATGGAGTATCTTTCGGAGTTATCAAGATATTTGAGTCCGCTTTTAACCATAGTTCTGTTAATGTCTTTAAGTTCCATCATATCGGCCACTATCGCGATTGAGAGGATGTCTAAAAATTTGGAGAGGTCGTAATTGATTCCGAATTCCTTTTTAAGCGCTGCGCATAGATACCATGCCACTTGAGCTCCGCATATCTCGGTTGAAGGGAAAGAGCATCCCTCCTGTTTCGGATTGATGATGGCGAAGGCTTCGGGAAGAGCGTTTATCGGGGTGTGATGGTCGGTTATGATCAGATCTATGTTTTTGCTTTTGCAAACCTTTGCGGCTTCTATAGCCGTTATGCCGTTATCTACGGTTATGATCAGATCCGCTTCTATCTCTTGGACTATTTTCGGACTTATGCCGTAACCGTCGGTAAATCTGTTTGGAATTTTTATTTTGTAGGGGATTTTGAGATCGTCGAAAAACTCGCTTAAAATGGCCGAAGAGACTACTCCGTCAACGTCGTAATCCCCGACTATCGCTATTTTTTCTCTTCTTATTACCGCATCTTTTATTCTCTTTGCGGCTTTTTTTATATCTTTGAATAGCGACGGGACGGGAAGAAAAGAGAGTTTGGTATATTTATCGTTTTTGAACCTTTTTGAGAGGATGTTGTAAATATCTTGTTGAGTCAGCTTCTTTCCCATTACTGTTTATGCTTTAGAGAGGCTTCTATAAAACCTTTTATTACTTTATTGGGATTTTGAAGTCTTGAGGTAAATTCGGGATGAAACTGTACTCCTATAAACCAAGGATGCTCTTTCAATTCCACCGCCTCTATAAGGCCTTCGGACGATTCTCCGCTTATGATCATTCCTTTTTCTTCGAAAAGTTCTTTATATTTGGGATTCGCTTCGTATCGATGTCTGTGTCTTTCATATACGACCTCGGCTCCTTCATACACTTTTCTTAAAAGAGAGTTCGGTTTGGTTTTGCATTTATACTCTCCGAGTCTCATCGTTCCTCCGAGAGGGCTTGTAAAGGTTCTTATCTGTTTTTTTCCGCTTGCGTCTATGAACTGATCTATGAGATAGATTATCGGATTTTTGCAATTTTTGTCGAATTCGTGGGAGTTTGCGTCTTGGAGTTTCAAAACGTTTCTCGCAAACTCTATCATCGCAAGCTGCATTCCCAGACATATTCCTAAATAGGGAATCTTATTTTCTCTTGCGTATTTTATCGCCTCTATCTTTCCTTCCACTCCTCGGTGTCCGAAACCTCCGGCTACGAGTATTCCGTCAACGTTTTCGAGCATCTTTTTTCCGGCACCGGTTTCTATGTCTTCGCTGTCTATCCAATGAATATTCACTTTGGTATTTAAATGAGCTCCGGCGTGAGTCAGGGCTTCCGTTAAAGATTTGTAAGATTCTTTAAGGCCTACGTATTTTCCCACGAATCCTATTGTAACTTCGTCTTTCGGAGCGATGACTCTTTTTACCAAAAAGTCCCACTCCTCCATATCGGGTTCGAGTTTGCCGAGTTTTAGGTTTTCGCTTATCGGTTCTAAGATGTTCTCTTTTAGGAAATTTAAGGGAACTTTATAGATAGATGCCGCGTCCGCCGCTTCTATTACCGAATTTCTTTCGACTCCGCAGGATATGGCTATTTTGTTTTTGAGATCTTTGGGAAGTTTGTGTTCGCTTCTGCAAATTAGCATGTGAGGAGTGATACCTATCCTTCTTAACTCTTGAACGCTGTGCTGGGTCGGTTTAGTCTTTAGCTCTCCCGCCGCTTTTATGAAAGGGATAAGCGTTACGTGGACAAATAGCGCTCTCTCTTTGCCCACTTCGCTTTTCATCTCTCTTATCGCCTCTAAAAACGGAAGACTCTCTATGTCTCCTACGGTTCCTCCTATCTCTATTATCAGGACGTCCTTATCTTTTCCGGCAAGACGAATTCTCTCTTTTATCTCGTTTACTATGTGAGGAACGACTTGAATCGTTTTCCCAAGATAGTCGCCTCTTCTTTCCTTCTCTATGACGGATAGATAGATCTGTCCCGTCGTGATGTTGTTTAATTTTGAGAGATTCGTATCCAAAAATCTTTCGTAGTGGCCGATATCGAGGTCCGTTTCCGCTCCGTCCGCGGTTACGAAAACCTCTCCGTGCTCGAAAGGGCTCATCGTTCCGGGATCGACGTTTATGTAAGGGTCGATTTTAAGCATGCTTACGTTTAATCCGGACTGTTTCAAAAGAGCCGCTATACTTGCGGAAGTTATTCCTTTTCCTAAGGAGCTTAAAACTCCTCCGGTTACGAATATGTATTTTGTTTTTCCGTTTTCCATCTCGTTTCCGTGTTTTTTTGCCGATTATTATATAATAAAAGCACTTAAATGAAGGTTGATAAGACAAAAAGGAAAAAGTTATGAAAAAAGTTATGAATATTTTGCTCTTTTTTTCGTTGGCTCTTTTTGCGAGCCGGGATGTCGGGAGTTTAAAACTTGAGATATATCAAAACGGTTCGTTTTTAACCAAGGAGGTTCTTAAAAAGAAAGAGGGAGATTTTCAAGCCGTTTTGAAATTGCCCTACGGCGTTTCCTTAAAGGATGTGGAGACTGAGGAGAGTAAAGGCTGTTTCGTAAAAGATAGCCTTTTGAAGGAAGCCGAGGGGGATGAGGATGAGGTAGCGAAAAAGATAGAGGAGCTTGAGAGAAAGATCTCTTTTTTGGATAATAAGATACGATCTTTGAAAGAAAACGCCGATCTGCTTAGAAGCGTTTCCTTGAACGCGGTTAAGGGGGATTTTGAGGATTTAAAAAATATTGTGGAGTTTCAGCTTTCCAAAATGGAGGATAATTTAAATCGAATTACTCTCTTAACTAAAGAGAGAAGCGGTTTGTTAAAAGAATTGGATGAGTTAAAAAAGCAAAAAAAGTATAAATCTTATAAAAATCTGATCTTGGATATAAAGTGTGATAAAGATTCTTCTTCGAAAACCGCCGTTAGAGTCAGATACCCTTTTGCGGTTGAAAAAAGGCTTTTTTACGGCATATACGGAGATACTTTGAAAAAGAGAGTTTTTATAGAAAGCAGACTCTTTCTTTTAAATTCCGGCGGAGAGGATCTTGAAAACTTAACGGTTATTTACGCCTCTTATCCTAAGAGAGGGCAAATTTCTCCTTCTCCCTTTTATCCTTGGTATGTTGATTTATATCCGAGCCGGGGAAGTTTGGCGGAAGTAAAAAGAAAAAGTTTTGCGGACAAATCGGCGGAGGCTATGCCGGTACCCTCTTTGAATTTTGAAATTTCTTATAACAAAAACGAAAATAACGAATTTTATAAGATTGAAAACGTAACTTTAAAAAGAGGAAAGGAAAACTCTTTCGTATTGGCTAAAGA
>CAZPVZ010000056.1:0-12047 GCA_964590185.1 uncultured Campylobacterales bacterium
TCTATATTCACGCCAAGTTTCTCCTCTATCCACTCAACCCATTTTATATGGGAAAAGATCTGATCGACGCTCATACCGATAAGTTGACAATTAAGCGCTTCAAACTCCTTCTCTCTTTTGGCGAAAGCCACGAATTCTGTCGTGCAAACGGGAGTAAAATCCGCCGGATGACTGAAAATAACCGCCCATTTTCCCTTTAAATCTTTAGGTACGCTCATAACGCCTTTAGTCGTTTTTACGCTCCCCAATTCGGGAAATTCGTCCCCCAAAAGAGGCATATTGAATTTTCTCTCTTCCATAACTTCGTCCTTTTTTAAAATTTTTATCGGAAAATATTTTTCCTAAGAAAATTATATGCTAATAAAGCTTATAGAAAAATTAATTCTTGGGAAAATTATTTTCTTTTGCTAAAAATATATCATTACGGAGCGTTTAAATAAAAGGAGGGAAACAAAAACTATCGTGCGAAAAAGAAAGAGTTAGTATAGAAGAGGAGCGCTAAAAATAGCGCCCCGTCGTTTTTAGAAACTATTTATCTCCTTGCATCTTCTCGACCGCTTTTTTTACGGCCTCTTTTGCGGTTTCGTTAGCGTCCTTTTTGATTTCTTCTTTTTTAGCCTCCGCTTTCTTTTCTACGGCTTTTACCACCTCTTTTTTAACGCTTTCCATTTTCGCTTCGTTAGCGAGAGCTCCTACGCTTAGGAAAGAAACTCCAAGCAATACGCTTAATAATGTCGCAACTTTTTTCATTTTTCATCCTTTCTTTCAAAAAGTCGTGGCGGCATTATAAAGCGTTTTTGTGGAAAAATCGTGAAATTAGTTAAATAAATTTAATTTTATAAAATATAATTTAATTATATTTTAATAAAAATTCCGTATCCCAAACCGGGAAAATTTTTGATCAGCTCTTTGGAACTCTTTTGCCTAACTCTTTTGACAAGCGCCCTCAAAGCCGTTTCGCTAAAACCTCCCTCTCTCCAGACGAAATCCTTTATTTCGTTTACGGAAACCACTCTGTTTTTATTGTTTATCAATATCTCTAAAAATAGATTCTCTTTTTTGGTAAGTTTTATAAGTTCCTCTCCCTCCCTTAAAAGCGCTCTCTTTTCTCTGTCGTAATAGAGTCCCTCTTGCAGCTTGATTTTAAAGGTTTTGAATTTCTTGGCAAGTTCGCAAATCGTTTCCAAAAGTTTTTCGGGAGTGAAAGGCTTTACGAGGTATTTGTTAACTCCTATGTCTATCGCCTCGAAAAGTCTCTTTTTCTCACTGTAAGCGGTCAAAAGTATAACGGGAGTGTCTCTTGAGATCTCTTTTATTTCTCTCGTAAGTTCCATCCCGTTCATAAGCGGCATCTCTATATCGGTTATAACGATATCGAAACTTTTGTTTTTAAATTTTTCCAATCCTTCCTTCCCGTCTTTAGCCACTTCGAAACTGTTAAAATCGTCCTCAAACACATCTTTTAAAGTCTCCCGTATCCCCTGTTCGTCCTCTACATACAAAATATTTAAAAATTTAAAAATATTTTCGCACTCCATCTATAAATCCTTTATCGGAATATGGGAATCCTTATGGTAAAAATCGCCCCTTCCTCCCAATTTTTAGCCTCCAAAATTCCCTTCATACTCTGCTCTATTATCATTTTCGACATATAAAGTCCCAATCCCGTACCTTGAGAACTGTGTTTGGTGGTAAAATAGGGCTCGAAAATCTTATCCAAAATCTTCTCGTCTATTCCCCCTCCGTTATCTTTTATCTCTATTACCGCATTCTCTTCGCTTTTAACCTCGCCGTATAGAAAACAACTCTTTTCCCTATATACGGAAATCTCTATTTTTCTCTCCCTCTCTTTTATCTTTTTCAGGGCATCTTTCGCATTATTCAATATATTTATAATAACTTGAGAAAATTCGTTTTGAAATCCCCTAACGATAATATCTCCTTTAGACTCCATCGAGACTTTTATGTCGGCTCTTTTCAAACTCCCCTCTATAATGGATACGGAATATTTTATACTCTCTAAAATATTGAAACTTTCATACTTTTTATCGGGTTTGAAAAAATTTTGAAAATCTATAATCGTTTGCGACATCTTCTCTATTATGAAACTGCTCCTTTTGTAAAGCTCTTCCATTTTAGCCTTATCGAGCTTGCCGTTTTCAAAACTCTTTTTGATTTTATAAAGCAAAAGATTCAATTCCATCAGCGGCTGACGCCATTGATGAGCTATGTTTCCGAGCATCTCACCCAAAGAGGCGAGTCTGGCCTGCTGAAACATCAATCTATCTTTTTCTCTGTTTTTTCTAACCTCCTCTTCTATCCTTTTTTCGAGATTTGCGTTTAATTCTCTTAGTTTTTTGGTCTGTTCCTTAACTTTTTTTTGCAAATCTTTGTTTAACTTTTCAAGCTCCTCCTCTTTCTTCTTCAACCTCTCTTGAAGCTCAACGCTTTTGGTAACGTCATATCTTATGGCAACAAACTCCACTATCTCGTTATTGGCATCAAGTATCGGAATAACGGTCGTATTAAGATAAAAAGCCTTCCCGTCTTTGGCTCTGTTTTTGACGGTCCCTTTCCATATTTTCTTGTTTAAAATCGTATTCCAAAATCTCTCGAACACCTCTTTCGGAATATCCGGATGTCTGACTATATTGTGATTTTGTCCTATAAGCTCCTCTTTGGTATATTTCGAAATCTTACAAAACTCGCTGTTGGCATAAGTTATTATTCCGTTTATATCGGTTTTGGAAACGATATTGCTATTGTCTATGGCGACTTTATATTGATGAAGCAAAAAAGTGTTATAATCTTTAGCTCTTCTAAGAAATATTTTCGTCTCAAGCTCTTTTACCACCTTTGAAAGTTCATCCGGATCCAAAGGAGATATAAAATATTTGTAAATATGAAGTTCGAGAGCTTTCAAAAGCGTATCGCTATCCTTATCTCCCACGAGCAGAATATCGACTTTGGAATTTTTCTCTCTAATCTTAGCCACCTCCTCCAAAGAATCGGAGCCGGCTAAAACGATATCGTAAGAGCCCTCTTTGAAAACGGAAAAAGCCTTATCTTTAAAAGAGAAAAAAATATCGGAAAAAAGAGGAGATAGAAGATCGGCCACTTCCTCTCTATCGAAAAAAGAGGAATCTATCAATAAAAGAGAAAATTTTCTTACGGGTTTTATAGCGGTCATCTTTTCAAGCCGAATTTTGGATTTTTGTCCGATCTAAGCCGTGCAATATAAAAAATTATAATAAAATTGTAAGGAAGTGTCAAATTTCGTTTACTGAGAGATTTAAAAAATTTTTTCCAACAAACGAAAGCCGGAACCATCCGAATATCGTTAATACAAAAACCCAAAAAGCCAAAGAGGGATTTTATTTCCAAAACCGATTTCGATATCGTCGGCAACTACAAAGCTATTTTCAATATCTTTTATCTGCTTAAAATCTTTATTTTTACCGCCGATTTCAAAAATATACTTTTCATCAACTACGAAATCGCCTTTTTTAGAAGCCTGAATTTGATGTTTAACCTTTAGCATATTTATAAAAAATGTCTCTCTTACAGTTCCGATTTGCGGCTCTTTGCAATATGCATAATATAAGTTAGTATTATTTAAATATATCTTTTCGGGTTTACTAAAAATGTTATCGCCTTTAGTTTTGGGCTTTAAAAGATAAATAATTCTTGCTTTATGCAAATAATCCATATATCTATAAAGAGTTCTATAATCACTTCCCATATTCATTTTGGCTAATAGTTCGTTGATATTGGGCGTATAAGGTGCCGCTTTGCAAACAAGAGTAATAAGTTTTTTTAGATTTCTAATATTTTGATATTCGATGTTAAATATGGACGGAATATCAACTTCTATTACCGTATTTATAGTTTCGTTTAGTTTTATTTTATAAAGCACTCTTTTATCAAAATAAAAAGGATAATATCCAAACTCCAAATACTCTTTAAAATCAAGGGTTAAGTTAAACTTTTCTAATAATTCATAAGCAATATCCATATGATTTGCTAAAATCTCTTCTAAACTATAACTTGGTAAATTAAAAGAGTATTTTAGCTCTAAAAATTCTTTAAAACTCATACCTTCTACTTCATAAATAATTGCTCTTCTGCTTAGATCGGCTTTTGAATTGTCTATTTTTAGCGCGCTACTTCCGCTAAAAATAACTCGCAAATCTAAAAAATCATAAATTTTTTTTAATTCTATTTCAAAACCGTTAAATTTGTGAATTTCATCTATTATTAAAAGCTCTCCTCCTATTTTTGCAAACTCTTTTGCCAAATCAAATATCGAATCTATATTAATAGAGTCGGCACTAAAATATAACTTTTTGCTAAACGGTAATTTGGAGTTTTTCAGATACCAAAGTAAAAAAGTAGTTTTACCGACACCTCTTGCGCCAAGTATGCCCGTTAATCTATCCATTTCCAAATTTTCATAAAAGTATCGTTTATAGCTAACTTTACTCTTTTTAAGCAATAGTTGCTGTAGCTCTAAAATCTCTTTTATCATAAAAAATACCTTTTGATATCCGTATCAAAAACATTATACACAAAATTGATATACGAATCAAATTTTTATATTGAGAATTTGATATGCAAATCAAATTTTACGATTTCAAACGGCTTTTGCTTATAGGGCGTTTTAATACAAAAACCCAAAAAGCCAAAGAGGGATTTTATTTCCAAAGCCGATTTCAATATCGTCCGCCGCTATAAAAGAATTTTCGATATCTTTTATCTGCTCAAAGCTCTTTTTTGCTCCGCCAATTTCGACTGTATATTTGTTATCAATTAAAAAGTCACCATCTTTTGCATAGTTTAGATTATGCTTAAAAGATAATTGATTTGCAAAAAACTGCTCTCTTATTGTACCGATATCGTTGTTATAACAATAGTTATAAGTTAGATTTGTATTGTGCAAATAAAGTTTTTCAGGCTTTGTAAAAATCTTATCGCCTTTAGTTAGGGGCATAATCATTTTTATAAGGGAGCCTTTTTCCAAATAGTTTAAATAGTTATAAAGAGTAACTCTATTTAGCTCTATTTTTTGGGATAGTTTGGTTATGTTTAACTCATACGGTTTGCTTTGGCATAGCATCGCAAGCAGTTTTTTTAGCTTAAATATGTTTTTAGTTTCGATATTGAAAACAAACGGCAAATCGCTTTCTAAAACGGTGCTTATTATCTCGTTTAGTTTTTGTCCGTATAGATTTTTGTTTTGTTTATAAAAAGGATAATAACCGTATTTTAAGTAGCTCGAAAAATACTCAAAAGGTTTTATTCGCTCTTTTATCTCATACGCTATTTGAGTGTGGTTTTGTAAAATATCTTCTAAAGTATAGCTTTTAAACTTTATGCCCGTTTCAAACTCGATAAATTCTCTAAAGCTTAATCCCTGCACTCTATACAATACGGCTCTTCTGCTTAAATCATATTTTGCATTTTCCAACTTTAACGCACTGCTTCCGCTAAAAACAACCTTTAAATCAAAACTATCATAGATGGATTTTAACTCTTGTTCGAAATTGTTATATTTATGAATCTCATCTATAGCTAAAACCTCTCCGCCTCTTTTGTAAAATTCGCTTGCTATTTCAAATAAAGAAGAAGATGTTACATAAAAGTGATCGGCATTAAAATAGAGCTTTTTTTCTATAGGGATATTTAATTCTTTTAAATATTGTAAAATAAAAATGGTTTTGCCTACCCCTCTTGGACCGATTACGCCTATTAGCCTATCGTTCATATCAAAACTGTTATGCATATATCTTTTAAACTTAAGCGATGTTAAAAGAAGTTGATTTATAAAAATGTTTTTTAGATTATCTATTATAAAAGACATTTTGTTTACTCCGATAAACAATTCGGTTTAATAAAAGTATAGGCAAATAAACTTAAACAAACATAAATGTAAAATAGAATGGAAAATAAACTTTTATAAAACTCAGATTTAATACAAAAACCCAAAAAGCCAAAGAGGGATTTTATTTCCAAAACCGATTTCGATATCATCCGCCGCAACCGTTATAGGACTTTGTCCTGCAAAATCGCTGATATTTAGGCAAAAAGAGTTTTAGAAACGCACTTTTTGATTTTTATATCGGATAACGGTTGGGATGTCGTTATTTACGGAAGTTAAACTATGAAGAAGACGATGGATATAAGTAAATATGGCTCCGGATGCAGGATTCGAACCTGCGACCAAGCGGTTAACAGCCGCCTACTCTACCGCTGAGCTAATCCGGAATACGTTTCAATTTCGAGTTGGAATTATATCCCAAAATTTTTCTATTGTCAAGAGGTTAGAAATAAAAAATTATTAAATATTTTTAAGGCGGATAGAATCCGCCTTTTATCAGCTTAAAAAGGTATTGTAAACTCTCTCGAGCTCCGCATAGGGAATCTCACTATTTTCCGTAATAAAAGTTATCGCTTCGTAAGGATCTCCGTCGGTTATCTCCAACGCATCCTCGAGCAAAGAAGCCATCGTATCGTCATCCAAGCTCTCTATATCTATTTCGCTGAGAACTCCGAGCAATTCCAATTCTTCAACCGTCATCTCTTCTTCTCCTTAAGTAAATTAAATATTACCTTATGAATTGTTAAGTAAAATATTACTCAATATCGCTTTAATATTTTACCTATCGGTTTTAGGTAAAATATTATTTAAGCTAAGCAAAAGATTTTTATCCCTTTTGCTTAGGTCATTATAGTATCGGTAAAAATTTTTCTTTTTAAAGGATTTTTTGAGCTTCCATTTTATATGATAATGGTGAAATTACAGTAAATATTAAATATTTACAATAAAAATCTAATTTATAAAAAATACAATATAAATTTTTTATAGAAAATTTATATCGAAAGTAACGAAATGATTCTTAGCATAGAAAGCAGTTGCGACGACAGCTCGATAGCGATTACGGAAATAGAGACGAAAAAGCTCCTTTTTCATAAAAAGATATCTCAAGAAACGGAACACGAAAGATACGGAGGAGTCGTGCCGGAACTCGCCGCAAGACTCCACGCGGTAACCTTGCCGAAAATTTTGGAAGAGGCAAAAATCTACTTTAAAGATTTAAAAGCGATAGCCGTAACCAACGAGCCGGGACTCTCCGTAACTTTGATAGAGGGCATAACCATGGCGAAAGCTCTCTCGATATCTCTAAATCTTCCGCTAATAGCCGTAAATCATCTAAAAGGACATATATATTCGCTATTTATAGAAAAAGAGACTCTATTTCCTCTAACCGTTTTGTTGGTTTCGGGAGGACATACCCAAATCATAGAAGCGAAATCGTATAAAAATATGCATACGGTAGCTTCGACGATGGACGACAGTTTCGGAGAGAGTTTCGATAAAGTCGCAAAAATGTTAAATCTCGGATATCCGGGAGGGCCGATAGTGGAAAAGATGGCTAGAGAAGGGGATGAGGAGAGGTTCCCTTTTACCGTTCCCCTCTCGAACTCCCCGAAATTGGCTTTCAGTTATTCCGGAATAAAAAATCAAGTGAGACTTCAGATAGAAAAGATAGATAAAAACTCAAAAAAGGATATAGCCGATATCTGCGCCTCTTTTCAAAAAGCGGCGGTTTCTCACTTGATACAAAAATGTAGAAAATACTTCAAACGAAACGAAATAAAAAATTTCGCGATAGTGGGAGGAGCCAGCGCGAATCTATACTTAAGGGAAAAATTCTTATCCCTATGCAACGAATTTCACATAAAACTCCATACCGCACCTTTAAAATACTGCTCCGACAACGCCGCCATGATAGGAAGATACGCGATAGACGCTTACAAAAACGGCGATTTTACCGCTTTGGAAGATTTAAAAGCCTCTCCGAGGTCAACATTTTGAACTCTTTAAGCAAAATTTTGGTATATTCATCCCTTTGATTCAAAACATTATATCAACAAAATATAAAGGAAAAAGATATATGCAAGTGAGTGTAGAGAAAATAGACGGAGCCAACGCAACGGCAAAAGGAACGATAACAAACGAAACTTTATCTAAAAAAGAGGACAAAATAGTCAAAGAGATCGCGAAAACGGTGAGCATTCCCGGTTTTAGAAAAGGGAAAGTTCCTCCATCGATCGTAAGGAGCAGATATAAGGACAAAATAAAGCAAGACGCCAAAACGGAAGCGATTCAAGAGTTCTATTCCAAGGCGTTGGAAGAGCTTAAAATAGAAAGAGAGGCTCTAATAGGAGAACCGATATTCGATAAATTCGAAGATACCGAAGAGAAGATAGAGATAGAGATGACTCTCTCTTACAGACCGGAGATAGATCTTGGAGATTACAAATCTCTCGTTCCGGAAGTAAAAGAGCCGGAGGTAACCGATAAAGAGGTCGAAGAGAGAATAGAGAATATGTTAAAATCCGTAGCTCCTCTTAAAAAAGTGGAGGAAGAGCGAGAGGTGAAAGAGGGCGATTTCGTTTTGATAGATTTCGAAGGTTTCATAGACGGAAAACCTTTTGAGGGAGGCAAAGCCCAAGGATATCTTCTCGAGATAGGAAGCAAACAGTTTATAGAGGGATTCGAAGATCAATTGATAGGAATGAAACCGGGAGAGACGAGAGAGATAAAAGTTACTTTTCCGGAAAATTACGGAGCTAAGGATCTTGCCGGAAAAGAGGCTACTTTCAAAGTAACTCTTCACGAGATTCAGCAAAAAGAAGTTCCTTCCGTAGAGAACATAGACGAAGAGACTCTAAAAAAACTTCTTCCCGGAGAAGAGAATCCGACTGTGGAGCTTTTAAAAGAGAAAACGAAAGAGCAAATCAAATCGGAGAAGATGAATAAACTCTACAACGAAGAGTTAAAACCGATCTTAATAGAAAAACTGATAGAAAACATAAAATTCGATCTCCCTAAAAACATCGTAGAGCAAGAGATAGATATGGCTTTTAGAAACGCCTACGCTCAAATGAGCGAAGAGGAGAGAAAAGAGTATCAAGACAACACCGACAAAGTCAAAGAAAAGAGAGAAGAATTGAGAGAAAATGCGGAAAACAGCGTAAAACTGACTTTTATCGTCGATGAACTCGCAAAAAAAGAGGGAGTGGATGTTACCGATCAAGAGTTGGTATCGACCATATATCTGGAAGCGTTGCAAACGGGAAGAGAGCCTAAAGCGCTTCTTGATATGTATAAAGAGCAAGGATTGCTTCCGGCAGTTAAAATGGCAATGGTTGAGGATAAACTTTTTGCGAAATTGTTCGATGATAAATTGAAAGAAAGCAAAAAGGAAGAAAATAAATGAGCTACGTTCCCATAGTCATCGAAAAAACGGGAAGAGGAGAGAGAAGTTACGATATATACTCAAGACTTTTAAAAGATAGAATCATTATGCTAAGCGGGGAGATAAACGACGCGGTGGCTTCATCCATCGTAGCCCAGCTTCTATTTTTGGAAGCCGAGGATCCCGACAAAGATATCTATCTTTACATAAACTCTCCGGGAGGAGTCATCACAAGCGGATTTAGCATATTCGATACGATGAACTACATCAAACCGGAAGTTAGCACGATATGCATCGGTCAAGCCGCCTCTATGGGAGCTTTCCTCCTAAGCTCCGGAGCGAAAGGCAAAAGATACGCTCTTCCGAATGCGAGAATTATGATTCATCAGCCTTTAGGAGGAGCTCAAGGGCAAGCCACCGATATAGAGATACAGGCAAAAGAGATTCTCAGACTAAAACACATCCTAAACGAAATATTGGCCGAAAATACCGGACAAAGCATCAAAAAAATAGCCAAAGACACGGAAAGAGATTTTTTTATGAGCGCAAAAGACGCCGTGGAATACGGGCTTATAGACAAAGTTTTGGAAAAAAGTTTCAAATAAGAGACTTTTTTCCTCTTTATTTTCCTCCTCAAATTTTATATACTATCGAAAACAAAATCCCAAGGACGAAAATTTGGTAAGAGAGATAATAACCTATCCGAACAAGATTTTAAAACAAGAATCCAAACCGGTAGTGAGATTCGATAAGGAGCTTCACACTCTTTTAGACGATATGTATGAGACGATGATAGCCAAAAACGGCATAGGCTTAGCCGCCGTTCAAGTCGCCGTCCCCATAAACGCCCTTATCATAAATCTAACGGACGAAGAGGGAAAACAGCACAAAGAGGATCTGATAGAAGTTATAAATCCTAAAATTTTGGAGATGAACGGAACGACCGTATATACGGAAGGGTGTCTTAGCATTCCCGAATATTACGATGATGTGGAGAGAGCGAAAGAGATAAAAGTGGAGTATTTCGATCGTTTCGGAAACAAAATAATTAAAGAGTGCGACGGATTGTTAGCCATCGCCTTCCAACACGAGATGGACCATTTAAAAGGACATCTTTTCATAGAAAGACTCTCCTTTTTGAAAAGAAAGAAGTTCGAAAAAGAGTGGAAAAAGAGAATGAGAGAGAAGAAAAAAGCCAAAAAAGCTTAATTTATACTTCTCTTTTACGTTGTTATATATCTCTTTTGCAATTGTTTTGATAACAATTATCATACTCAGTTAAAATTAAGAAAAAATTGGAGATAATTCTTTCGTAAATTTTTACGAAAAGGATAAAATTTGAAGAATTTAATAAAAGCAATTTCAGGAATATCTCTTATAACCTCTCTTGCTCTCTCTAAAGACATAGATTACTACTCCCAATTGAGAGCGGGATATATAACTCTCGACAACAAAGAAAATTCGGATTTCGATACGGAAGCTTTCGCAATAGGAGGACGAATAGGAGTCAAAACGGATATAACAAGCAACTTTTCATTTAACGCCGAATTATATACCGTACAAGATTTAGGAGTTCAAAACGATGATTTAAATAAAGTTAACGGAGATTTTTTCGATAAAAATTTAGAAGGTTTCTCACTTTTAACTCAAGCATACGTTTCAATGAAATTTGAGAACACGGAAATTAAAATAGGAAGACAAAGTATCGACACTCCTCACGCAGATAGCGATGATATTAGAATGATGCCAAACTATTTTAGCGGATATTTTCTAACAAACGGTTCTATTGAGAATCTTACACTAATGCTCGGATTAATAGATAAAATGGCTGGCTGGGAAAACGAAGTGGATCCTTCGAAATTCGTAAACGTCGAAAAATCTTTAGGTGCCCAAGAAAAAACGGACGGAATATATCTAATTTCCGCTCTTTACGAAGAAGAAACTTTTTCGATAGGAAGTTGGTATTACGATATCGACGAAATAGCCGACGTTTTATATTTGGAAGCTTCATACACATTAAAAACATCTTTTGCCGACATAACGGCTTCTTTACAATATGATCGAGCTAAAGAGAGAGGAAAAAAAGTTTTGGGAGAAATAGATTCCGGTACATTCGGAATAGGCTTGGAAACGGCTTTCAAAGAAAATTTTTCTTTAAATATAGCCTATAACAAGGAAACTCAAGATAAATCTTTCGGCAGTTTGGGAGGAGGAGCCTTTTTTACATCTATGGAAGATCAAACGATAGATGCGATAGAAAATAAAGGAGAATCTTGGACAGTCGGAATAAGCAAGGAATTGGATAAAATCTCTTTAGAAACCATCTACGGAGAGTTTAAAGCAGAAGATAAAAATCTCTATAACACAAGCGAATTGGATATAATAGCCAATTATTCTCCAACCGATAAGTTCTCCCTAACCGTAGCGTATGCCGTTATTGACGATAAAACGGAAAACAACGAAGATTATTCTCAACTTCGAATTATAGGAAATTACAATTTCTAAAAAGCGAAAAAGGGATTAAACTCTCTCTTTCGCTTTTTCTATTAGTTCGTTTAATTGTACTCCTAACCTTCTTTCCTATCATTTTTCTTTGTAAATTTCAACACCGTTTCATAAGGTGTCGCACCGTTGTTTCTATAGCCCAAATGGGGTCTTTTAGTATTGTAAAAACGTAGCCACTCATCCAAATCTTTTTGAAGCGTTTCAACCGATTCATAGAGTTTTTTTCTAAACTTGACTCTAAAGAATTCTTCAAGTACGGTACGGTTAAATCTTTCTACA
>CAZPVZ010000057.1:0-2972 GCA_964590185.1 uncultured Campylobacterales bacterium
AGCAAAGACGGAAACAAGCTTCTTTTGACGCTTGCCCCGAACGATCAGCCCGATATATATCTTTACAATCTTTCTACGAAAACTAAAAGACGAATTACGAAATATAGCGGAATAGACGTCGGAGGGAATTTCATAGACGACGAAAAGAGAATCGTTTTTATCTCCGATAGGTTGGGATATCCGAATATTTTTGCCAAAGATATCGATTCCGATTCGATAGAGCAGATGGTTTATCACGGGAAAAACAATAGCTCCTGCTCCGCATACGGCAAATATATTGTGTATTCCAGTAGAGAAACGAACAGTCCTTTCGGAAATAATACCTTCAATCTTTATTTAATTTCGACTGAGACCGATTATATAAGGAAGCTTACGGCGACCGGGAAAAATCTCTTTCCGAGATTCGCCGGAGTGGACGATACGATCATTTTCATAAAACATTACCAAAGGGAGAGCGCTCTCGGAATCATAAGGCTAAATGCCAATAAAAGTTACCTTTTTCCGTTAAAAAGCGGAAAAATTCAGTCTCTTGACTGGTAA
Source organism: uncultured Campylobacterales bacterium (assembly GCA_964590185.1). Lineage (GTDB taxonomy): Bacteria > Campylobacterota > Campylobacteria > Campylobacterales > JAADDG01 > JAADDG01. The sequence goes on from CAZPVZ010000057.1 coordinate 541, forward strand.
GGCGGACGGTAAGTGAGTTTTTAACTTAAAGATGATAAAATAAAAAGCAAATCTAATAATTAAGGAAGGTGAAATATGAAAAAAGCTTTGTTGTATAGTACGATTTTGTCGGTGGCGCTGTTTACCGGTTGTAGCCAAAAAGCGCAGGAAGTGACTATGACTACGCCGGAGCAAACCGGAGAGATAGCCGATACTCAAGTTCCGACCACCACTACCGAAGGAGCGGCGGCCAATATAGTTAGCGAAGAGGAGAAGATTTCTCAGATACTATCCAAAACCAAAAAAATATATTTCGATTTCGACAAATATAACATAAGACCGGACATGGTTCCGAATATCGAGACGGACGCTCAAGTATTCAACGGAGACGACGCTAAAGAGTATGCGATAAAGGTTGAAGGAAACTGCGACGAGTGGGGAACGGACGAGTATAACTACGCTTTGGGATTGAAAAGGGCAAAAAGCGTGAAAGAGGCTCTCGCTTCTCAGGGAGTCGAGAAAAACAGAATGATCGTTATAAGCTACGGGGAGAGCAATCCGGTTTGTACGGAGCATACCAAGGAGTGTTGGCAATTAAACAGAAGAGTGGAGTTCGATCTTTTGAAAAATCAAAGCGAAAATCAATAATTTTAGGATATGATGAAAAAAATAGTTTTATTAATTTGCCTCATATTCGGCATAACCGTTTTGAACGCATCCGAACCATCGGTACTTAGTGCCGGTGATTTGGATAGCGGCAATCCTTACGGTTTAACGGAGGATGAGAAAAGAATTCTTCAAAATAAAAAAGAGATAGCCGCGTTAAGGAGAGAGATAGCTTTTTTGAAAAACGAGATTTCTTTGTTGAAAGAGAGCGTCGAGGGGCTTAGGTCGGTTATCTCTTCCTATTCCGATTCGATAGGGGAGCTTAAGGCGAAACTCGCGTCGATGGACGTTAACGCAAGCGGCAAGAGTGAAGTTTCGAAAGAGGATATCGATAAAAGATTTAAGGTTCTTGAAGAAAACGATAAAAAACTCGAAGCCGCGATTAAGGAACTCGCTTTGGTGGTGGCTTCTTCTTCATCTTCCAAGAAAGGCTCTTCTTCGAAAAATAAAAAGTTAACGAGTGCGGAGCTTTACAAAAAAGCTTTAAAAAATTTCAGACAACATAAATATGCGGATGCCGAAGCTCTGTTTTTGGAACTTTTGAACAAAAAATACAAACCGGCAAGAGTCAATTTTTATCTCGGAGAAGCTAATTACTACCAAAGAAAGTATAAAGATGCGATAGTTTTTTATAAAAAGAGCATAGAGCTTTACGATAAAGCCTCTTATATTCCCACTCTTTTGCTTCATACGGGAATCTCTTTTAAGAAGATAGGAGATACCGAAAATGCGGAGAAGATTTTTAACGCTTTGATAGCTAATTATCCTAAATCCAAAGAAGCTAAAATAGCAAAAAAATATCTTTAATTCTTCTCTCCCTCCTTTTTTTATCCCACTTTTTGTTATAATAGAGTCAAAAAGCAAGGATATGAATGAAATTCGTCGGAGCTCACGTAAGCAGCAGCGGAGGAGTTTTTAACGCTCCTTTAAACGCTAAAAAGATAGGAGCTAAGGCTTTCGCTCTATTTACGAAAAATCAAAGACAATGGAACGCGAAACCTCTCGATCCGAAAACGGTGGATAATTTTCGGAAAAATTTGGAAGAGTCGGGCATAGATGTTTCTCAAATACTTCCCCACGATAGCTATCTTATAAATTTGGGTCATCCCGAAAAGGAAAAGAGAGAGAAATCTCTAAACGCTTTCATAGACGAGGTTAAAAGATGCGAGCTTTTGGGGCTGGATAAACTCAATTTTCATCCGGGAAGCCATCTTAAAAAGATAAGCGAAGAGGAGTGTTTAAAGCTGATAAGCGATTCGATGAATAGAACTTTGGAGGTTACTCAAGGGGTGACTCTGGTTATAGAGACGACTGCGGGGCAGGGGAGCAATTTGGGATATAAGTTCGAGCATTTGGCTTATCTTATAGAAAATTCGATAGATAAAGATAGAGTGGGAGTCTGTATAGATACTTGCCACATTTTTGCCGCGGGTTACGATATAAGAGATAAAGAGAGTTATGAAAAGACTATGGAAAAATTTGATAAAATAGTCGGATTTAAGTATTTAAAGGGAATGCATATAAACGACTCCAAATCCAAGCTCGCCTCGAGAGTCGATAGACATCATTCGATAGGGGAAGGGGAGCTTGGAGTGGATACTTTCAGGCATATTATGAATGATGAGAGGCTTGATGGTATTCCTCTCATTTTAGAGACGATAGACGATACGATTTGGGAGGAAGAGATAAAACTCCTTTATAGCTTGATCGAACGGTAATTTTATTAGAAAGGATGATTTATGAAGGGCATTGGTAAAAAGATAGTTTTATCGGTAGGGCTTTGCGGA
>CAZPVZ010000058.1:0-2866 GCA_964590185.1 uncultured Campylobacterales bacterium
AGCGACTTTCATAGAGGCTTTAGCCCAAATACTGCATATGATTATAAACATCTACATCTGGATAGTTATCATAGCGGCTTTGATAACTTGGGTAAGACCCGATCCTTATAATCCGATAGTTCAAGTTCTAATGAGATTGACAGAGCCGGTTTACGCTTTCATAAGAAGATACATCCCGACGGTAATAGGGGGAATCGATTTGGCTCCCATCGTAGTTATCTTGGCCCTACAATTTTTCGACCTCTTTTTTGTAAAACTTCTTTACAGTTTTGCCGGTGCGCTTCAATAAATTTTACAAAAATGGCATACTTCTTGCTTTTCTCCTATTAACGCCCGTATCGTTATCCTGCGACAGGATAACGATCGATTTTTTCAAAGATAAACACAGAAGCATCACCAAAGATTTCTACATATGGAGATTTTTGGATCAAAACATAACAGCGAAAGAAGCAAAAGCATTAATAGGAGAAGTATATAACATGAGCAACAAACTGTTTTTTAAATTCGCCGAAAAACTTAACGAGCAAGGCTTCAAAGAGATAGCCGAGTGCATAAAAGCCGGACCGAGAGAACTTACAAAAGCGAGCGCCGACTGCATAGCGTTGGGTCTTACTCCTCAAAAAGCCGTACAACTTACGAAAAAGGAGCTTTCGGAAGTTTCAGAAAAAGTAAAGGAAAAATATCCGATAAGAGCGGAAATTTACAAAATATTGTCAAAAGAAGATCCTTTCGACGCTTTAATAAAAGCGGAACCGGAGGTGTTTTTCAAACTATTCAACGGTCTCGGAGACGACTATATAGCTTCTCATTTCGATAAGCCGATAGAAAAAAAGTATATACAAAAGTTTGCAAATTTCTACGCTTTCAACGAAACGGTAAAAAAAATAGCCGTTAACGAACATTTAACGAAACTCCAAAACTCCATTTTGGACATAGACTCCTCCCGTCTCAGCGCCGAAGGAAACATATATCTGGCTTTAAACGCCTTAAAACACGGAAAAAAAGAGAACGCTTTAAAATATCTTCTAACCGCCCTCCCGAAAGCCTACAAAACCTTCGAAAAAGATCGAATCCTATTTTGGCTTTATCAAACCACGGAGGATAAAAAATACCTTATAAAACTTTCCGAAAGCCCGAAAATAAACATCTACTCCATCTACGCCATGGAGATTCTTCACAAAAAAGCCAAAAATATCGTAACGCACATCAACCCTTCAGACTCCGAAACGGATTTTAATTTTACGAATCCTTTCAGCTGGGAAGAGTTGAAACGAAAAGCCAAAAAAGCAGATACTCAACAGCTCATAGAGATAGCGGAAAAATTAAATACCGAAGAGGGAGAACCGTACGCGGCTTATCTTTTTGAAAAAGCGATAAAATTTAAAAAAGAGTTTTTCATAATGCCTTATAAAAAATATCTCCGAAAGCTGACTCCGAAAAGAAAAGCTATGATTTTGGCGATAGCAAGACAGGAGAGCAAATTCATCCCTACGGAAATCTCCCGCTCGTACGCTTTGGGAATGATGCAATTTATGCCGTTCGTAGCCGAGGATATCGCAAAAAAACTGGGGTATGAAAATTTCGATCTTCAAAATCTTTTCCATCCCGAAGTGGCCTACGAATTTGCAAACCACCACATCGATTATCTCGAAAAGTATCTATACCATCCCCTTTTAGTCTTTTACGCATACAACGCCGGAATAGGTTTCGTAAGAAGAATGCTTCAAAACGGCTCTCTTTTTAGAAAAAAAGGAAAATACGAACCGTTTTTGAGTATGGAAATGGTCCCTAACGATCAAGCGAGATACTACGGGAAAAGAGTACTTGCAAACTATATAATATACTCTCAGCTTTTGGGGAAGAAAGTTATGCTCGTCCCGCTTCTACAAAGACTAACCTCTTCCGAGAAGATATATCGGTAGATTAAAATTATTTGGAGAAAACGAGTTCCGTTTTCCCGAATCTCCTGCTCTCAAAAACGAGAGAGACCTTTTTACTCTCTCCTTTTGAGGGAAACTCTACAAGATAATATTTAAACCAACCGTTATGAACGGGAATATATCTTAAAAGCGAACTCTCTTTTTTTAATTTTTCGACTTTCGAAGGTTTCGTGCCGTCTTTTAAACGGATATCGCAATCATCGCTCTCCAAACCGGCTTTCGACTTGCAAAGATCCTTTTCGGCATAAAGAGCGACTATAAAATAATCTTTATCTTTATCGTCATACTCTTGATCGAGGGGATTTAAATAAGTGGCGACAACTACCGCCTTGGTTTCAAGAGAGCTTACTATTTCCCCTTTTTTGGTATAAAGGAGACTCTTTTCGTAAAGTTTGTCTTCGTTTATAAGTTCGGAATAGATTTTACTCGAACATCCGTTAAGAGAAAACATTACGATCAGAAAAAATAAATATTTTAAAAAATTTTTTCCCATAAAGCTCTTCCCGTCAAATTTTTTTATATATCGGCATTTTATCATAAAGTGTTATAGTCAAAGATTATTTTTCGCATAAATTTTCCATTTACAAAATCACTTATTTCAAAATCAAGAATATTATGGTATGATTTTTCCTATGAAATCATTAGCGGTAGCATTTACGGGACCTTCAAACAGCGGCAAAACGACTCTGATAGTTAAATTAACGAATAAACTCATAAAAGATTATAAAATAACTATCATAAAAAACGATCCTAAAGATAAAGCCCGTTTCGATATCGAGGGAAAGGACAGTTACAAATTTTCACAAACCGGAGCGGACGTCGTAGTAACTTCTCCTAAAAAAACGACGTACTTTTTTAAAAATCATCAAAACTTAGAAACTATCATAGAGAAATTAGAAGATTTCGATCTGCTCTTTATCGAAGGA
>CAZPVZ010000059.1:0-3142 GCA_964590185.1 uncultured Campylobacterales bacterium
TTCTATCGCTTTGTAAGCTTGCAAAGTTCCCTGAACCGTCGTTAAATCCACCTTTTCTTCAAATTCCGCGAAGTTTACGACTTTATCGAAAAGCTTCTCAAGCTCTTTTATCGTTATGATTCTTTTTGCGAGAGAGTGTCCCAACGCAAATAAAAATAGCGTCAATAACCATATGCTAAAAGCCGCTATCAGCTGAATGAGCGTTTGCTGGGAATGTATGGCGAGATTTTTGTTTATATTTTTTTTCATTATGATTGCGGCTTCGTTTAGAAAACTGATTTTATCGGTCATTTTCTTAAACCATAAAGTCGGATCTATCAAAAATTCTCCGTTGTTGATTCCTCTTAGAAATTCGACTCTCGCTTGTTCGGTAGCGTCTATCACTCCCTTTTTCTCTTTTATGAGATTTTCGAGGGCGAGTTTCGTTTCTTGGTCTATAATCGTATGAGTTTTGAATTTGCCGGCTTGGGAGTGGAGAGACAGCCAAGTTCTTACGTCCTTATCCTTCAAAGGTACGTACGCGCTTAAGAGTTTCGTAACGAATCCCCTCTCTTGTCCGGTATATTCCATCTTTTCCATCGTGGCTATATAGTTTGATATTAGGGAGGTTATCGTGGGAGTTAGGTTGTATTGCAAAGATTTCGAAAACTCTTTGAAAATTTCGGCGTTTATTTTACTGTAATAGTTAAAGAAGATATCGTCGAATTTGATTTTTAAAGCATCGACCTCTTTTCTTTTCTCTTTCAGCTTTTCAAGCATAGAAAAGAGCTTTTTTATATCTTCGCTTTTTTGAGCGCTCGTGTATGTTTCGTAAAATTTTTCGAGAGCTTTGTCGGTCTTTTTTCTTTGGTTGATAAGCTCTTTTTTAGCTATCGTTCCTCCGCTTCCTATATAGCCTCCCGTAAGTCCTCTCTCCTTTGCTATGTTTATGGAGAGATTTTTCAAAACTTCGTCTCTTTTTAGAAGAGACGAGAGCTTTTCCGTTTTGTTGTATTCTTCGTAAGATATGTAAAGATAGTATGAAGATGTAACGAAAAGTAGAGAAATAGGCAAAAGGCCTATTAGTTTCAGCGTCGTTGTTATTTTCATTTTTTATCCTTGTTCGTTGTTTTTATGTTTTTGCACTCTTTTAGGGTTTTTGCCAAAGGAGAGTTTAGAAAATTCTCCTCTTCTTTGGATATCTCTTTCCCCATTTGTAAAAGCGTTTTTATTTTCAGGCATTTTGCCTTTATGTTTCCGCTTTTTTCGGCTTTTTGAAAGTATCGTAAAGCTTTTTCCGGATCTTTTTTCGTACCTTCTCCAAAAAGGTATATTTTTCCCAAAAAGTAGTTTGCTTGGACGGAGTTTTCCTCTTTTATGGCGTTTTCAAAGAGTTTTTTGGCCTCTTTGAACTTTTTTTGTTCGTATGAAAGAATGGCGTCTTTTAAAGTGCTTCCGAGTACGATCGTATTGAAAAAGATTAATAAAAGAGACAAACTCTTACTCATCTTTATTCCTAAAAAGAGAGTCTTCCATATTTTTTACGAATTTTTCTATCTCGCTTGTTAAATCTACGAATTTTTCTATCTCGTCCTCCTTTAACAGAGTGTGCATGGTTTCTATTTTGTTAACTATCTCTTTTATGTTAAGAATACTTGCCGCACTTTTTATAATATTTAGAATATCGTCAATTTTGCTGTAATCTTTATTACTTAGATATTTTTGTATGAGCAAAATATTCTTTTTTATGTCGTTTATGAAATCTTTTATAAGTTCTCTCTCTTCGTCTTCGGAAATGCCCAATTTTTCGAAACTTTCCCTTACGCTTACGGAAAAGTTTTTATCTTTTTTGTTTTTAAGCTCCTTTTTCAGTTTGAAGCGTTTTCCTATGTTTTTGGAAATCTCTTCTTTTTCGTCCTCGGATTTTTTTAGAAATTTAAAAACGGGTTCTTTTTTAATCTTTTTAACGGATGCGTTTTCCTCTTTGTTTAGATGAAGATGTTCGAAAATGTTTTCTATCTTTTTCTCTTCTTGAGGGAACTCTTCTCTTTCGGCAAGATCGGAATTTTTCTCTACCGTTTGCGATAGGAAAAAGTCCTCCTCTTTTATTTCGTCCTCTTCTTCCATCTCTTTTACGGAGAATGGAAGGTCGAATTTTTCTTCCTCTTTCTCATCTTTTAACTCATCAAAAAGAGAAAAGTCCGGCTCTTTCTCCTCTTTTTCTTCAAACGGTTCGAAATCGCTTTCTCTCTTTTCTTCTATGTTTTCAAACAGCTCCAAAAACGGCTCGTCTTTCTCATCTTCGATCTTTTTCTCTTTTTCTTCTTCTTTGAAGATATCTTCGAAGATTACCGATTTCTCTTCTTCGGTCTCTTTATCCTCTTCTTTTTCTTCTTTGAAAATATCTTCGAAAATTGCCAATTTCTCCTCTTCGCTTTCCGGCAATTCTTCTCTTTTTTCGTTTTCCGGTTCGCTATCTTTGAGTTTTGAAAAGAAATCTTCTTCGTCATCTTTTATTTTTATTTCGATATCCGGATTTTCTTCTGCGGTTTCGCTCTCTTCAAACGGTATGAAAAGCTCCTCTTCATTTTCCTCTTTTTTTTCTTCGATATCGAGGGTTTCGCTCTCTTGCGCTTTTAGTGTTTCGGAAGACTCTTTTTCGTATCTATTTTCGAGGTTTTCTTTGCTGTCGAAGTTTATTGCGAATTCCGGTTCTTCGATCTCCCGAGTTTGGGCGTTTTCTTGAGAATATTTTTCTTTGCTTATTTTCAACAGATCCGCCGCTTCGTTTTGTTCCGTCGATACGGCCGAAAATGAAGGCAATTCGTCCTCTTTGTTGTTGAAAAAACCGCTTACGAATTCGACTATGTAAAATTTGTCGCTGTTGTTAATCGGAGTCGATAGATATATTTCCGTAATTTTAAGTTCGCTTTCTATAACTTGAGAGTTTTTTAGGGTAATCAAAACGTTTTTGTTCGGAGTTCCGCTGTGAAGAGTGTATTCTATCCACGAGAAGTTTTTGAATTTGTAGATATATCCTTTTTTTTCTACGAAAAGATCAGCAACGTCTTTGTAAATGGCTTTAAATTCGTCAAGATCTTCAAAGCCCAAAAAACTTAGCATTTTCGGGCTCATACCTAAAAAGTTGCTGTATTTATCATAT
>CAZPVZ010000060.1:0-15003 GCA_964590185.1 uncultured Campylobacterales bacterium
GGAGGGAGCCGCGAGAGGAGTTAGATTTAACGCCGTAACTCCGGGATTTATAGCGACCGATATGACGAAAAAACTTAAAGAGGAGGTCGTAAAAGCTTATGAGGAGAAGATACCTCTAAAGAGATTCGGAGAGCCTAAGGAAGTAGCCCAAGCCGTGGCGTTTTTACTAAGCGATCACTCTTCTTACATTACCGGAGAGATTTTAAAAGTAAACGGCGGAATGTATATGTAAATTAAGCTTTTTTTCCAAATTTTTTGCTAAAACAAAAGAGTATTTCAAGAAATTTTTGATAGAATAATCGGATTAATTTTTAGAAGGAGTGACTAATGGCACTATTTGATGAAGTGAAAGAGGTTGTAGTCGAGCAACTAAACGTAAATCCGGACGAAGTGAAGGAAGAATCCAAGTTCGTAGAGGATTTGGGAGCAGACTCTTTGGACGTTGTGGAACTTGTTATGGCTCTTGAAGAGAAGTTCGATATCGAGATCCCCGATTCCGACGCGGAAAAGATTACGACCGTAGGCGATGCCGTTAAATATATAGAAGAACATAAAGCTTAAATAAAATATAATAAAAAAACAAAAGAGAAACTTTTTGTTTCTCTTTTTAAAAATATCGAGATTATCTGTTTAAAAGGAGAGATTTTGAGAAGAGTTGTAGTAACCGGCTTGGGAATGATAAACTGCGTAGGATACGATAAAGAGAGTTCTTTTAAAGCCATAGTGAACGGAGAATGTGGCATTAAAAGCATTACTCTGTTTGACGCTTCAAATCAGTCGGTAAGAATAGCCGGTGAAATCAGCGATTTCGATCCTAAAGAGGTTATGGATCCCAAAGAGGTGAAAAAAGCCGACAGATTCATACAGCTTGGTATCAAAGCGGCTAGAGAGGCGATGGAAGATGCCGGATTTGACGGTGATTTTAATCCAGAAAGATTCGGAATAAGCTCCGCTTCCGGAATAGGCGGACTTACCAACATAGAAAAAAACGCAATCGTATGCCATACGAGAGGTCCGAGAAGAATATCTCCGTTTTTCATTCCTTCCGCTCTCGTAAATATGCTCGGCGGTTTCATCTCGATAGAACATAACCTAAAAGGTCCCAATCTCTCATCCGTTACGGCTTGCGCCGCCGGAACGCACGCGATAGACGAAGCGGTTAAAACCATTATGCTAAACGGAGCCGACAGAATGCTCGTCGTTGGAGCGGAAGCGGCCATATGCGCGATAGGAGTCGGAGGATTCGCCGCCATGAAAGCTCTCTCTACGAGAAACGACGATCCAAAAAGAGCCTCGAGACCTTTCGATAAAGATAGAGACGGTTTCGTAATGGGAGAGGGAGCCGGAGCTTTGGTTCTTGAGGAGTACGAAGCGGCTAAAAAGAGAGGAGCTCGCATTTATGCCGAAATCATAGGTTTCGGAGAGAGCGGAGACGCAAATCACATAACGACTCCGGCTCCGGAGGGAGAAGGCGCTTACAGAGCTATGAAAGCGGCTATGGAGATGGCGGGCAATCCGAAAGTGGACTACATAAACGCTCACGGAACGAGCACTAAATATAACGATCTTTACGAAACGATGGCCATAAAAAAACTTTTCGGCTCGGACGTTCCTCCGGTAAGCTCCACGAAAGGGCAGATAGGACACTGTCTCGGAGCCGCGGGAGCCAACGAAGCCGTTATTTCGATTATGGCGATGAGAGACGGAGTTATTCCGCCAACCATCAATTACGAGACTCCGGATCCCGAATGCGACCTCGATTACGTTCCTAACGTCGCAAGAGAAGCTAAACTCGAAGTGGTTATGAGCAACTCTTTCGGTTTCGGAGGAACGAACGGATGCTTAATTTTTAAAAAAATCTAATTCTAAAAAATAAGGCGGCAGATGGCTATTTATCTCGATTTTGAAAAAGGTATCCAGCAAATAGACGAAGATATAAAAAACGCAAAAATCAAAGGCGATACCGACGCCGTCGAGATTTTGGAGAAAAATCTCGAAAAAGAGATAGCAAAAACCTATAAAAATCTCTCCGATTATCAAAAACTTCAGCTCGCTCGTCATCCCGACAGAGCATATGCGCTCGATTATATCCGTCTTATGATGCACGATTATCACGAAATACACGGAGATAGAACCTTCAGAGACGATCCGGCTATCGTCTGCTACATAGGCTACATAGACGATAGAAAAGTTATGGTTATAGGGGAACAGAAGGGAAGGGGAACGAAAAACAAGATAAAGAGAAATTTCGGAATGCCCCATCCCGAAGGTTACAGAAAGGCTCTAAGAGCCGCTAAATTGGCGGAAAAATTCGATCTTCCGATACTTTTTTTGATAGACACTCCGGGAGCTTATCCCGGCATAGGCGCGGAAGAGAGAGGACAGAGCGAAGCGATAGCGAGAAATCTTTTCGAACTTAGCGCGCTAAAAAGTAAAATAGTTTCCGTCGTGATAGGAGAGGGCGGAAGCGGAGGAGCTTTGGCGATAGGAGTCGGAGATAAATTGGCTATGATGAGATATTCGGTATTTAGCGTAATATCTCCCGAAGGGTGCGCCGCCATATTGTGGAACGACCCATCGAAAGTGGAAAGCGCCACAAAAGCTATGAAAATAACTCCGGAAGATTTAAAGGAGCTCGGATTGATAGACGACATAATAGACGAACCGATAGTCGGAGCTCATAGAGACAAAGCCGGAGCGGTTAAAGCTTTGAAAGAATATTTTTTAAACTCCTTAGCCGAACTCGATCAGATGAGCACGCAGGAGAGACTTCAAAAAAGATACGAGAAACTAATCTCTAAAGGAGCTTTCGCTCAAGAAGAGAGCAAATAGCCTCTTCTTTTTTAGGTTCCGATAAGAGCTAAAAAGCTCTTACCAAAACCATCCTCCCGAGTTTCCAGATCCGCCGAAAAATCCCCACCCGCTACTTGAGGACTTTTCCACTTCCACGCTGACGGATGCGCTCGCTTTAGCGTCCTTATCGTCCGATATCGTATATGAGAAGGTATAAGTTTCGCCGCCGTCGCACCCTTTTGAGTTGAAGGTTACGCTTTCGCTATCGTAGGAGACGCTTCCGCATTCAGGTTGGGAAACGGAAACCACTTTTATAGGATCACCGTCCGGATCGCTATCGTTTTTCAAAACCTCTATGGTAACGCTATCTCCCTCTTCAACGCTCGCTTCATCGTCGTTTGCGTTGGGAGGATTGTTTGTCGGCTCCTCTTCTTTTGCGTCATCGTCATCTTTATTTTCGGTGCCGTTTAAAAGAGCTTTGTAGATATTTACTCTTCCATCGGAACCGACCTTTCCGCTTAGAGAGGAGAGTTTATCGACGTTATTTAAAATTCTGTTTTTTATATCCGAAACTCCTTCGCTCGGAAACTTAGCCGATAAGAGAGCCACGGATCCGGTTACGTTGGGAGTCGCCATCGAAGTTCCGTCCATATAAGCGTATTTGTTTTCCGGATAGGCGCTTAGGATATTTTTCCCCGGAGCCGCAACATCCACGCTTTTTTCACCGTAGTTGGAAAAACTCGCAAGCTCGTCATCCTGATCGGTTGCGGCTACGGCTATGATGTTGTCCGCATCGTAAGAAGCCGGATAGATCGGATCGTTGTCTATATTTTTACCGTCGTTTCCGGCGGCGGCGCAAAAAATCACTCCCTGAGAACCGAGTTTCTTAATAGCTTCGTTCATAGAATCGTCCTGACTGCCGCCTCCGCCTCCGTAACTTGCGTTTACGGCGACGATATTTTCTCCCTCGTCAACTTTTTCGGATATATAGTCCAAAGCTTCCAAAATATCGCTGTTGTATCCGTAACCGTTGGGTCTGAAAACTTTCAAAGCCATAATGGAAACTCTTTGAGCCACTCCGCTTATACCTTTTGCGTTGTTTCCGACCGCACCGATAATGCCGGCAACGTGTGTTCCGTGATAGTGACCGTTTTCGTCGTAAGGCTGATCCGGCATCGGATCGTCGTCGTTGTTTCCGTCGTTATCGCCGGCGAAATCGTATCCGTGCTTGGCGTTTCCGTTATACATATTATCTTTTAAATCTTCGTGAGTATAATCGACTCCCGTATCCAATACGGCAACTATTACGCTTCTGTCTCCTTCCTCTATATCCCACGCCTCTTTCGTATCCATATCGGCATCCTCTTTACCGCTCGTTCCGTTTACGCTTTGAGCGGTATTTTCCACAGCCCACAATTTGGAATAATAGGTGTCGTTAGTTTTTTGAGAGACGGTGTTTATATAGTTCGGGGTCGCCGTTTTAACGAAAGAATTAAAAGGAGCGCCTTTAAAAATTTGCAACAGCTTTGAGGTGGTGTGGCTTTTGGTTTTGATATGAACGGAAGAGAAAGAACCGTAAATATGAACTTTATATCCGTCAGTCCCGAAAGTTTTATCCAAAAGGGATTTAAAAGGTCCGCTTAAGAGATTTTTCGAAGCGAAGGCTTCCTTTTTCAAAAGCAAAATAGCTTCCGACTCCGCATACGGCAAGGAAGGTTTTTGATTTGAGATTTTGATTTTCGGAAAGTCTCTTGCGTGCAGAGGCTTTGACGATATCAGCATAGCCGACGCGGCTATCGATAAAAGAAGTAATTTTTTGATCTTCATAGTATCTCCTCATTCGTGAATAAGAGGAGATTATACAAAATATTTAATAAGAGATAATTAAAACTAAGATAAATTAAAAAGAAGAAGGGGGAATGATTACATCATTCCGCCCATTCCTCCCATATCGGGCATTGCAGGAGAAGCAGGTTTTTCCTCTTTGATCTCGCTTACGGTAGCTTCCGTAGTTAGAAGCAAGCTTGCAACGGATACGGCGTTTTGCAAAGCTATTCTTTCAACTTTAACCGGATCTATGATTCCGGCTTCGAACATATCCACATACTCTCCGGTTGCGGCGTTAAATCCGTAATTGTCGCTTTCGTTCTCCAACACTTTATTTACGACGACTCCGCCGTCAACTCCGGCATTTTCGGCTATTTGTCTCAAAGGAGCTTTCACCGCTCTTTTTACTATCTCGGCTCCTATCGCCTCGTCTCCGTCAAGATTTAGAGTAACTTTTTTGCTTGCGTTGATAAGCGCCGTTCCTCCTCCCGCTACTATACCTTCTTCAACGGCCGCTTTAGTAGCGCTTAGAGCATCATCAACCCTATCTTTTTTCTCTTTCATCTCGGTTTCTGTTGCGGCTCCGACTTTTATAACCGCTACGCCGCCGCTAAGTTTCGCAAGTCTCTCTTGAAGTTTCTCTTTGTCGTATTCGCTCGTAGTCTCTTCGATTTGAGCTTTTATTTGTTTAACTCTCGCTTCTATTTTATCTTTGTCGCCCGCTCCGTCAACGATGGTCGTATTTTCTTTGTCTATAACCACTCTTCCGGCTTTACCGAGATCGTCTATCGTTGCGGTCTCGAGAGTTCTACCGAGCTCCTCGGTTATAACGTTTCCGCCGGTTAAGATGGCGATATCTTCAAGCATAGCTTTTCTTCTGTCTCCGAATCCCGGAGCTTTAACGGCGGCGATGTTCAATACTCCTCTTAGTTTGTTCAAAACCAAAGTCGCCAAAGCTTCGCCCTCTATATCTTCGGCTACGATAAGTAGAGGTCTTCCCGTTTTTTGAATTTGCTCCAATATAGGAAGAAGATCTTTTAGATTCGAAATCTTTTTATCGTACAACAAGATGTAAGGATTATCCAACTCCACTTCCATTTTATCAGGATTGGTTATGAAATACGGAGATAGATATCCTCTGTCAAACTGCATACCTTCAACCACTTCAAGCTCGTCATGGATACCTTTAGCTTCTTCAACGGTAATAACTCCGTCTTGTCCGACTTTCTCCATAGCCTCGGCTATCAAGTTACCGATTTTCTCGTCGGAGTTTGCGGAAATGGTCGCAACTTGGGCTATCTCTTTTTTATCTTTAACCATTTTCGCAGCTTTTTTAAGCTCCTCTATGATAGCCTCGGCAGCTTTATCCATACCTCTTTTAACTTCGATAGGATTAGCTCCCGCAGTAATGTTTCTAAGTCCCTCTTTGAAAATGGCGTGAGCCAAAACCGTAGCGGTAGTAGTTCCGTCTCCCGCCTCGTCAGCGGTTTTGCTTGCAACCTCTTTTACAAGTTGAGCTCCCATATTCTCCAACGCATCCTCAAGCTCTATCTCTTTAGCAACGGATACGCCGTCTTTAGTGATGCTCGGAGCTCCGAAACTTTTTTGAATAAGAACGTTTCTACCTCTCGGACCCATCGTAACCTTAACGGCGTCGTTCAATTTCTTTACACCATCGTACAATCTATTTCTTGCTTCATCTGAAAAATGAACCGCTTTTGCCATGTCTCACTCCTGTTTTTTTATTTTTTTGTTTTTTTAAAATAGAATTAGGTTATTTTAAAATTCCTAAAATATCGTCGGTATTTAAAACCAAATACTCTTCGCCTTCCAAATTAATATCCGTTCCGGAATATTTGGCGAATACTACTTCGTCTCCGACTTTTATCTCTCCGTCTTCTTCCACTTCCTTGCTGATAGCTTTTACAACGCCCATTAAAGGTTTCTCTTTTGCATTATCGGGTATAATAATTCCTGAAGGGGTAGTTGATTCTTCTTCAACTCTTTGAACTAATACCCTTTGTCCTAATGGTGTAAAGTTCATTGTCAACTCCTCTATTAATTTTTTATTATCTTTTTAGCACTCGTTATTTTTGAGTGCTGAAATTTTACATAAAAATTTAGCATTTGTCAAGAGTTTATGACAAAAATAATAACAAAATATTAGTGTTAATGACTAAACTTTTATAAACGAAAAAGTTTTTTCACAACTTGCAAAGGAGAGCGGTATGAGAATTTTAAGCATTATATTAACGATTTTGCTATTGATGGTCGGAAGTTTATACTTTTTGCTTTTCACTCAAAGCGGAAACGACCTGCTAAAGCCGTATATAAGCCGGATAGCTTCCGAAAAGAGCGCTCAAAAGATAGAGATCAAAAAATTCACTCTAAAGCCGAATCGTTTGGACGTTACCGCAACGATTAACGAGAGCGTTTTTGCGAAAATAAGCGGAGATATAAATCTTTTTGAACAAAGCGTAAATTTGGACTATTTTATAAACGCCGACGAGTTGAAACTTCCGGGAGAAAAACCGATAAAAGCGGTTATAGACGTAGGCGGAATTATAAAAGGAAAACTAAACGATATTTATATAAACGGAGAAGGTAAAGCTTTTAAAGCTCCGATATCCTACTCCTTAAATATAGTAAACAACGTTCCAAAAAACATAAAAGCGAGCGTAACGAAAGCCAAGATAGAGGAGATTCTCGCTGTTTTGGCAAAACCTCCCTACATAAACGGAAGCGTCGATTTGAACGTAAATATTCCGAAATTCGATCCGAATAATTTAAACGGAAAGGCTAAACTTACTTTATATGAAAGCGTTATAGACGCTTCATTGATAAAAAGAGATTTCAAAGCGGATCTTCCTAAGGGAGCGAAAATAAAAGGCGTTATAAACTCGACTTTAAACGGCACTTTCATCACCTCGTCCGCGGAGATTTTAAGCACTCTTGCGGATTTGAAAATCAAAAAAGCAGTTATAGACGCCTCCAAAAAAGAGTTGTGGCTAAAAAGCGACTATTTTCTCAAAGCAAAAACGAACAATCTGAAAACTCTCGTCAAAATGCCTCTAAGAGGCGATTTTCAAGTAAACGGAAATCTGTTTTTAAACGGAAAGGATTATCGAGTAACCGGAGATAGCAAAAGTTTGGGAGGAGATTTAAACTTCGATCTAAACAAAGACAGACTCTCTTTCAACGCCGCAAAACTGCAAATATCTAAAATACTTTATATGTTGGGACAAAAAGAGCTTTCGAAAGGGATTTTAAACGCAAAAGGAAAGTTCTCTTCTCTCTCCGAACTTACGGGAAAAATATCTCTCTCCACTCAAAAAGCCTCGCTAAATACTTCTCTTATCAAAAAGGAGTTTAAGATAGATCTCGGAAAAAGCTTTCCGTACTCTCTAAACGCAAACGCCGATTTCGAAAAAGATATCGTTTCGGCAAAAGCCAAGCTGATAACTCCGATAAAAGAGGTGGATTTGACCGATCTGAAATACTCTCTAAAAACGGGAAAACTTACGGGAGATTATACGGCATACATAAAAGATCTCTCAAAACTTCAACCGATAATAGGCAAGAAATTAAAAGGAGATATGAAAATAACCGGCAAAATAAAAATGGACAAAGAGCTCATAATAACCGGCAATTCGAAAAAATTCGGAGGGGAGATAAAATTTTCGTTTAAAGGAACGAAAGTCGATATAGAGGCTTTAAACGTAAGCGTCGCAAAAATCTTGGAAACGGCTCTATATCCGGTAATAGCCGACGGAAAAGCTTTCGTAAAAGCCGATTACGACATAGCCTCCAAAAAGGGAAAAAGCGAAGCGAAAATAGAGACGGCAAGGATACTAAGAAGCTCTTTTACCGATGTGATAGCCGCTTTGACTCACCACGACATCGCAAAAGAGAGATTTAACGAAACCGTTTTCAAAAGCGTGATAAACGGCGATAAAGTCGTATTCGATTTCAACGCGAGAAGCAAAAACAGCTACATCTCTTTCAAAAAAGGAAAAATAGACATCAAAACCGACACAATCGAAGCTCCTTTCGATATTTTGATAAAAGGTAAAGATTTCAAAGGCATCGTCAAAGGAAACATAAACAAACCGAAAATCAAACTAAACGCTTCCGAATATCTGAAAAAGAAAGCGGTAAATAAAGTGGAAAAACTTATAGAGAAAAAACTCAAAGGAGACAAAGCGGAAAAATTGAAAGGAATTTTGAACATTTTTAAATAAATTCTCTTTAAAAGAGGGGAGGGTAAAACATACTCTTCTTCTCTTAACTTTTTAAAGAAAACTTAAGAATTCTTTTGTTAAAATCCTCATCTCGTTTGGCTGGGTAGCTCAGCTGGTTAGAGCGCTGGTCTCATAAGCCGGAGGTCGGGAGTTCAAGTCTCCCCTCAGCTACCATCTTCTTATATTCTTCTTATAACTTTATAGCTTATAACAAATTTCGCCATAAAATATTAGGAGTCCTTATATTCCTTTTTATAACATCACATAAGAGCCTCTTTCAATTCCACATTCACTTAAAATTTAAAAAACTTATTATAAAATTTACTAGCAACTCTTTGAAGAATAAATTTATTAAAAGGCTAATATGTGAAATACTCATTATCTTTTACAGCAGCTTCTTTAGCAGCAAATGAAACGCAAATTATCTCAAAAATCTATTTGGAAGAAAGAGAGTGGGATATTGTAAAAAGAAAAGTAGTTGATGATAATATTTTGCAAAAGGGAACGATTACAACCAGAAAAAGAGAGTTTGCTGAAATAAAAAAAAGAATTTCTAACTTAAATGAAGAAGAGCTGAAATTTTTTGTTAGCTCAATTGGCGATGAACTAAAACATATAGCTTTACTATCTGTATATAAAACATACAGATTTATTTTTGATTTTGCAGTAGAGGTTATAAGAAGAAAATATTTACTTTTTGATTATGAAATACTAGACAGCGATTATGAAAAGTTTTTTGAGAGCAAGAAACTAGCCTATGAAAAGTTAAATACAATTTCACAAAAAACTTGTTATAAAATAAAACAGGTAAGTTTCAAGATATTTGAACAGGCAGGAATTTTAGATAGCGTAAAAACTAAAAATATCAAAAAACCTTATCTATCTAATAATCTAATTGAAATTATTGTTAAAGATGATCCAAAATATTTAAAAGGTTTTTTATATAGCGATCAAGATATTGATGAAGCGATAAAGAGGATAAAATGAACCAGGATTTAGAAAAAAAATTTGTTAGACTCTATGAAAATTTAACAAATGAAAAGTTTTTAAATATGCAGGCCTTAGGTGGCGAGATTCCTTTTTATATTGTTCCTTATGATCCAAAACTTCATAATAAAGTAGAGAAAAGAGTTTTGCAGTTAAAAAATAGATTGAAACAGAGTGGTATTTCTGTTTTAGAAATTAATCTTTTTGATTTGTCTCTTGAAATTTTAAAATCAAGAGGAGTTTTAGAAAAGATAGTTGAACACGAAAAAACTCTTGGTAAATCAAAACTTTTTAAAACATTACAAGCTTTGCTTGATAGTGAAACAAAAATAGTTCCGAAAATCAAAGAAGAAGTTAAAAAAAATCCCTCAAAAATTCTTTTTTTAACCGGGATTGGTGAAGTTTTTCCATTTATTCGCTCTCACACAATACTAAACAATCTTCAAAATGTTGTAAAAGATAGGCCTACTGTGATGTTTTTTCCGGGAACTTACACAAAAGAGCTATCTTTGTTTGGAAGATTAAAAGATGATAACTACTACAGGGCGTTTAATTTGGACAAATTAAATCTTTAAAGGAAGCCAAAATGATTAAGAATCTTTTCAAAAAAGATATCTACAGAACAATAGAAGGAGTTATAAAAGCTGATAATTTAAGTGAAGAGGCAGTTTTTCAAGAGGTAGATGAGTATGTTATAACCAAAGAGATACATAAAGAGTTGGATAAATTCTTTAGTGAATATTCATCTACTATTGGAAAACCTACACAGAGTATTGGTTGTTGGATATCAGGACATTTTGGCTCAGGAAAATCACATTTATTAAAAATTTTATCATATATACTATCCAGTGATGAAAAATATGACAAACTTATTAAAGAGCTTTTTATAACAAAAATTGATGAAGATGACTTTGAGTTAAAAAACAGTATCAAAAAGGCTTTGAACTCTCATAGTGAGACAATTTTATTTAACATTGATCAAAAAGCAGAAATTGGATCAAAAAATCAAGAAGATGCAATACTTAGCGTATTTATGAAAGTATTTAATGAGATGAGAGGATATTATCCAAAATTTGGCTACATCGCAAAGTTTGAAAGCGATTTGGATAAAAGAGGCAGGTTTGATGAATTTAAACAAAAATTTAAAGAGATTAGCGGCGAGAGCTGGGAAGTAGGAAGAGAGACAATACTACTTGAAATTGACAATGCTGCCAAAGCTTTAGCCGAGGTTGACAATATCAGTTTTGAAAGCGCAAAAGATGCAATAAATAAATATGAAGAAAACTATTCTCTTTCGATTGAGGAGTTTGCTAAAGAAGTAAAAGAATATATTGAAAAAAAACCAAGAGATTTTAGGCTCATATTTTGTGTAGATGAGATTGGTCAATATATAGGAGACAATACCAAGCTTATGCTAAATCTACAAACAATTGTGGAAACTCTCTCAACTGAGTGCCAAGGACAAGCCTGGGTTATAGTTACAAGTCAATCTGCCGTTAGTGATTTGGTAAATAGTGATGCAAAAATGGAAAATGATTTTTCAAAAATTCTTGGAAGATTTAAAATCAAATTAAACCTTACCAGCCAAAATGCAAATGAGGTAATTCAAAAGAGACTCTTAGAAAAAACAAAAGAAGCTAAAGAGGATTTGATCGTCCATTATCAAAAGGTTGAAAACTCTTTAAAATCAATTCTTCGGTTTAGCGAACATACAAGAGGTTATAAAAGCTATGAAAATTCAGTTGATTTTGCCGCATGGTATCCTTTTATCCCCTACCAATTAGATCTATTTCAATCAAGCATAAAAAATCTCTCAAATCACAGCGTTTTTCAAGGAAGACATCAGTCAACCGGTGAGAGAAGTATGCTTGATGTTGTACAAACTATTGCAAAATCTATTGCTACTGAGAGTGTAGGAAAGCTTGTTACTTTTGATATGTTTTTTGATGGGATTTCTGGAATTATTCGAGCAGAGATTCAAACAGAGATAAATAAGGCTGAGAATATTTTAGATGAGTTTAGCCTAAAAGTTTTAAAAACTCTTTTTATGATTAAATATGTAAAAGAGTTTGAAGCTAACTTGGATAATATCGCTACATTGTTAGTTGATAATACGCAAGTAAATTTTTCTAAACTAAAAGAAAATGTACAAAATGCGCTAAATAGACTCTTAAGCCAAACATATATCCAAAAAGTGGGTGATGTTTATGAATATCTAACAGATACAGAAAAAGATATTGAAAATGAAATCAATTCAATTAAGATAGATGATGCAAAACTTATCGGCGAATTAGCTAATTGGCTGTATGATGATATTATAAAACTAAAAAAGATAAGATATAAGAAGAATCAGCAAGATTATAACTTCGGTAAAAAGATAGATTCTCAAATAATAAAAGGAAAAGAGGAGGAATTAAATCTAAATATCATAACTAAGGATATGAGCGAGGATGAGCTTATAAGAAAATCTATGGGTAGTTATGATTTAATTGTTTATATGCCTTTAAGTTATGAGTTTGAAAAAGAGCTGGAAAAATATGTTCAAACAAATACATATCTTCCTCAAAAACATAGCTCAAATCTCTCTTTGGAAGAGAGGATTATTTTACAAAGTAAAGCGGAGGATAATAAAAAAAGAAGAGACAAGCTCTTAAACGACCTAAAAATTGCATTTGAAGATGCATATCTTTATTTTAACGGTAAAAAATTAAATATTGCTACTAAAGATATAAAAAACAGGCTTGAGAGCGGTTTTGAAAAGGTTATAGAGTCAATTTATCCTTATATTAGCCTTCTTGAAAAAATTTATACTGAAAATGATATTTCTTTGATACTTTCAAAAAGTGATGATCTGTATGCCGGATCACTTGATGTTTTACCTCAAGCTGAAAAAGAGGTATTAAATCTTATTCAAAGGTATAAAAATGAAAATAAAATTTTAACACTATCAAATATCTTAGAGTTTTTTCAAAAAAGACCTTATGGATGGTATGTTAACGCAGTTTTGTCCCAAATTGCATCTTTGCTTGCAAGAAAACTTATAGATATTAGATATAACTCTACTTCAATTAACAAAGAAGAGGCAAAAAAGATTCTTTTAAATACAAGAACATATCAAAGTTTAATCATTTTACCAAAAACTACTAAAAAAGTGCCTTCAGTTGTTCTCGAAATAGTTCAAGAGATGTTTCCTAATGTTAGGTCTAAAAATGATGCAAATGAGCTTTATAAAGAAGTTAAAGATGAAATCGACAAAACCATTTATGAATTACAAAACTATAAAAATCTAAATTATCCTTTTAATTCAGATATTGATAAAGCGCTAAGTTTATTAAAAGAACTAAATTCTTTGGATATTGATAGCTTTTTTGATGAGCTAACTAGAGCTGAAGATGACATTTTGGATATCAGCGAAGAGATTATTTTGCCAATTTCTGAGTTTTTTAAGGGGGATAGAAGAAAGATTTATGATGATATAAAAAGATTTTTAAAAGAAAACCGTAGCAATCTTAGATATTTAGACATTGACATAGAAAATTTTGAAAAAGAGCTTCAAGAGAAAAATATCTATAAAAGTTCAAAACTGCAAAATATATATTTGGAAATTGAAGATATAAAAAAAATGATTTACCCTTTAATAGAGGATGAAAAATCAAAAGCAAAAAAAAGAATAGATGAACTGATTTTGCAGATTCAAAAAAGCAAAGATTTTCAAAAAGTAACCAAGTCAGATAGATATAAAATTATAAAGCCGATTGAATATATAAAAAATCAAATCGATAACTCTTTTAGCATCGATACTATCAGACAACTCTCAAGCGAAGAGTCGATAAATAGATATTTAAAAGATGCATATGAAAAAATGGCGGAATTTACTAAAGAAGAGGTAAAGCTTGAGCATTTTTCATCTTTGATTCCAAAATCAAAGCAGATTTTAGAAACTCAAAAAGATGTGGAAGATTTTATAAACAGTCTTAAAGAAAATCTACTAAATGAGATAAAAAACCGCAAAAAGATAATTCTTTAGGGGCTTAAAATGGATAAATCAAAATTAAAGAAATTTGCAATAAATGCAAGAGTTGAATTACAAGATATTGTAAAAGCAAAAATAGAGTATCTAACAAGTGATGAATATAAAAAAAATCTAGCGCTTTATGATAAAAATAAAGATAAAATAGAAAAAATTAAAAAAGAGTCCCAAAAAGAAGAGTTTATAGAAGAGGTTGCATATACTTGGTTTAACAGATTAATAGCTTTAAGATTTATGGAGTTAAATAAAATTACATCAAAAAAGATTCTTTCAGGCAAAGGAGATATACCCCAAATTCTAACAGATGCAAAAGCCGGTGACATTGATGAAAATATCAAAAAATACTTAGACATTGAAAAATTTTATGCCCTCATAGGCGGGCGGATAAATACTAAAAATGCGGAAAATGAAGCCTATAAAATGCTCTTTGTAGCAGTATGCAACTATTATAATGAATTAATGCCTTATATGTTTGAAAAGATTGATGATTTTACTGAGCTTTTGCTTCCTGAAGATCTTTTAAGTCCAAATTCCATCAGAGCAAAAGTGGTAGAAGCTATTGATGAGGCTAAAGATGTAGAGCTTATAGGGTGGCTATATCAGTTTTATATCAGCGAAAAAAAAGATGAAGCAATGAGTAAAAAAAGCAGATATAAAACTTCTGAAATTCCGGCCGTGACCCAGCTCTTTACGCCTCACTGGATTGTAAGATACCTGGTAGAAAACTCTCTTGGAAGGCTTTGGCTCTTAAACAATCCAAATTCAGCTTTAAAAGGGGATATGCCCTATTTCATCGAACAAGAGAGTGAGGAGTTTTTAAAGGTAAAATCGCCAGAAGAGATAAAAGTTTTAGATCCTTGTTGCGGAAGCGGTCATATGCTCACATACGCTTTTGATTTATTGGCAAAGATTTATGAAGAAAGAGGCTATCTAAAAAAAGATATTGCTAAACTAATTTTGGAAAAAAATCTATACGGATGCGATATAGACAAGCGTGCGGCAATCTTGGCGACTTTTGCACTGCATATAAAAGCGAGGCTCTATTATAGAAGATTTTTTAGAACAAAGATGCTGCCAAATATCGTAGAACTAAGGGAGTATGATGGGGAGTTTAGAGATATTAAA
>CAZPVZ010000061.1:0-10490 GCA_964590185.1 uncultured Campylobacterales bacterium
GGGACTCGGATTCAGCCTCTTACGAACTCCAGACCCAAACCCATGCTCCCCGTGATGAACAAACCGATGATGGAACATACGATGATGACTCTAAAGTCTTTAGGCATTAAAGATTTTATAGTCTTGCTCTATTTTAAACCGAAGGTTATTCAAAATTATTTCAAAGACGGAAAAGATTTCGGTATCAACATAACCTATGTTATTCCGGACGAGGATTACGGGACCGCCGGCGCAGTAAAGATGGCTCAAGAGCATATAGGAAACGACAATTTCATAATAATAAGCGGCGATTTGGTTACCGATTTCGATTTCCAAAAGATTTTCGATTTTCACGAGAAGAGACATTCGAGACTTACGATAACTCTAACTTCCGTCGAGAATCCTTTGGAATTCGGGGTCGTTATAACGGACGAAGAGGGAAGGATAGAGAAGTTTTTGGAGAAACCGAGCTGGGGAGAGGTTTTCAGCGATACGATAAATACGGGTATATATATTATAGAGCCCGAGATTTTGGATTATATACCTCAAAAAGAGAATTTCGACTTTGCAAAGGATCTTTTTCCCGCTTTGATGGAAGAGGGCGTAGAACTTTTGGGGTATAATGCGGAGGGTTATTGGAGGGATGTTGGCAATCCGGAGAGTTATAGAGACGTTCACGACGATATTTTAAACGAAAGAGTCAAATTCGAGATAGAGGGAGAGAAAAGGGTTTTTCCGGACGGAGTTTTATATTCTAAGGGGAATTTCGAACTTGAAGAGGACGTTGAGATAATAGGCAAGGTCGTAATTGACGAAAACGTCAGGATAGGTAAGGGATGCAAGCTTCATAACGTCGTTATAGGGAAAAATACTGTTTTAAAAGAAAATTGCAAAATAAGAGACGGCGTTATTTGGGAAAACGTTTTTATAGATAAGGGATGCGTTTTAAACAATAGCGTTATATGCAACGATAACATTATCGGGAAAAACGTAAAGGCTAAAGTGGGAATGATACTTGCCGAGGGGTGCAAGATAGGAGAACTCGTTTCCATAGATAAGGATATAGTGATATGGCCGGACAAGATCATAGACGAGGCGGCGATAATAAGCAGTAACGTGGTTTTGGGAAGTAAATATAAAAACGCTCTTTTTGAAAACGGAAGCGTAAGAGGAAGGTCCAATATAGAATTGTCTTGCGAAGTGACGGCCAAACTCGCGGAGGCTTTCGGAAGCGAGCTTCCCGTAGGTTCCACCGTTTTTATCTCTTCCGATTATCACAGAAGCTCGAGGATGTTAAAGAGGATATTCGTCGGAGGTTTGTTGGCTACGGGGATAAACGTCATAGATCTAAAGATCATGCCTTCTTCCGCCATGCGATATAATTTGGAAAACAACCCTAACGTTATAGCGGGAGTGCATTTTCAGCAATCCATTTTCGATCCGTTAAGCACGAACATCACTTTTTTTAACGAGCACGCTTTGAGGTTCGATACCTCTTTTACCAAAAGCGTGGAAAAGAATTTTTTCAAAGAGAAGTTTAGAAGAGTTGATTTCATAAAAATAGGAGCCGTAACCGAAACACAGTATCATGAAGAGTGTCATGCCTATTTGGAGGCGATAAAGAGAACCATAGATCATAAAATCATAAGAAAGGACTTTAGCATAGTTATAGATTTGATGAACGGAAATACGGCCGATATCTTTCCTCAGATTTTAAACGATTTGCAGATAGAAAACATCGTTTTAAACGCTTACAGGGACGAGAGGAAACTTTCCGACATTAACTATATAAAAGAGAAGAATAAAAAAAGCGTCTCCAAAATAGTTAAAAATTTGGGAATGGATTTCGGTGTTTTGATATATCCCAACGGTCAAAGAATCTCCATGGTTACGGACGAAGGAGAGGTTTTGGAAAAGAGCAGATTTCTTTTGACCGTATTGTATCTTTATAATCTTGAAGCTCAAAGCATGGGAAAAACTTTGAAAGTTTTTCTTCCTACTTGGGCTCCGGACGTGATGGACGGTTTTTTTAGCGGTTTGGAGATTAAAAGGGGCAAATATCTGAACTTTAAGATAGATAAGTTAAGAGAGTTCGATTTGATAGCGACGGTAGAGGGAAATTTCGCTTTCAAGGAATTTTCCGTGCATAGGGATTCCATTTATGCCGCTTTGAAGATTATAGAGATGCTAAGCAGACACGATTTGAAGATTTCTCAAATAGTAAAAGAGCTGAAACCGTTTTATTATACGAAGATAAACATCCCCTGTTCTCATGCTCTCAAAGGAAAGATGATGAGGAAATTTCTAAAAGAAGCTAAAGGCAAAAAGTCCTCTACTATCGACGGAGTTAAGATTTGGGAGAGCGAGAGCGATTGGGTTTTGATGATACCGGATCAGTACAGAAATTCGCTTCATCTTTATATTCAAGCAAAGGATAAGGAGAGCGGGGAGATTATTTACAAGAAGTATAGCGACAAAATAAAAGAGTGGTCCAAACCGGAGGAGATATGAAGAGGTTTTTGTTAATTTCGGTTTTTATGGCGATTTCTCTTTTTTCCAAAAGTTTCAAAGAGTGGGAGAAGGAGGCGAAAAACGGAGATATAGAGGCTATCAAAACGGTAGCCTCCATGTATGAGAGAGGATACGGGGTTGAGAAAAACGAAAGAAGGGCTTTTAGCTACTATATGAAAGCGGCGATGAGACTTGACGAGTTTTCTTGCATGCAAGTTTCCATGATGTACAGATACGGAATAGGCATAAGGAAAAATCCGAAAAAAGCGAAAGAGTGGGAGGATTGTAAAGTAGCCAAAAGACTTGCTTTTTTAAAACAGAAAGACGAGATTAAAATAGAGCCTATTATAAATTTGCAGGAGAGTTTCAACTCTTTGATAGACCAATACAGCGATAAAGAGACGCAAAAAAGCATAAAACAGTATTTGACGAGGAATTTCGGTCTATATCCTTACAAATCCAACTATTTTATTCCTTTTACTTACGATAGCGTTTCTAAAGAGGGTAGGGAAAAGTACGAGGCTAAATTTCAGATAAGCTTTATGAAGCCTCTTTTTTATAATCTTTTAGGGGTCGGAGAGACGCTGTTTTTCGGTTATACTCAGCAGTCTTACTGGCAAATTTACGCCGATTCCGCGCCTTTTAGAGAGACCAACTACGAGCCGGAAATTTTCGCTCTTTTTCCTCTTCACGGGAAGTTTCACATGGATGCCTTTCGTATCGCTTTGAATCATCAATCCAACGGACAAAAGGGGGAGCTTTCCAGATCTTGGAACAGGATATATGCCGAGGCTCTTTTCCATGCCAACGGGCTTTTGTATTCCGTTAAAGGATGGTATAGGATACCGGAAAGAGAAAAAAGATTTCCTTCCGATACAAAAGGAGATGACAATCCCGATATAGAGTCATATTTGGGTTACGGGGAGATTAGGATATCGTATCCTTTCGGAAAGCATTTTTTAACTATGATGCTTAGAAATAATTTGAGAAAAAAACGCAATAGAGGGGCGATAGAGCTTAACTGGTCGTTTCCTGTAAAATACTTTAAAAATAGTTTCGGATATATTCAGTTTTTTAATGGATATGGGGAGAGCTTGATAGATTACAACAGAAACGTAAATAAGATAGGCATAGGTTTTTTGTATAGCAGATAGATTTTTTTCTCATTTTGCCGTCTCGCTTGTTTTTCTCTCTTAAAAGTTTACAATTTTTCTAAACTCTAAAAATTAATTGTCTAAATTAATTAATTATAAGCCAGTATTAAAGATTTTTCCCTTATAATCTGAATGTATTAATTATATAAGTTGTTTAAAACTATTGTCAGGATTGTTTATGACAGAGGGGAAAAAGATGAGCAAATGTTACCATAAACTTAAGCTTTACGTAGATTCCAGAATGGATGAAGAACACTTTTTCAAGAGCATATTCATTTTAGCTCTTTTACAACATAACAATAGAAACATAAAGAAAATAATTAAAAACAATTTTATAAAATATTGTAAAAAAATTTTAAACGAAACGGATATTTACAAAATATATAAAGAGACTAAAGAGTCTCTTTTTAAAGACGGGGTTATTAATGAGGATGGGGAGTTGGTGTTGTGCGCTCCGTATGAAAATTTCGATAATCTTACCGATTACGAAATATACGATTTGATAGAGTTTTGCGAAGAAAAAATAGAACAATACCTAAAAGAGCGATCCATAGTAGCGGCCTAAAGGCCGCCGTTACTTTACTTTTATACGATATTTTTCGGCCAAATTTTTAAACTCTTTAGAATTTAGAAAATCGTCCAAAAGCTTTTCTTCGGAAATCTCTTTTTTAACGAGTTTTTCTCTCCAAAAATTTAGGTCCTCTTTGCTCGCTTCTCTTCCTAAAATGGTAAGATAGGCTATCTTTACGAACTCTTCTTCGTCTATATTCTTATTTAAAAACTCTTCGGAGAAGAAGAAGTTTTTAACTATGGAGCTTGCGGTTTGCTCTCCGTTTTTTAGGGCTTTAACCCAATCGTTCAGACCTTTTGGATCGTATTCTCTTCCGAGAACTAAAATATAGAGTCTTTTTACGAAAGCTTCGAGATAGTCCTCTCTTTTAAACGGTTCGATGTCGAATTTTTTGCAAAGATTTTCAAACTCTTTAGAAAAACCGAATTCGTATATGATAAGAGATCTCGAAGTCGAACCGTCCCGAAGTCTTTTTAACCAATACTCTTCGCCCTCTTCGTCCGCGTCTCTATTTAGCATGGCTTTATAAACTTTTTTTATGAACTCTCTATCGCTTACGTTTTTTTCTTCGAACTCTTTGGAATTGAAGAAAAATTCGGCAAGGTCGAGTGCGCTCATCCTTTTTGAGGAGAGTTCCTCTTCCCAAAATCTTATCTCCTCTTCGCTCGCGTTTCTGTTTAAAATGTCTTTATAGTATCGCGCTATGAACTCCTCTCTTTCTTGGGAGGAGCTTTTGATCGGAGATAGTCTTTCCATAAAAATATTCGAAACTATCGTGTATTTTTGACTTTTCGTGTTTAGTTTATGCGCTTTTACATATACTATATATTCTCCCGCTTGCGCATTTTTTATCTCTATTTGCTCTACGTTGTCAACTCTGTTGAAACTTTCGGCCGTAGCCTCTTTTTCGGGATGTTCTCCGTCAAGAGAGAACGGATAATATTTCTTTCCGTCTTTTTCCACCCATATGTCCAAATCGTTTACGAGCGTAGGTTTTCGAGTATCGGGAATGTGAGGATCCTCCGCCGGACCGGGAGGGTCTATCCATACCATCGTGAGTTTTATGTCGGAGGGATATTTTAGGGAGATTTTATATTTTATTACGGTTTGAGCGTCTATTTCGTCTTCTTTTATTAAGGATCTTTCGGAAATTACGCTCCAAAGCACGTCGGCGGCTTTTTTGGGATCTATAACGCCGAATCCGTACACGTAATCCGGACCTTTTCTTCCTCTATCGCTTGCGGTATTTATGTATAAAGCCTTTAAAAGATCGTGTCTTATTTCGCTTTTGCCCGTTAATTTTTTATACCATTCGAGCAAAAGAGCCGTCGCTCCGACCGCTCTTGCGGTAGCGGAAGTTGTGCCGCCTCTAATTATATAGTCGTCGTCGGATCTGCTTCCGGTGGATAAAACGTAGCTGTTTCCCGGAGACGCTACGGCGAAGTCGGGTTTGATTCTTCCGTCGTTTACAGGTCCTCTGTTGCTGTAGGGAGCTATCTCTTTGCCGTCGTTCATCGTAACCGCTACGGTAAAGACGTTTTTACAGGTTCTCGGACCTTTTAACTGCTTGTAGTTTCCTTCGTTTTCGTGTCCTCTGTCGTTGCCTCCCGCCATAAATACGTTAAGATAAGGGTGTTCGTACACCGCTTTATCCATAAAATGGGCCTCGTTGTCATAAACGCCGTCATATTGAACGTCGGTATAAAGATATGCGTGATTGGATATCGTAATCCCTTCCTCTTCGTAAGCTTTCAAGACCGCGCGCGAATAGCTCGCTTCCGGCGCGTAGTAGCTGTAAAGCAAAACGTTTTCCGCCGCTCCTTTGGCTTTCGGATTCACTCCTTTTGCGGCTATTATGCCCGCTAAAAAGGTGGAGTGTTCGTTGGGGGGCTGCTTTTCGTTCTCTTTGCCTTTTATAACGACTCTGCTTTTTCCCTCTTTTTGAAATTCTTGATGGGTTACTCTGATTTGTCCCCAATCCACTACGGCTACTTTCACTCCTTCTCCGGTCAGATTGTAGGGGGCTTTCCATAACTGATTTATATGAGAGAGTTTCATCGATTCGAGATTCGTTCCCGGATGCAGATAGGAGGGAATCTCATAAGAATCGTCGTTTGCGCTTAAATATGAAACGGATATGAGAGAGAGCGGCAATAGAAACAGATTTTTTTTGATCATGAAATTAATCCTTTGAAAAATTTTGCTGAAATAATTCTAAAACAATAATATATTAATAGCTTTTAAAGTTTTATAAAATATCGGTTTTAATAATCGATAAATTTTATTATGTTAAATATTGCTTATAATACGACGATGAAAATATTTTTTCCCTTGACTTTTATCGCCATTTAATGCTATACTTTCACTACTTAAATAAAAGTATATAATAATTATCATAAAAAAATTTTCTAATATCAAGAAAGAGCATGAATTTTTCATATTTAAGGGTAAAAAGCAAAAGATACACGATAGTAACGCAGGAAAAAGCGATTCAAGATTATGCCGTAAAGCACGGTTATAAAATAGACGAGAAAGTTATAGAGGTTTCTCCGATTACTAAAAATTTGGAGGAGAGGGAGGAACTTATAGATTTTCTACACGCTTTGCATCCTAAAGATAGATTATTTGTTTACGAACTTAATCTTTTAAGTTTTAAAATAGAAGAAATAGTTAAAATATTGAACTGTCTTTTTATAAGAGACGTAGAGATTCATGTATGTAAATACGATATCGTTATTTCCAAAAAGGCCGAGGCGGGAGTCGTGATATCTCTTTTGAACGAGATAAGAGAGAGCAATCTCACTTCTCAAAAACTCGGAAGGCCTAAAGGAAGCATTTCGAAATCGAAATATGACGTTTATAGAGACGAAATTATTAAATATTTGAAGGAGGGAAAGAATGTAACGGAAATTGCCAAGATTTTAAATATAAGCAGAACTTCTTTGAGAGATTATATAGAATCGAGAAATTTGAAAGAGCTTACTGCTATAGAGGGGAGTATTGAAAATAAGTCCGAGACTTTACCTCAAACTAAATGTAAAATTTTACAGATAAGGAAATGAAATGGCAACAGCATCTACAGGCGCTAAGAAGAATAAGGCTAAAGAGTATCTAAAGGGGTGGATTCCTTATAGATACAAAAGATACGGCTTTTTCGCCATCGTTACCGTCGTATCGTTGATATTGCCGTTTATAAAGATAAACGGCAATCACTTTTTTCTATTGAATTTCGATCATAAACAATTGCATCTCTTCTTCGTTAGATTCGATATGCAAGAGCTTTATTTGATGCCGTTTATATTGCTTCTTCTCTTTTTGGGAATATTCTTTCTTACGACTCTGGGAGGAAGAGTTTGGTGCGGTTGGTCTTGTCCTCAAACCATTTTTAGGGTGATTTATAGGGATCTGTTTGAGACTAAACTGCTTCATCTTAGAAAAAGGATAAGCAATAAGCAGATAGAGCCGGATTGGAGCAAACCTTCGAATCAAGCCAAACGGGTGGTGGCTATCTTGTTGTGGTCCGTTTTGGCTTTTATCGCGGCGGCTGATTTTCTATGGTATTTCGTTCCTCCGGAGGATTTTTTCAGATATATCCAAGATCCGGCGAATCATCCGGTATTGATGGGCTTTTGGATAGGTTTGGCTCTCTTTTTGATTATTGATATTGTTTTTATCAAAGAGAACTTTTGTATCTATATATGTCCTTATGCGAGAGTTCAGTCCGTTATGTATGACGATGATACCTTCCAAACCGTTTACGATTATAAAAGGGGAGGCGTAATCTATAAAGAGGATCCGGAAAAACACGTTATAGAAAAGATCGTTCACAATAAAAACGAACTTATAGAGATTAACGGAGAAAATGCGGAATGTACTCTGTGCGAATCCTGCGTTAAGGTGTGTCCGACGCATATAGATATCAGAAAGGGTATGCAGCTTGAATGTATCAACTGTCTTGAGTGTGCGGATGCGTGTACCAAAGTGATGGGAGCGTTGGGAAAACCGAGTCTTGTTAGATGGACGAGCTATTACGCTCTCGAAAGCGGCGGTAAGACGAGGGTTTTCAGATTTAGGGTCGTAGCTTATATGGTGGCTTTGACGGCCGTTTTGGCGGCTCTTTTTTGGATGGGAACGAAAAAAGAGCATATGCTTTTGAATATAAACAGAACGAGTCAGCTTTATAAGATTAAACCGAACGGAGTGGTTGAGAACTCTTATATATTCCTATTCCAAAATACGGATATAAAAGATCATAAATACTATTTTAAAGTATTGGATAATAAAGACATCACTATCAAAAGACCTTCTAAGCCGTTTAAACTTATTAAAGGTAAAAAAGTTAAGAAGATAGTGATTTTGCAAACGAACAAAGTTCTCGTAAAAAGTATGGAAAAAGATACTCCGATACCTATTACGATTAGAGCGTATGCGGTTGACGATCCCAAAAAGATTTTCGTCGATAGAAAGACCGTTTTCGTTTATCCGAGATGGGATATTTATCAGAAACATATTAAGAAATAATTCTTCATCTCCTTCTTAATATAGACGGGAAAAGAGTTTGCTCTTTTCCCTTTCCGTCCTTGAAAGTAAACGAGGTTTTTGATAATATTTGTCCGTTGATTAAAAATTAAAAACGGATAGGTTTATATTGAGAAAAGTATTCGCTTTTTCTTCGGGTTTTAGAAAGAAAATAGCCTCTTTTTTGCTTCTTTTTATTATAATTTTTGCTATAGGCGTAGGAAGTTTAAATCTGTTTTATATTTTTATATTCGGAAATTTTCATAAAATAGATGACGACGCTTACAGAAGCGCCCAGCTATATACGAGAAATCTGCCGCAACACATTAAAAAATATAAAATCAAATCCATTTTAAATTTAAGAGGGAAGAATACTTTTAGGAGCCCTTGGTATGAGCATGAAAAAGAGATAGCCGAAAAACTCGGAGTCGAACTTATAGATTTTAAAATAGGTTCGAGAGATTATATTCCTTATGAAAAAAGTCTTAAGCTTGTGCAAATATTAAAAAAAGCTCCTAAACCGATTTTGATACATTGCAGGTCGGGAGCGGATAGAACCTCTTTCGTAGCCGCTCTTTACGAGTTTGCCGTAAAATGCAGAAGCGAAGAGAGAGCTAAGGAGCAGTTTTCTTTTGTTTACGGCCATCTTCCCTATTTCGGGAGCAAAACGATAGAAATGGATAGGAGTTTTGAGGATTTTATAAAGAGATGGAAAGATGAAAACAGAACTTGCAAAAATCCGTCTTAAAGTATTCTTAGAAAAAGCGTTTTTTAAATAAGTTAATTTTAATTAACTTTGTTGTATTATAAATAAAAATATTAAAAAATAGTATGCTAATTGTAAACTTAAAGGAAAGAAAAATGAGAGTTTTGCTATTTTTTATTCCGTTTATATTTTTTATATCGAACAACTCTTTTGCAAAAAGTTATACCGTTATTCAAAGAACGATCGTAAATAAAGATTTCACGAAAGAGGAGAAACTTCATTTCGTTAAAGCTCTTTTAAAACAGAAGATTAATAAAGATGAAATAAATTTTAAGGATAAACACGGATATACCGCGCTGGATCTTGCGGTTATTCACAATCTCGTCGATGTGGTGGAAGTGTTGTTAAAAAACGGAGCGAATCCTAATATAAAGGATAAAAACGGATATACTCCCTTGCATAGAGCAGTTATAAAATCTTCCGCCGTATTGACTAAACTTTTATTAAAATACGGAGCGGATCCGAACGTTAAGGACATTTACGGATATACTCCTCTCCAAAGAGCGGTTATTCAGCAATCTCCGGAACTTGTAAAGATTCTTTTGGAAAACGGAGCGGATCCGAATATAAAGGATTCGCACGATTATTATCCGCTTGAGAGGGCTTTGATGTTTGAAGATGTCGATACGGCTTACGAAATAAGCAAACTTCTTTTAGACCATAAAGCCAATCCTATGATAAGCGATAAACGAGGAGTTGTGATATTTGAAAAACTTGCTTCCGAAAAGGGAAATAGAAAAAAACTTTTAAATCTTTTAGTTGAATACATAAAGCAACCATAAAGGCTTTTAGCCTTTATGATATCACTTGCAAAATCGTCTTTTTAGTTTTCTTGAATCTTTTTAATGGAAGCGTTAGAAATTTTTTATGGATGTAGAATTTGTCCGTTATATTTTTGAAGGGGTTGAGGGATAGGATGATTATCCTAAATCATCAAATGTTTTAACAACTTTATATTTTATATCCGAATTTGTAAGGTTTGATAATATTT
>CAZPVZ010000062.1:0-4335 GCA_964590185.1 uncultured Campylobacterales bacterium
GGAGTGGTCGTATAAACTCTCGTGCAAACGCCTCTTCTTTGAGGACATTTAACAAGAGCAGGCGATTTGGATTTTTTAATCACCTTTTTTCTCTCTTTTCTTACCAACTGATTAATGGTAGGCACATCTTTTCCTTTCTTAATGATATTTTTTTAAAAAATACTTGCAATTTTACTCAACTAAATATTAAAATTGCTTTAATTTAAAGAAAATTTAATTATTTTCCTCTTCGACTTTTTTCAATTTAACCTTTTTATTTTTGTAAAAGCCCGTTCCGACAGGCACCATTCTACCCAAAATAACGTTCTCTTTAAGATCTTCAAGATAATCGATCTTTCCTGCGATGCTCGCTTCGGTCAATACTTTCGTAGTCTCTTGGAAGGAGGCCGCGGAGATAATCGAGTCGGCCCCGATAGCCGCCCTCGTAATTCCAAGAAGCGTAGGCTCGGCTATGGCCGGTTCGCCTCCCATTTTTATAACCTCTTCGTTTCCTTCCATAAATTTTCTTTTACTTACCAAATCACCGACAATAAATTTGGTATCGCCGCTATCTATGATTTTTACCTGTCTTAACATCTGAGATATGATAATCTCTATATGTTTATCCGAAATCGCAACTCCCTGTCTTCTATAAACTTGCTGAATTTCGCTTACGAGATAGTTATATAGAGCCTTTTCTCCCTGTATCCTCAAAATATCGTGAGGAGATATCACGCCGTCGGTCAACTGCTCTCCGGCATGAACGAATTCTCCCTCGTGAACCAAAATCTCTCTGTTTTTGTCTATCAGATATTCGAAAGTTCTGCCGTCTTCCGTATCTATATAGATTCTCTCTTTGGATCTTAAAGGCTTGCCGAATCTAACGATTCCGTCCACTTCGGAAATAACGGCCGCGTTTTTGGGTCGTCTCGCTTCGAAAAGTTCGCTTACTCTCGGCAAACCTCCCGTAATGTCTTTAGACTTCGCAAGGGCTTTAGGAGTTTTCGCAAGCTCCGTAGCCACCTCGACCTCTTGTCCGTCTTCAACGTTTATGGAAGTTTTCGGAGAGAGGATATATCTTTTTATTCCTCCGCTCTTTGTAGCTATTACGATAGCCGGTTTATACGAACTCGGGAAATACTCGTTAACCACGAGACGGCTTTGACCGGTAAGCTCGTCATACTGCTCGGTAACGGTAATGTTCGGTTCGATATCTTCAAAAGAGACGACTCCGGCCTCTTCCGCCAAAATAGGATCGGAATAAGGATCCCACTCCGCAACCACTTTGACCTGATTCTCTTTGGAAGAGGCTATTACCGAATCGGAAGAAACCTCCTCGTCGTCTCCGAAATGAATAATGGAATTTCTCGGGATATAGTGTCTCGCAGCCTCTCTGTTATCCTTATCGGCTATTACCGCAAAAAGTCCTTTCTCGTTTACCACTTCCTCTTTCTTAACCTCTTTGAACCTCTCTAAATAGTCGCCTTTCAATTTATAATACTTAATAACTCCCGTCGCTCCCGCTTTAATCTCTTGAGCGATCGGCTCTCCGTCTTCGACCTTAAGCTCGGCTCCGTAAGGAATACGATTCGGAACGTTCCATCCCTCTTTAATAACTTCGACGATACTCTCGTTCTCTTTCACTTCTTCGCCGTCGGAGTAAGGAATATAAAATTTTCCTTCCACTTTGCCGCCTATTCCTGCAAGCTCGTTAGGTTTGGCAAAATCGTTCTTTCTTAGAGTGTATTTTACGATCTCACCTTTGTCGTTCTCTACCGAAATAAAGATATCCTCGTGAGCCGTTTTTACGGAGATTTTTCCGTTAAAAGGAGCTTTGATTTTCGGCTCGACCAATAAAACGGCGGCGTTTCTTCTGTTGGCTACGAGTCTTTTGCCATCTTTGGTTTCGTAAAATCTGATGTTATAGTATCTGATAAAACCCTCTTTTTGTGCGATAACCTGCCTGTCTATCTTCTCGGTGGAAGCCGCTCCTCCGATGTGGAAGGTTCTTAGAGTAAGCTGAGTTCCCGGCTCTCCGATAGATTGAGCGGAGATGATTCCGACCGCTTCTCCCGGTTGAACCAAAGTTCCTTCTCCCAAGTTCAAACCGTAACATTTGGCGCAAACGCCCTTTTTCACTTTACATGTTATCGGTGTTCTGATAACGGCCGATTTAATTCCGGCCTCTTTTATCACTTTCACTTTCTCTTCGTCTATCAAAGTTCCTTCGCTAAACAGAACTTCGTTGGTTATGGAGTCTATAATATCGGCGGCGAGAACCCTTCCCAAAATCCTATCTTCCAAAGACTCTATAAGCTCTCCGCTTACGGTGATATCGGTTATCTCTATACCTTCGTGAGTTCCGCAGTCATACTCGGTTATTCTCACGTTTTGAGCGACGTCTATAAGCTTTCTCGTTAGATATCCGGCGTTTGCCGTTTTCAATGCGGTATCGGCAAGACCTTTTCTCGCTCCGTGAGTGGAGATGAAGTACTCCAAAACGTTAAGCCCTTCTCTAAAGTTCGAAACGATCGGAGTTTCGATAATCGTTCCGTCCGGTTTCGCCATCAAACCTCTCATAGCCGCAAGCTGTCTAATCTGCGTAGCCGAACCTCTCGCTCCGGAATGAGCCATCATATAGATGGAGTTGAAACCGTTCTTATCCTCTTTTATAAGCTTCATCATCTCGTTGGCAAGCTTATTGTTCGTCTCGGTCCAGATATCGACTATCTTATTGTATCTCTCCTGCTCGGTTAAGAGTCCCGCCGCATATTGTTGAGAGATCTCTTTTACTTTGTTCTTAGCCTCTTCTATGTATTTGGCTTTGCTCTCAGGAACTTTTATATCGTCTATGGATATGGAGATTCCGGCCTCGGTAGAGTATTTAAATCCCAAGTTTTTCAGATTGTCCAAAAAGCCGGCCGTAATTCCGACCCCGCCCTTTTTATAGATATAATCGACTAAATTTCCTATGTCTTTTTTATTTAGCACTTTGTTCCAAAGCTCTTCCGGAACGAAATCGGGAAGGATGGATTTAACGATAAGTCTTCCCGCGCTCGTTACGACGACTTTACCGTTAATCATCGTTTTTATCTTGGCGTGAATCTCCAAAGACCCGTCGTCAAGAGCAACCATAACTTCGTCTATAGAAGCGAAAAGCTTATTGGATCCTTTCGCATCCTCCTTAATCAGCGAAAGATAGTAGAGTCCCAAAACCATATCTTGGGTCGGAACCGCTATCGCCTTACCCGATGCGGGAAGCAAAATGTTCGTGGAAGCCAACATCAAAACTTTACATTCGGCTATCGCATCTTGAGACAAAGGCACGTGAACCGCCATCTGGTCTCCGTCGAAGTCCGCGTTAAATGCGGAACAAACGAGAGGATGGAGTCTTATGGCCTTACCCTCTATCAAAACGGGATGGAAAGCTTGAATGGAGAGTTTATGAAGAGTCGGAGCTCTGTTTAAGAGAACCGGATAGTTATCGACTACTTCCGAAAGACACTCCCAAACCTCGTTCGTTTGCTGATCTATCATCTTTTTGGCTTGCTTAATAGTAGTGGCGTAGCCTTTTTCTTCAAGTTTCGCCAAAAGATGAGGTTTGAAAAGCTCAAGCGCCATAAGTTTGGGAAGTCCGCACTGATCCATCTTAAGTTCCGGACCGACTACGATTACGGAACGGCCGCTGAAATCGACCCTTTTTCCGAGAAGGTTTTGTCTGAATCTTCCCTGCTTTCCTTTTATGATTTCGCTTAAAGATTTAAGAGGTCTCTTATTCGCTCCCTTTACGGCGTTGGCTCTTCTTCCGTTATCGAAAAGAGCGTCCACCGCCTCTTGAAGCATTCTCTTTTCGTTTCTTATAATGATTTCGGGAGCGTCAAGATCCATAAGTCTTTTGAGTCTTGCGTTTCTGTTGATAACTCTTCTATAAAGATCATTAACATCGCTTACCGCAAACTTTCCGCCATCCAAAGCTACAAGAGGTCTAAGATCGGGAGGCAGAACCGGCAAAACGGTAATCATCATCCATTCGGGTCTGTTACCGCTATTGACAAAAGCCTCCACGACTTTAAGTCTTTTGATAAGCGTCTTCTTTTTAGCTTCGGAATTGGTATTTGCTATCTCGTCTTTTAATTGATGCAAAAGCTCTACGAGATCTAGCTCCTCCAAAAGCTCTTTTATCACTTCTCCGCCCATTCTGGCGTCAAATCCGGTATCTTCGAATCTTTGGACGAGAGATTGATACTGCTCCTCGTTTAAGATATCGTATTTTTTAACCTCTTTGGTATTTTCGTTATCGTAGTAGGCTCCGCCTCTCTCTTTTACGATATAGGCTTCATAATACAAAACTCTCTC
>CAZPVZ010000063.1:0-8689 GCA_964590185.1 uncultured Campylobacterales bacterium
GCTCAAGGCGGCGGAGATTCGGAACACGGACAAAAACCTAAAACTGATCCGACCAAAGCCAAAAACTATATAGAAACTCTCTACGAACACGCGTTTAAAAGAGAGCCCGATCCGAGCGGAACGGATTATTGGATGCAAAAAATTATGAACGGGGAAGTAAGCGCGACAGACGTTGCAAAAAGCATATTCGAAAGTGACGAATTGCAACAACAAGAGCTGAGCGACGAAGAATACGTAACGATGGCTTACGAAATACTTCTCGGAAGAGAACCCGACACCGCAGGTTTGGAATATTGGGTTAATCAACTCCAAAACGAGGGATTAACGAGAGAGCTTCTATTTTACGAGTTTGCTTTCTCAAACGAATTTAACAATATGGCGGTTGAAGAATATACGATAGCTCCTTACGATCAACAAGACGAATTAACGGCGTTTTTAGAGAGAATGTACGCATACGTGCTCGGAAGAGATGCGGATCCGGCGGGAGTCAACTACTGGTCTCAATTATTACAAAATGGAGATATTACCGGTTCCAAATTAGTACATCAATTTTTTAACTCTCAAGAAATGCAAAGCAAAAATTTATCTGATGAAGATTTTGTAAAAACGGCTTATAAAGCGGTATTCGGTAGAAATCCGGATCAAGGAGGATTGGAATACTGGGTAGGTCAACTCCAACAAGGAATGAGCAGAGACGAAGTTTTGGATCAATTTTTAGGCTCGGAAGAATTTGGCAAATTGACTCAAAAATACGGAATACAAAAATAAATAAAAAATATGATAGAGAGGTTTCTCTCTCCTCTCTATCTATTCTATTTCTATTAAAAACTTTTTGATAATTTTATATCTACGATATCTTTTTTATATTTATAGATTTCGAAAGCGGAAGCGTTTTTGGAGTGATAAAAGGAAAAACTCACCTTAACGCCTTTATCGAAAAAGTATGAAAAGGAGCAGGAAAAACCTCTGTTTATCTCTTTTCTTCTTATATAAAATCCCAAAAAAGAATCATAAAAGTTATGATAAGCAAAATGTGAGAATATATCAAAATATAAAGCATAATCAAAAATTTCCTCATAGTAAGATAAAATCACGCCTTTGTAAAAATCCTTATTCGGAGAAAATTCATCGACACTCTTTCCGCTATAACTTTTAACGGAGAAATTTTTGTTAGAATCTATAAAATATTTAACAAATAGATTTCCACTAAAAAATTTATTATCGAAATCGCTTAAATTTCGATAGCGGTTTTTTCTAAACGACAATCCGAAACGAATATACAAAGGATAAGAACCGTAACTAACCGCCGGATCGAAAGAAATTCTCAACAGATCGTAAAAGCTTTCCTCTTTTCCCTCTCTCCTTTCGTAAAAAAGGAACGGAAAATAAAAATAAAAGTTCTCTCTTTTAGCTATAAACTCGTTTTTGATCGTAATCTTTTCGTTATCGTATCTATCGGAATCGATATAGTTTTTTCCCCTAAAATCGAACGAAATATTAAAAAAAACTTTACGAGATAGATTTTTGGAGCGCAGATATCCAATTTCATAGTAAAAAGCTCTATCGCTTTTTCTTAAATAGTCGCTTTTTGGAAGATACTTTATAAACTCCTCGTTATCCGGTTTCGAATTTACGTTCGAGTTATAAAGATATCCGAGAGTCAATACGAGATCGTCTTTAACGCCTCTTGCGTCCGCCAACAGAAAACAGACGGACAAAAATATAAAAAAACGGATATTCAAACTTCATTCTCCGCTTTGAATGCGGAGAAGAGAGAAACTCCTCTCCGTCCAAATTTTTATCTTCTTCCGCCTCTATTGGCACCTTGATGCATACCTCCGAGTCCGCTTCCGTCTCTTAGTCTGTCTTGGATTCCCAAACCGCTTCCCGTTCCGCCGTTCCTGCCGATATCGTAAGCGGCTCTCTCTTCGGGAGTCATACTTTGAAGCCTATCTTGCAACTCGCTTCTGAAAGCGTCCCTATCCTCTACCGCAACGGTTCCTCTCATTTCCAAAAGCTCGTCAGTAGTATAAGAGCTAAAATCGGTAGCATAAGCTCCACCTGCGATTCCCAAAGCCAAGACAGCTACTGCAACTAATCTTTTCATTTTATCCTCCTTTGAAAAAATATATTTAAATTATAAAAAAGTAGTGTTAACTAAACGTTATCTGTACATAAATTAAGTAACAATTTATAAAAATAACTATATACTACACTTACTAAACGGTAAGTAAGGAGAATTTTGAAAAGGAACAAAAAGGAAGAAATCATAAAAATAGCCTCGAAACATTTCGCAAAAAAAGGCTTCAATCAAACCTCTTTGGAGGAGATAGCAAAAGAAGCGAAAGTAACGAAAGCGGCTATTTATTATCATTTTAAAGATAAAGCGGCGTTATACGAAGAGACTCTTTTGAAAGATTTGAAACTTTTGGCAAAAACGGTTCAAGAAAAGGTTTCTGCGGCAAACTCTCCCGAACAAAAACTAAAAAACTACATAAAAAGTTTCGGAGAATTTTTGGACGAGAAGAAAAACATCGCGGCGATTTTAACTTACGAATTCGCAAGCGAGGGGGAAAACCTGCCGAACTCGGCGGCAAAAGAGCTTTCAAAGACGCTATCGGTTTTAACCTCGATAATAAACGAAGGAATAGAGAAAAAGATATTCGTTACGGAAAACCCGATGGCGATTCAGATGATGATACTCACTCCTTTGATCATGTATCAAACCACTTACAAAATGCGTCAAAAGGTTATCTCTTTTATCGACAAAGAGTATAAGGTTTCCCCGAAACCGGATATAAAAAATCTCTCGGACATATTGGCTAAAAAGATATTGATAGCTTTGAAAGGAGAAAAAAAAGATGTATAAAAAAACGGCTCTTTTCATAAGCGTTTTTCTCTTCCATCCGTCCGTAAACGCGCTGACTTTGCAAGAAGCCGTCGACAAAGCTTTGAAACAAAGTCCTTCGGTTCTGATCCGAAAAGAGAAAAAGAGGCTTAGAAAGGAAGAAAAGAGAGAAACGATAGGAAAAAGTCTCGGAAAAATAGACGCGGTGGGAAGCTATACTAAATACAACCTCCCAAGAACCCTATCTCCCATCACTCCTCCGATAACTCCGGACATAACCACGAGCAAAATCATAAAAAGCATGGGAATAAAGTATGACGTTATGCTATTTAGCGGTTTTTCGGATCTTAGATCGATAGAGATAGCCAAACTCGCCCAAAAAGAGAGCGAGATAGAGTTTAACCTAACAAAAGAGGAGCTTATATATAATGTAAAATCTCTCTTTTTTAAGATATTGACCTTAAAAGAACAAAAAAAAGCCGCCTTATCTTATAAAAAAGCTCTCTCAAAACTCTACGAAGATACCAAAAAGGAAGTAAAACTCGGCAAAAAGGCTCAAATAGATCTTTTGAAGGTGGCTTCCGATCTCGAAAACGCAAACTACGGAGTGGTAAACATAGAAAACTCGATAAAAATATTAAAAAGCAAACTCGCTTCACTGATAGGAGAGGAAAAAATAGATAAGATAGAAAAGACTCCCTATTTCGAAAAAAAGACTCCGGATACGGACATAAAAGAGACTCTCATTTACAAAAAAGCGCTACTTGAGAGCGAAAAGAGCGAAAAAAACGCTCAAAAAGCAAAAGCCCTTTACTATCCGAAACTCTCTTTGAACGCATATTACGGCAAAAACTTCGCTTCGGGAGACGAAAAGGAGCTTTGGCAAACCTCCGTTAACTTAAATATTCCGATATTCGACTTCGGAAACAGAAAATCGAAACTCCAAAAAGCGAAAATCTCGGAAATCATCTCCAAATTGAAGCTAAAAAGCACGGCTTTGAAACTAAAAAGCGATCTTGAAGAGGCGGATAAAAACATACAAAACGCCAAAGAGAAGATAAAAGCCTTAAAAAAACAGCTTCTGTTTCTAAAAAAGATAAAAGAGACGGAAAAGATCAAATATCAAAACGGAGTCAGCGACATGTACGACCTTTTATATGCGATCGCAAAATACAACAAGGCAAAAAGCGACCTCATATCCTCAAAATACGACCTTAAAATGAAAGAAGCGTATCTAAACTATCTAAAGGCAGGTGAAAAATGAAAAAGATAATAACCGTAACAGTTATAATTTTAACGCTCGCCGCGGCGGCTCTATTTTTGAAAAAGAAAAAGGAGGAGATAGCCTCCCTGCCCACACCGGCCGTTAAAGAAATCGCCGTAGAGACGGCAAAACCGAAAATCATGCGCATAGAAGAAAAAAGGGTCTTTCTCGGCTCCTATCTTTCGGTCAAAAATCCTTCCCTCTCATCAAAAATAAGCGGTTTTATCGAAAAGATATACGCCAAAGAGGGAGAGAGCGTCGAAAAAAACGCTCCTTTGGTATCGATAGACGATAAGGAGATAAAAGCTTCGATAAAAGCGCAAGAAGCGATTTTGAAAGCGACTCAAGCCTCGATCGAATCCTTAAAAGCCTCACTCGAAGCTTTAAAAAACGACTATCTATAC
The DNA here is from genome assembly GCA_964590185.1 of uncultured Campylobacterales bacterium. Taxonomy (GTDB): domain Bacteria; phylum Campylobacterota; class Campylobacteria; order Campylobacterales; family JAADDG01; genus JAADDG01. The sequence continues at coordinate 4,517 of CAZPVZ010000063.1, forward strand.
GCAAAATCCGTTTACGAAAGAAATCTAAAACTCTACAAAGCCAAAGCTTTGCCCAAAGAGAAGCTCGATTTTTCGAAAGTCGCAAAAGAGCTTAAATATTCAAAATTCATAACTTCGAAAAAAACTCTTCAGGCAAAAACGGAAGAATTAAAAGCCCAGCAAGCAAAACTCAAATCCCAGCTAAATCTTCTCTCTTATACCCTCATAAAGGCGCCTTTTAAAGCAACGGTCGCGAAAATATACCAAAGAGAGGGAGATTTGGCGATGCCGGGAAAACCTCTCGTTAAAATATTAAGCGAAGAGAAGAAGATAGAGTTTCCCTTCTCCCCGAAACAAGAGATAAAAAAAGGGATGAAAGTTTACATAGAGGGAGAGTACGAAGCGAAAATAACGCAAATCCTCCCTCAAAGCAAAAAATCGCTCTCGATAGCAAAAATAGAGCTTAAAAAGGCTCTTCCTTTTAAAGAGGACCAAAGCGTAAAAGTGTTCGTCGTGCAAAAAGAGGCTAAAGGGACGGCGGTTCCGTTAAATGCGATTTTGGAGAGAGGAGAGGAAAGATTCGTATTCGTTTACGAAAACGGCTCCTTTTCTCCGATAAAGATCAAAATTCTCTCCCGAAACGAAAGTTACGCCGTTATAGACAAAAACATAAAAAATCCGGTAGCGATCGGGAGCAACGACAAACTATCCAAACTCTTCTTCGTAAAAAACGCAAAGGCGGCAGATTATGAATAAAAGCTGGATAGATACGATACTGAAAAGACCCTACTACATCATCTCTTTTTTGGGGCTTTTCCTCTTTCTCGGAATATACGGATACAATTCGATAGATAGAAAACTCTTTCCCGATTCCAACAGACCGGAAATAGCGACCGTCATCGTATGGCCCGGAGCGAGCGCGAAAGACATAGCTTCAAACGTAGTGGTTCCGATAGAAAAGGAGCTTTACACCATCGATAAAATAAGGAGAGTTTACTCCTCCACGATAGACGAAGTAAGCGTCATAAGAGCGGAGTTTCATTACGGCAAAAAGATAGAAAGCGCCGCGACGGACGTGGCAAACGCGATAGATAAGATAAGATCTTCGCTTCCTCCCGATATCAAAGAGCCTCAAATCCACAAAATAACTTCCGCCACTCCGCCGGTGGTCGTTATAGGAGTCTCTTGCGAAAACGCCTCTTTGATCGACGTAAGAGAGATTTGCGAAAACGAGATAAAAAACGATCTCTTAAAAATAGAGGGAGTTTCGAACGTAGATGTTTTCGGGGGATATAAAAAAGAGATTTTGGTAGAGACTGACAAAAAAGCTCTAAACGCCTTAAATTTGGACATCTCGGTAGTTTTGGCGAAACTTGCAAAAAACGACAAAGACTACGCGATAGGATTTTTCGACGTTCCCAAGGGAAGATTTCTTATAAAAACCAAAGGCAAAAGAGACACGATAGAGCGAATAAGAGAGATACCGATAATAAACGGCGTAAAATTAAAAGACATAGCTACGGTAAGATACGGACACTACGACAACAGCGCCTTATACTTCGGAAACAACAAGCCTTCGATAGCCCTCTCCGTCCAAAGATCGGAAAACGCGGACGTCATAAAAACGATAGAAAACGTGGAAAAGGAGCTTGAGAAGATCAAAGCCTCATATCCGAATCTGAAATTTCAAATAACCGATTCCCAAAAAGATACGATAAGCCTAAGCATAACGAATATGTTCGAATCTTTAAGAGACGCCATCATCATGTCCACGATAGTGGCTTTCTTCTTTCTCGCATCCTTTAGACAGGTTCTCGTGGTGCTTTTTACGATACCTCTGGTATATGCCACCACGGTAGCTTTTATGTATCTTTCGGGGATAGAGTTCAACGTCGTTACTCTAACCGCGATCATTTTGGCTTTGGGACTTCTTCTTGACGACGCGGTCGTGGTTATGGAAAATATAGAAAGACACTACAAAGAGTTGAAAAAACCGATAAATAAAGCCGTTTCGGAGGGAACGAAAGAGATTATGTTCGCAGATCTCTCCGGAACGATCACCACTATGGCGGCTCTCTTTCCCATAATGTTCGTGGGCGATTATCCGCAAACCGTTTTCAGACCTCTCGTTTCGACCCTTTTAATAGCTCTTGCGGCATCCTACATCATATCCATAACGACCGTCCCTCTTTTGAGTATGAAATTTTTGGCTATCAAAAACGAATGGATTCTAAAAGCCGAAGAGAAGTTTCAAAAGATTACCGACGCTTTCAATAACTCTTCGAGAAAGCTTTTCATCACTTTAGCCGAAAAGGCGATGGATAGCAAAAAGGTATCGATACTTTACTTTTTAATCTTAATCGTTTTGTTTTTAATCAGCGCCAGAGCGGTAATGCCCACCGTCGGACAGGAGCTTATGCCTCCTATGGATACCGGCATCGTTAAGATAAACGTAACGATGGATCCGAATCTTCCCATCGAAAAAACGAAAGAGGCTTTAAAGAGGCTGAACAAAGCCATATACGAAAGCGGCAAAGTTATAAGAGTCTCTTCGAGCGCCGGAAGCGAAGCGGGAGTTTTGAGCATAGGAAGCGGGGGAGGAATAGATAAGATATCCGTAACGGCAACCTACGTAAACCGGTTCGAGAGAAAAGAGAGCATCTGGGATATAGAGAGAAAACTAAGAAAGAAAATCCAAAAAATACCCAACATCAAATATTTTAGCGTCTTCGATTACGGAGCCACCGCTTTATCGAGCATAAGAGGAAACGTTGACGTTATGTTAAGCGGAGACGATTTTCAAAAACTGCAAACGGCGTCCGAAAAACTCTTTAAAGTCTTGGAAAAGACGGCGGGACTCGTAAACGTGGCGAAAACTTGGGATCTTGACAAAGAGGTTTACAGACTGAAAATAGACGAAGAGAAAGCCGATCTTTATATGACGAACACGAAAGAGATAGCAAATCAGATAAGCCTGTATCTAAAAGGCTCCCCGGCGGCGTTTAAATCGGTGCAAAATTCCAACGACATACTTGTAAGAGTTAGGGGAGCCGAAAGAGAAAAGGCGCTTTTCGAGATGGAAAATATGCTGATAACGACTCCGAAAGGAGAGATTCCGCTCTCTTCGTTAGCGGTTTTGGAAAAGGTTAAAGAACCCTCCCTCATTACAAGAGAAGGGCTTAAATACACGATAGACGTTTACGGCTTTAGAGAAAAAGCCTCCATCTCCCATATCATGGACAATTTCGACAAAGCCTACAAAGGCGTGCGGCTTCCTCCTTCGATAGAGATGGAGCAAACCGGAGACATAGCTCAATTTCAAGATTCGGCAAAGAGAATGATAAAAGCGGTTCTTTTCGGAGTGGCTTTGATATTTTTCGTTCTCGTTCCGATGTTCAATTCCCTAAAAGCTCCTCTTCTCATAATCATCTCCATCCCTTTGACTCTAATCGGAGCCGCATGGATTTTGCTTTTGATGGATTATCACACCTCCATGCCGGCTATGATGGGATTCATACTTCTTAGCGGTATCATAGTAAACAACGCCATTTTGCTGATAGAGTTCGCGCTTTTGGGGATAAAAAAAGGTTTAAGCGCAAAAGAGGCGATGCTCGAGAGCATCAAAATAAGAACGAGACCCGTTTTGATGACGGCTTTCGCAACCACCGCCGGTATGCTTCCCGTAGCTTTGGGCTGGGCGATAGGACTCGAAAGGCTCGCTCCTTTGGGAGCCGTGGCGATAGGAGGATTGATGGTCGGAACTTTTTTGACGCTTGTTTTCATACCTATCTTGTTCGTATGGATTTATAGAAAAGATAAAAACGTAGATTTCTAAAAGGGGAGATTCCCCTTTTGGAAAGAAGCTTTATTATTCGAGATTGAGATCTTCCAAATCTCTGCTTACTTTGGCTTTGTAGTCTTGAAGTTTGCTTTCATGAAGCTTTAGATACTCGTCAAGCCTTTTTCTGTTTTTTTCGAAGATATCTTCGAACTCCTCCTCTTTTTTTACGTTCCCTCTCGCAAACTTATCGAGCAAAATATTCGTCGATCCGACCAAAACGAGATAAGAGAAGGTTTTATAATCTATCAAAACGACTCTGTTTTTAGCATCTATCTGTTTTTGAAACTTTATCTCCACTCTCTCTTCGTCGCTATCGGGAGAGGTTCTAAAAAGCCACCCTCCCTTTTTGACTC
>CAZPVZ010000064.1:0-9853 GCA_964590185.1 uncultured Campylobacterales bacterium
GGTAGGTTTCCCTCCCAAAAACTCGACAAGCCTATCGTACCTTCCTCCTCCGGCAACCGCATTTTGAGCTCCGAGAGAGGAAGAGACGAACTCGAAAGCCGTTTTAGTATAATAATCCAATCCTCTAACGAGATTTTTATCGACTTCGTACTCGATACCGAGTTCGTCTAAAATAGAGGTTAAAAGAGCGAAATCTTCATCGCATACGGAGCATAAACTATCCGTTATCCTCGGTCCTTCGCTCAAAACTTCCCTGCAACTCTCGCTCTTGCAATCAAAAACCCTCACGGGATTCGTAGAGATCCTTCTTCTGCAGTCTTCGCAAAGCCCGTCCTCTATGTCTCTTAAAAAAGTTACCAAACTCTCTCTGTATGAAGGCATACACTCTTTGCATCCCAAAGAGTTTATCTTCAAAACGGTATCTATGGAGAAAAAATCCAAAATATCCTTTACGAGTTTTATAACGCTTGCGTCTTCGTAAACGCTCCCCTCTCCGAAAGATTCCGCTCCGAACTGATGAAACTCCCTAAGCCTTCCCTTTTGAGGTCTCTCGTATCTAAACATCGGTCCGTAATAGTAAAATCTGTAAACTCCCCCTCTTCTATCGAGTTTGTGCTCTATGAAGCTTCTTACGACCCCGGCGGTTCCCTCCGGTCTTAAACAGATATCGTTTCCGCCTTTGTCGATAAACTGATACATCTCCTTTCCGACTATGTCGCTGCTTTCTCCGACGCTCCTTTTAAACAAAGAGGTCTCTTCCAGTATGGGAGTCTCCACAAGCTCGTATCCGTAATTTCTCGCTATCTTTTCCGCATTTTTTATAAAATAGTCGTACTTTTCGCTCAAAGGAGGCAAAAAGTCCTTCATTCCTCTCAACGCTTTAATCATCGAACACATATCCTTTTATGGTTTTATTTATTTTCTCGATACTCTCTTTGGCATCTATTATTATATAATCCAAATTCAATTTTTTTATAACTTTTTCCATATAATCTTGAACTTTCAAAAGATAATCCTCCCCCCTGCTCTCTATCAAATCTCTTCTTTTTCCGCTTATCCTGCTTTTTATAAGCTCTTTGGAGGTTTTAAAAAAAACGACTTTATCGGGAAGAGTGTTTTCAAGAGCTAAAAGATTAAGCTTTATCAAAAAATCAAGATCCTCCTTCTCGTTATTCGCCATCCGATAAGCTATCCCGGAGATAAATCCCCTGTCGCTGATCACTATCCTATTTTCATCGAGAGCCGGTTTGACAACCTCTTTGAAATGCTCGGCTCTATCCGCCAAAAAAAGAAAAGTTTCGGCTATTTCGGATTTTACCCCTTCAAAAAGTACGATCTCTCTTATCCTCTCCCCTATCTTCGTTCCTCCCGGCTCTTTCGTAGCGACGATATCCTCCCTCTCTCTCTTTAAAAGCTCGATTTGAGTGCTTTTTCCGCTCGTATCCACCCCTTCGAATATGACATACACCGCCTAAGCCTTTAAAAGAGGAGAGATCTCTTTCGGAACCAGATGGCTCGGATCTCCGCCGAATTTCAAAATGGTTCTAACCACCGAGGAGCTAACGAAAGCGTTTTTTAGATTTGGCATAAGATAAATAGTCTCTATGTTAGGATTTAAAGAGGCGTTGGCATACCCCATCTGAAGTTCGTATTCGAAATCGCTAACCGCCCTAAGACCTCTTATAACCGTATATATATTAAGTTCTTTGGCAAAATCCACCATCAAACTATCGAAAGGTTTTACGCTAACTCCCTCCATATTTTTAGTCGCTTCCTTAATCATAGCAACCCTTTTTTCCAAAGAAAACATAGGACGCTTCTCTTTCGATACCGCTACCGCCACGACCACCTCGTCAAATATCTTCTTAGCCCTTACGATAATATCCATATGACCGTTGGTTATGGGATCGAAAGTTCCGGGATACAATACCTTCTTATTCATCTTCTTCTCCCCATCTTTTAAAAAGATCGTTCTCTATTCCCAAAAGATCAAGCCACTTCCCCACGAAAAAATTCTCCATCTCTTCAATGCTTTCGGGATTGCTATAATAACCCGCAACGGGAGGAGCTATTATAACCCCCAATCTCGAAAGTTTCAGCATATTTTCCAAAGCTATCGGAGAAAAGGGCATCTCTCTCGGAGCCAAAAGAAGTTTTCTTCTCTCTTTTATCATAACGGAAGCGGCTCTCGTTATAAGATTGTCCGCTATTCCGCAAGCTATTTTGGCAAGAGTGTTCGTACTGCAAGGAATAATCGCCATAGCGTCCGTTTTAAAGGAGCCGGAGGAGACGGGAGCGGAAATGTCGAAATCGGGATATGAAAAAACATTTTCCTCCTTTTCAAAAACGATCCTGGCGTTTTTCGAAATCACTATATGCTTTTCCACGTAACTTGGCAGACTTTTTATAAACTTCTCTCCCAATCTAACGCCGCTCGCTCCGCTTATGGCAACTACGATTCTCACTCTATCTCCACCGCCTTTTTAGAAATCACCTTAGCCTTAAAAATTTTTCCTTTATCTCTTTTCACTCTGATAATATCCCCGACTCCGCCCTCGTCCAAAGCGGTAACCTCAAAACCCACAACGAGAGCGTCGTCTCTTATGTAAGCCCTAACCTTATCTCCCTTCTCTATCTCTTTTCTTTTTTTTATCATATTTTCAGTTAAAATCTCTCCCTCTCTTATAAATCTTTTTGCTTTAAGAGCTAAAAAATTGCCTTTCGTTACAGGTTTCCCGTAAAAAAACCTAAATTTTACCTCCTCTTTCGAAAAAAGAGAGCCAAAAAGAGATTCTCCCCTCTTAATATCCCTTTTCGCTTTCAAAACTCCTATAAAAGCCTCCATCTCGTAAGAGATATGAACTCTTTTGCCGTTTTTCAAAACGACCCTTAAAAATCCCTTCTCCCGTTTTAAAGAAGAGGGAGATATTTCGATACTCTCGATATCGTTTTCGGAAAAAAAAACTCCCGAACTCTTTTTTAAAACCACTCTCTCTATACGGATCGAAGGATAGAGCCTTTTATAAGATTTTATAAGATACTTCCTTAAAAAAGAGAGGTCGTCTTTTACGCAGTTTAACGAAAAAGAGACTATCTTATTTTTCCCTTCTATCTTAAAACCTCTCTTTTCAAAAGGCTTTCTCAATTTGTAAAGGGGAATCTTATACTCTCTTAAACGGTCGGGAATTTTAAAAACTTCAAAATCCTCTCTTAAGCTTGGAAAAATCTCTTTTGCTTTTACGACTTTCGAGTTTACGCAGTAAGAATCTTTAAAAACGAGAGCTTCGGAAAAAAGGGGGAAAGTTAAGATTATTAAGATTAAGGAGCGTAAAATCATACATTGGCTCTGATTTTTAATGGAGCGGGAGACGGGATTCGAACCCGCGACCCCAACCTTGGCAAGGTTGTGCTCTACCCCTGAGCTACTCCCGCGGATTTGGATGAAATTTTACTCTCCGTTTGCTTATAGTTTTATAAATCACCCCAAAATCCGATATTAAACAAATCCCGTGCCGGAAACGAACTTTTATAAAACCGGCTCGTCCGTTCAATTGATCGTAATAGAGATAAGGCTCATCTCTCCTTAGCGACTTTTCTTCTTTTAGCGATAGGCCTTATATGAAGTTTTCTCAAATTGAAATTCAAGCTGGCAAGATAAGTAACTATAACTACGCTTATTCCCGTAGGTATGATCACGTTATAGTCGTAAGTTATCTCCAAAGCGAGAACGACGGCCGTCAAAGGAAGTTTCATATTAACTCCCATAAACACGGCGGCGCCTATCGCGGCGAAATAAAAAGATTCCACAGTAAAAGGAAGATAAAGATTTACGACCTCTCCGAATCCGTATCCGACGAGAGCTCCTATACTCATAAGCGTAATAAAAACTCCTCCGACCGCATTTGCGTAAAGAGATATGCTCGTAGCCAAAATTCTCAAAATAATGATTAAAAATATCATCCACAAAGGGAAATACGAAGAGTTGTTGATCAAAATCTCAACGACTTCATGACCGCTAAAAGCCGCATACGGAGTAATCGTCATCATCGTTCCGATCACTCCTCCTCCTATCAAGGAAAAAATCAGATTTCTATAGGGCAAAAAACGCTCGATAATTTTGGAATTTAAAAATTTCAAAACGTTATCTTTCAAAACCAAATAAAAATATACGAAAAAAGTGATAACCGGAATGAACAAAACGGTAGCTATAATGTATCTATACTCTATAAATTTGCCTATCGAATATTTAAATACCAAAGGAGGCAGAAAATGGCACGCCACGCTAAAAGCCAATACGCTCGCCAATATAAGATATCCCGCGAAATTTCTAACAAACTCGTAAGCTATATTCTCTATCGCGAACATGATTCCTGTCATCGGAGATACGAAAATCGCCGCTATCCCGCTACTTGCTCCGATGCTTAAAGATATTCTCAAAATCTTTTTGGGAAGATTGAAAAAAGAGTGAACCTTATTGGCTATCATCGCCCCTATCGCGGCGGAAGGTCCCTCGTTTCCTATCGCAAAACCGCTTGCGATGGAAAGAGCCGAAGAGAATATCTTTAAAATCAGATCCTTAACTCCGAAAGAGAGCTTATTGTGCACTATCGCGTCGGCAATTTCTCTAACTCCGTACTCCCTAACCGCCTCATCCCTGTCAATTATGAAATTGACCAGCAAAATGGAGAGAAAAGGAACCAAATAAAGATACCAAGTCGGCAGATAAGAAATCGTCTCGAAAGGGTCTCCCAAATATAAAACATAAGAGATAAGTTTCGTTAAAAGGCCGTAAACGACGATAAAAAAACCCGTTACGACACCCGTAATCATGGAAGAGAATATAAGCTTTCCAAACATCTTATCTCTTTTCTTCTCCTCTTCTCATTCTGCTATGACACCCCTCTCGTAACATTTAGGTTCGAATCTGCAAACGACGTTTTCGTTAAAATCTAAAATCTTTTCTCTCTTTTCGGGATAATCCACGCAAGAGAGAAAATGCTTCATAACGTTTATGCGAGCGCTTCTTTTGTCATCGGCTTTAACCACATGCCAGGGAGCGAAACTAAAAGAGGTTTTTTCAAACATTTCGTCTCTCGCTTTCGAATACTCATCCCAATACTCCTGAGCTTTCAAATCGATGGGACTTAATTTCCACTGTTTGAGAGGATTGTTTTTCCTATCTTCCAGCCTCTTTGCCTGCTCCTTTTTGGAAATATCCAGATAATATTTGAAAAAAACCATTCCTGAGCGAGTAAGCATCCTCTCGAAACTCTTTACCTCCTCCATAAAACTCTCATACTCCTTCAAAGAGCAAAACCCCATAACTATCTCCACGCCGGCCCTGTTGTACCAGCTTCTGTTAAAAAAGACTATCTCTCCTCCGCCGGGAAGATGAGGAACGTATCTTTGAAAATACCAAGACTTCTTATCTCTGTCGCTCGGTTTCCCCAAAGCCACAACCCGCGCTTCTCTCGGACTCAAATGCTCCGTAAACCTCTTTATCGTTCCGTCTTTTCCCGCGGCGTCCCTTCCCTCAAAAACGACGCAGACTCTCATATCCGTCTCTATAACGTATCTTTGAAACTTAACAAGCTCCACTTGAAGTTCGTAAAGCTCTTTTTTATACTCCTTCTTTTTCACGAGAAATCCTTTAAAAAGCGATTACTCTAATTTTATCAAAGAAAGATAAACGCTTTCTTTCATGAGGGAAAAAAGAATCAAAAAAGAAGAAGTTTCGCGAGAATTTGGGCATCTTTTACGGCGGCTCCTTCGAAATCGTTGTTAAAATAGCAAAAAACCCTCTTTTTTTGCGACAAAAATTCCTCTATCTTCAAAGCCCACTCCCTCAAACGCTCCTTTCCGTAGCTTCCTTTATACCTTCCGTTTTTCCCGTGAAATCGGATATAGACGTTTTCGGAAGTGGCTATGAGGGGAGTTTGCCTCTTTTCGAAATCGTTTACGCAAAAAGCCGCCCCGTATTTTTCCAAAAGTTCAAACACCTCCTCATCAAGCCAGCTCTCGTGCCTAAATTCCAAAGCGTAAGAGTATCCGTAAGGAAGCAGACTCAAAAACTCCTCCAAAAGAGAGGTCTCTTTTTTCAAAGAGGGAGGAAGCTGAAAAAGAATCATCCCCAACTTCTCTTTCAAAGGCTTTATCAGATGCAAAAAGAGATAAAGATCCTCTTTAACTTCTTTTAACTTTTTATAGTGAGTTATTCCCCTATAAGCTTTGAGAGAGAACAAAAAATCTTCAGAGGAGATCTCCTCCCAGCGCTTTACGGTTTTTAATTTCGGAAGATGATAGAAAGTGGAGTTTAACTCAACCGTATCGAACTTTTTGCAATAAAATTCAAAAAATTCGCTTTTGGGAAGATTTTCGGGATAGAAAACTCCTCTCCAATCCTCATAATAAAATCCGCTCGTTCCGATAAAAAGATTCTTTTTCATCCTTTAAGCTTTTTATAAAATTTCTTCATCAAAGGAACCTCAACCCCCTCTTTGGAAGCCTCCTTAACCACATATCCGCAAAGAGCCTCCACCTCTCCCCTTTTTCCTTTTTTTAAATCTATCTGCATGGAAGTTTCGGACTCGTAAGGAATATTTTCCGCCTGTTTAAAAACGCTCTCGATATTTTTCTCATTCAAAGGTATCCCCTTTTTCTCGGCTAAAGAGACGATCTCTTTCAAAATCTCGTAAAGCTCTTCCTTTTTATTCTCCAGCACCCAACCCATCGGTTTTTTATAAAAAGAGGTCAAAACCGCAAAAGAGGAGATAAAAAGATATTTTCTCCAAGTTTCGAATACGATTTTGTCGGTAAGCTTGTTTTTAAGACCCGCGGCGTCGAAAATCTCTTTCAAAAACGAAATTTTCTCCTTATCCGAAAATCTGCTTCCGAAAACGAGATAGAAGGTATTGCCGTACTTTTTAATAACTCCCGGCTCCTTTATGTTGGAGAGAACGTAAACGCAGGAGTTTAGAACAGGGTTTTTCGGATACTCTTTTTTTATCCTCAGATCGTGATCGACGCCGTTTAAAATCGGCATCAGATAAGTTTTATCGTTTATATTATCCTTGACGGTTTTTAAAGCCTCCGGCAGATCGTAGGCTTTGGTGCAAAAAAATACGATGTCGAAAATCCCCTCTTTTTTCGGATCGTCGGTTATAAAATCCGGCTCTACGGTAAAAGTCTCGTCCTCGTCGATAATCGTAAGTCCCCTCTCTTTTACGGCTTTTAGATGCTCTCCTCTTGCGATAAAACCTATTTTATGATTTTGTCCGCTTTTTAAAAGTTTTCCGCCTATATATCCCCCGACTCCTCCGGCTCCGACTACGGCTATCTTCATAATCTCTTCTCCCTCACGTCTTTTTTAAAACCGATTATACAACTTTTTAAAATTCCTTTCAAAAAAATCTATTTTCCTACGATAAGTAAATTTTTATTAACCTTTTCTTAAAAAGAAAACTACTTTCTTTATTAAGTGAGATATTTTTTTAAAAATGTATAATTTTATTAAGTTCCATTTAAATCAAAAGGAGGAGAGATGACGAAAAGAAGGGTATTGTGCATATTAATATGCGTATTTTTATTTATGGGTATGATCTATTTTATAAGCTCAAGAGGTAAAGTATCAAAAGAGAGTGAAACGGCGAATATCTCCGCTAAAAATAAAATAGCGGAAACGAAAATAGAGGCAAAAGAAGAGAAAAAAGTCGCAACGATAAAAGAAACGGTTAAAAAAGAAGAGACAAAAGAGAACGAACAATTAAAAACTCAACAAGAAAAAGAGCAAAAAGATATTACCTCATCCAAAGAGGAAGAGGCTAAAAAAGTTTTTGAGAAAGAACAACAAAAAGTTTCCGAATCCGAAAACGAAACTCCCCAAACTCAACCCCAAATAGAAGAAACAAAAGAAGAGATAAAAGGAGAAATAAAAGGAGACGCTCAAGAAATTGAAAAAGCGATAAAAGAGAGCGAAGAAAAGATAAGCAGAACGGCAAAAGAGATATCGAATAAAATAGTCGGCAAGGATAAAGAAGAAGAGGAAGCATTAAAAGAAGAAGCGAAAAAAGAAGCCGCCGAAAGAGAAATAAGAGAGATTTTAAGATTAAACAAAATAGAGTTTGAAACCGCAAGTGCCAAACTCACTCCCAAAGGAGAAGAGATCGTTATCCAAATAGCAACGATTTTAAAAAAATATCCGGAATTTAAAATAGAGATAGCCGGACATACGGACTCTTCCGGAAACGCCGATTTTAACCGAAAACTATCCCAACAAAGAGCCGAAACGGTTAAAAAAGCTTTGGTTAAAGAGGGAATAGAAGAAAAAAGACTTATAGCAAAAGGTTACGGAGAAAACAAACCTCTCGTTCAAAAAGAGGGAGAAGAGAAAATCAAAGAAAACAGAAGAGTGGAATTTCATATCATAAAATAAAACGGTCGGAATTTTTTCCGATCGTTTCTCAAATTTCGCTAAAATACTCCCCAAACAAAAAAGGGGACGGAATGGAAAAAGAGGATCTTTTCGCTCACAAATCCAAAACTTGGGATCAAAAAGAGAGAAGAGTAAAAACCGCCGAAGCGATAGCTCGAATAATAAGCTCCCGCATAAATTTAAACGAAAATATGACGATTTTGGATTTCGGAGCCGGAACGGGACTTTTAAGCGGATTTATAGCGCCGCAAGTAGGCAAAATCATAGCCGTTGACAACTCTCCCGCGATGCTTGGCGAATTTAACAAAAAAAATTTCCCCTGCGAAACCGAACTTTTGAAATTAAATCCCGATAAAGAGAAATTCCGAAACGATTTAAAATGCGACGGCATAATCTCATCTATGACCCTACACCACATAAAAGATTTGAAAAATCTATTTAAAGAATTTTACAAAATCTTAAAAACGGGCGGATTCATAGCGTTAGCGGATCTTGAAAAAGAAGACGGCTCTTTTCATAGCGATAATAAAGGAGTTTACCATTTCGGTTTCGAAAAAGAGCGTCTTGAAAAAATTCTAAAAGAGTGCGACTTTAAAGAGATCTCTTTTCATCACGCCTACACCATAAAAAAACCTCACAAAGATTTCAATGTATTTTGCCTAATTGCTAAAAAGTAAAATTTCTTAAATAAATTAACTAAGCATTTTTTTTACCGCCTTATAATCTTATCTATGAAATAATAAAAAATATTACTTCAAAAAAAGATTTTTATTTAAAGGCTCGAAAATGAAAAGAAATCTTCTCACATTTATCTTATCGATCTTTTTACTCCTATCTTACGCGTATGCAGATGAAAACAACGAAAGCAAAGAGCAAAATTTAAGTTCTTCGATAGAGTATCTTTATCAAACGATCTTAAATAGAGAAGCGGATCAAGGAGGACTTGAATATTGGACAAAAGTTTTAAAAAATAACGAAAAGAGCGAAAATGAAATAGCTCTATTTTTTCTTCATTCAAAAGAGTTTGAAAAAAGAAATTTGGGAGATGAAGAATTTTTAACGACGGCTTTCAAAGCCTTCTTGAAAAGAGAACCGAGCGAAGAGGAGCTTAAAAGCTTTCTATCCGAAGCGAAGCCTCTCGATAGAGAAGAGGTTTTAAAAAAACTGCTGCAACTAAAAGAGGAACAAAAAGCTAAAAAAGATTTGATTCCAATTATAGAAATCGTAAAAATGCAAAACGCCACTCCCTTTTGGACGAACGGCAAACCGGCAAAACTCGTGATACTGGACGGTTCAAAAAGCGTATCTAAAAACTCGAAAATCAATCAATATATTTGGAGAGAACATAACTGCAACGGAAACGTTATAGGATCCGGAAAAAAGATTTCACTATACTATATGCAAGAGGGAAATTATAAAGTG
>CAZPVZ010000065.1:0-38399 GCA_964590185.1 uncultured Campylobacterales bacterium
TCCGACTAATTACGACAATGACCCGATTTTCAGGGGATTGAGACATTGAAACCATAAACTTTTTCATACCAACTCCTTATTACGACAATGACCCGATTTTCAGGGGATTGAGACTCTGCCGCTTTCAAAATCTCTCCTGAAATAATTACGATAATGACCCGATTTTCAGGGGATTGAGACCATAAGAAACGCCGAAACGCTTCTTAGGCCGCCAACGTTTCGAATTACGACAATGACCCGATTTTCAGGGGATTGAGACATAATAACAAGCTGTATAACGTAGTGCGAAAACTCATATTACGACAATGACCCGATTTTCAGGGGATTAGCAGTATTAAGGATGCAAAATGGACGTAATTATGGAAGCTTACGAAAAAAAGAAATTGGAAAAAAGAAAAGAAAAAGATAAAAAGCGGGAAAAAGAGAAGGAAAACAATAGTAAAGAAAAAAAGGAAAAATAAAAAACCTTTATTTTGCGTACGGCGTTACTTTTCAAGCTCTTTTTTGATTTTTAAAATAGCTTCTTTTGCTCCGATAGGCAAAGATATACCGCCATCTCCTGGCACTTCGTAATCCCTCGGATTTACTCTGATCAAAGGAGCTTTGTAAGCGGACGATATGTCCTCTCCCATCATTCTAACCGTAGGAACGGCGAGGCCGGCTCCGAATTCCACAATTGCCAAAGAGCCGTCGGCTCTATCCATAAAATCCAAAAATCTTCTTCGTTGTTCTCTCTCCCTCCTATCCACCCATTTCCAATCACCGAACATCAAAATATTCGGTCTTGCAATCTTTTTGCAATGAGGACATTTCGGCAAAGGCTCTTTAGCCGAAAAACTCTCTTCGTCCACTACGATTTCTACGCCCTCCGCGCTCCATATCACATCTAAACAGGGCTCTACGCATTGCAGATAGTGAATCGAACCGTGTACCTCGTCTATTTTATTTTCATCAAAACCAGCCTTTTGAAATTGACCGTCAACGTTCGAAGTAAATACGAAATAATCCTTTTTTCCTTCGGCAATCTCCAAAAGCTTATAAAACCCTTCATGAGGAACGGTTTTTCTGTAAAGATTGAGCCTATGTCCGTAAAAAGCCCACGCAAGATGCGGATTTTCATCAAACCATACGGGATTGGCCAACTCCTCAAAACGCAGATTCAACCTCTCGGCCGCCGGATAAGCCCGCCAAAATCCTCTCTTGCCTCTAAAATCCGGCAATCCGCTATCAACTCCCATCCCGGCACCCGCCGTTATCAAAAGATAATCGGCTTTTTCTATCGCTTCCGCGGCTCTTTTTATCTCTTCTCTCATCATAAACTTTTCCGTTTCGAATTTTTTACAAAGATTCTATCATAAAAAATTTACATCCAGGTGCAAAACCACATCTGAAAAACCAAAACGCTCCAAAGCTTATTTATATTTACGCTTTTTCCCTCTTTCAAAAGTCTCTTCAATCTGCCGACCTCTTCAACGTTAAAAATGTTATGTTCTTTCATCCTCTTCTCGTCAAGATATATATCGAGCAAAAATTCCAAATCGCCCCTCAGCCAATAGTTAAGAGGAGGTTGAAAACCGCTTTTGGGACGCTCCAAAAGCTCCTTGGGAACGTATTTGTAAAGAATTTTTTTCAAAAGATACTTTTTCGTGGAATTTTTATATTTTAAAGAGACGGGAACCTTAAACATATATTCGGCTATTCTATGGTCCAAAAGAGGCTCCCTCGCTTCCAAAGAGACGCTCATTGAAGCTCTGTCGACTTTAACCAAAGAATTGTCTCTCAAATAGGTTATATAGTCTATAAGCATCATCTGATCCATAAAATCGAGTTCTTTTATTTCTTTAAAATATTTAAAATAACTCCGAGGCAAAAAAGTATCTTCGCTCTTTATCAATATCTCCTCGACTTCCTCTTTTGAAAGATTGGAGCTTGCGTTTATGAACATCGAAGAAAAACCGTCCGACTCGACGGCTCTTTTAAATTTAAGATATTTATCGACTATATTCCTATTTCTAATCTTTTTAGGAAGCAGATCGTTTATCCTTTTTACTCCGTCCGCCGAAACCGAATCTACAACTCTTTTTAAAATCAATTTCTTAAATTCGTTGCTAAAAATATCTCTAAAAGAGTAGAGAGCGGAATATTTGCTATATCCCGCAAACTCCTCGTCTCCCCCGTCGCCGGAAAGCGCCACCTTAACGCTTCTTCTCGCAAAAGAGCTCAAAACGGCGGTAGGTATCGTAGAATCGTCGGCAAAAGGCTCGTCGTATATGTAAGGCAGTTTTAAAGCGGTCTCCATAAGCTCCTTTTTGCCTATAAAAGAGACATGATGATCGGTTTTCAAATAGGAAGCGACGCCGTAAGCCTCTTCGGATTCGTCAAACTCCTTTTCTTTAAAACCTATACTGAAAGTATCGAGCTTCTTGTCGCTGTTTGCCTGCAAAATCGCCGCAACCAGCGAAGAGTCGTATCCTCCGCTCAAAAATATCCCCACCGGAACGTCCGCAACCGTTCTTAAAGAAAAAGCGTCGTTTAAAATCTCCTCAAGTTCTCTTAAAACCTCTTTTTCGCTCTTTTCAAACTTCTCCTCTTTCGCTATCTTTACGATATCCCAATAGCGGGAAATTTTAAATTCTCCGCTTTTTAAGTCGTACTCCATATACGAAGCGGCGGGAAATTTATAAAGATTTTCAAATACGGACTCGTCTCCTCCTATATATCCGAATCTCATATAAAAAGGGAGAACCTTTTGATTTAAAACCTTCTTAAAATAAGGATTTTGAAGAAACGCTTTCACTTCCGAGGCGAATATAAAAATATCTCCCTCCTTATAATAATAAAGCGGCTTCACTCCCGCCCTGTCTCTTGCCAAAAAGAGTTTCTCTTCTTTCTTATCGTATATGCAAAAAGCGAACATCCCTATAAATTTATCCAAAGCCTTACGGCCCCACTCCTTATAAGAGTATAAAATAACCTCCGTATCGCTATCGGAAGTAAATTCATACCCTTTTTTCAAAAGCTCTCTTCTTATTTCCCTAAAATTGTAAACCTCTCCGTTATAAACTATCGCATATCTTTTACATTCGGACACGAAAGGCTGATTCGCCCTTTCGGAAATATCCAAAATGGAGAGTCTGTTGTGAGCGAGATGAAGATAGCTTCCGTTTTTCAGGGGAGTTATCAAAAAACCTTTACTATCCGGCCCTCTATACGATAGAGAGGCGTTCATCTTTTTAAGAACCCTCTCTTGAGGTTTTTTATATACGAAACCGACTACGGAACACATGCGAAACCTCTTTTTTTGGCCAAAGAGAGTTCCAAAACGCTTTTAAATTTTCCGACGATTTTATCTTTTTGAAAATCTTTTACCCTAAAAGAGCTCATATACGCATATCTCTCTCTTAGCTTTTCATCCTCTTTCACTCTCCTCATCGCTTCGCTCAAGGCTTCCGCATCCGATACGGCCGTTAAAATTCCGTATTTCGAAAGCTCCATACCGCTTTCAAGATGAAACGAAGTGCCCTTTTGCATGGAAAGAATCTCTCTCGGGCCGCTTTTACAGTCGGTGCTGATAACCGGCAAATTGCATGCGAGCGCTTCCAAAATGACGTTGGGAAATCCTTCGTAATCCGAACTTAACACGAAAGCGTCGCTTCTTGAAAGATATTTGAAAGGATTTTGATCCCTTCCGAGCAAAAATACCCTCTCTTGAAGCTCGAGCTCTTCGATAAATTTCTCAAGCTCATCTCTAAGCTCCCCTTCGCCTATGATAATCAATCTGCTATCTTCATCGTTCATTCTGTAAAAAGCTTCTATTAAAAGTTTTTGATTTTTTTGAGGATGGAGTCTGCCTATGTTTATAAAAGTAAAATATGAGAAATCAAACCTGCAAGGCTCGTTTTTAAGCTCCTCAACTTTTTCCAAATCTATGGGATTGTTTATAACCTCTATCTTCGAAGAAGGAATGAAAAAGTTTTCTATCAGATCAGCCTTTATCCCTTCGGAATTGGGAAGAATCATATCCGCTTTGGGATATAAAGTTTTTATCAAAAATCTATTCGTTCTATCCTTTAAAGAATTGGTAGCATACTCCATGGAAGGGGCTATTCTTTCACTGATGACGCATACCGCTTCGTTTCCGTAGCTTTTAGAGAGAGCGTTTATGTAATTGGGTCTGTTCATGAACGACAAAGAGAGATCTATGTCGTATTTTTGACAAAACTCTTTATACGAATACGCTAAAAAAGGTATTTTGGAAAGTTTTTTAACTCCGCTTTCCCGATACTCCCCGTTATCGAGAAGTATCACCTCCACGTCTTCCGGTATTTCGTAATCTATCCTATCGTGCATCAAAACGAGTTTTATTTCGAAATCGTCCTTCAACTCTCTTATAAGTATGGAAACGACCCTTTCGGCTCCGTCTCCCTCCATAGAGTATATAAGTATGGCCACTTTCTTTTTCATGCTCTTTCCTCATAAAGATTTTCAAAAACTTTTTCATATTCATCAATGATTTTCGAAAGCTCATACCTTTCTACGCTCTTTTTTATTTTCTCCCCGTCAAAGGGAAAATCCGCCGCTTTCTCAAGCTTTTGGGCAAATTCCGAAATATCGAAACTTTCCGCGACGAAACCGTTGATCCCCTCCTTAACTATTTCGTTTATTCCCCCTTTGCAGGAAAAAGCCAAAACCGGAACGCCCAAAGCGTTAGCTTCGAGCAAAACGTTCGGAAAACCTTCGTATCTCGAACTCAAAGCGAGCAAATCGGCATTTTTCATATAAGGATAGGGATTTTCCCTAAATCCCGAAAAAACAACCCTGTTTTCCAAAGAAAGCACCCGAACGAGTCTTTTTAATCTCTCCTTCTCCTTGCCTTCTCCTATCAAAGTCAAAAAGATATCGTCCCTATCGCAAAGAAAAAGCGACTTTATCAAAAGATCGAATCCTTTTTTGAAACTCAAAGAACCCACCGCCACCACGTTAAAAAATCTCTCGTCAAAAAGTTTTTCGTTACCGCCGCAAGAGGCTCTCTCCTCTATCTCTTTTTTATCGACGGGATTGTGAATTATTTTCATTTTTGAAATCGGCATACGATAATTATCCCTCAAGTCCTCAAACATATCTCTTGATTGGCATATTACGAGATCGAACTTTTTATAAACGCTTTTAAACATCAGATCGAAAAGAAGAGGATATTTCTCGTCCCTATTTTTTAAAGATACGAGATTGGTCTCTCTCGCTACGAATTTTATCTTGCGAGGCATAAATCCTATCACGGAAGATACGAGAAGATTCATAGATCCTATGGTGGAGAAGACGATATCCGGGTCTATCTCCTTTATCGCATTAAAAAGTTTGAAAAAAGAGCTTTTTAAAGAAGGACTTTTCAAATCGTAAATCTCTATTTCCGGAGGAACTCGATTCAAAAACGCTCCCTTTTTTTCCAAAAGCAACAAAACCGGTTCGAATCTCTCCCCGTCCAAATTTTTCAAAAGAGTACATACTATCTTTTCGGCGCCTCCGGCATTCATAAAAGGAAGAGTAAAAAGTATCTTTATCTTTTTATTCATCTATTCATCCATCTTTCATACCACAATTCGAAAACGAACAGATCCCATAAAAAAACGGTCTTTTGAGAGCGGCCGTTTAAATAGTCGTCTCTTAAAGAGATAACCTTTTTAGCATCGAAAAATCCCTCTCTTTTTATCCTCTCTTCGTTTACGTAATCGATAAAAACATCCTTAAGCTCGTTTCTAAGCCACTTGTCAAGAGGAAGGCTAAGCCCTTTTTTAGGCCTGTTCATTATCTCTCTTCCGACAAATTCGTGAACTATCTCTTTTAATATGTATTTTCTTATTCCGTATCTGTGCTTTAACGAAGAGGGAACCCTCGCCATAAAATATAAAAGCTCTTCGTCCAAAAAAGCCTCTTTCAAAGAAAACCCGTAAAAAGAGGAAGCGGCCGAGACTTTTCTCATCTCGTCGTCCAAAAAGTAGGTTTTTATCGTCGTAGCAAGAAGATTATTAAGCTCGTCGTTGCTATCTTTTAACATCTGATTGTCGAAATTGGTGGGAAGCTCCTTTATATCCCCCCCTTTAAATATCTCTTTTACCTCCTTAAAAGTCATCACCTGGCTTTTATGTTTTAGCATCTGAGAAATGGAATCGGAGTTTAGAACCAATTTCAGTTTTTCAAGTTTTACGAAAAGAGGATTGAGATTTTTTTGAGTCGATATCTCTTTGGGCTCTATCTTTTTTAAAATCTCGGAAAATGCTCTCCTAACTCCGACCGGAGACCTCATAAAAACCCTATACTGTTCTATGTGATCCCCCGTTCCGAAAACCTCGTCTCCCCCGTCTCCGGCGAAAACGGCCTCTATCCCCCTTTCTTTCATTCTTCTTAAAATATAGAGAGTGGCAAAAGCCGCTTTGTCTCCGAAAGGCTCGTCGTAAGCCTCCATAAAATCCTCTATCGTATCTCTAAGTTTCGACGCGGTAAAAAGAACTCTGCAGGAAGAGACTCCTATCGCGTCCGCAACCTTTTTCGCGTAAACGCTCTCGTCATACTCGTCGTCTTCGAAGGCTATGGAAAAAGTCTCTATCTTGGAGGGACTGTTTTTTTGGACGAAAGCCGCTATCGCTGCGCTATCATAACCTCCGCTCAACAAAACGCCGTTTTTTAAAGAGAGATCGAGTCTTTTGGAAACCGCTCCGTCCAAAAGCTCTTTAGCCCTCTCTACGGTCTCCTTCTCTCCCGCCTCCAAAAGAGGCATTCTGTAAAGATGCGCAAGATCCCAGTAAATCTTCTCCTTAAAGTCGTTACCGCTTAAATCCAACTCGGCATAAGAGCCGCTTTTTAACTTGTAGCAATTTTCGTAAATCGTATTGGGCTCGAGCATATAACCGAACCTCATATAAAGAGCCAAAGAGTCTCTGTTTACGCTCTTTTCAAACTCTTCGTACTCAGAAAAAGCTCCCAAAGAGTTGGAGAAAAGAAAGACGTTGCCCTTTTTGTAATAATACATCGGCTTAACGCCCATTTTATCCCGGAAAATGAAAAGTTTGTTCTCGAGAGAATTAAAAAGAGCGAAGGAAAAAACTCCTTCAAATTCGAAAACTATATGCTCTCCCCATTTGTGAAGAGATTTCAAAACTATCTCGGCGTCGCTTCCGCTTTCGAAAGAGTATCCGTAAAGAGAGAGTCTTTTTCGAAATCTCTCTTTATTGTAAATCTCTCCGTCAAAGGAGAGAGTTAAATAACCGTACCTTAACAATCCCGTTTTTTCAAAGCCGATAAAAGAGTTTTTCCCGTTTAAAATTTCATACTTTTTTCTGTTTTTGAAATCGCTTTTTTTATTGTAAACCGCAAATCCACCTACTCTTTTCATTCTCAAAACCTTTCTCTTTATCGTACTTTTTAGCAAAATCGCTCGCTTCGGAAACGCTCAAAGAAAGCATGGAGTATTTATAACTTAGCTCTTTAAAATATATAAGTATCTCCTCCAAAAACGCTATGTTTTCTTTTAAGTTGACTCCGAAATTGTGAGGATGCCACCACAAATGAAAAAGTTTTTTCTCTTTTGCGGCAAACTCCATCTGCTTTTTTATCCTATTTAGTCTCATTTTCTCAAAATAGGAAAACCTCTTCGAAACCGGCCGCAGAAATCTGCTCGAAGGAATGTTTAAAAGAGCGTTTGAAGTATCTATCTCGTGAGCGTGCAAACCGGTTATATTCATATAGGTATCGGCAAACAAGAGAGCTTTTCTTACAAACCCCTGTTTTTTCCTCTGATCGACGGGACGATATATAAAATGGTTCGGATTGCCTCTGTAAGCTTTAAAACCGAGTTTCTTCAAAACGGGAACGTAATCGACGTTTAGCTGATCTCTGGGGAAAATGATGCTTTTTAAATCTCTTTGAATCTTTTTTAAAGCTATCTCTTTAGAATATAACAAGTCATAATAAAACTCCCTTTCATTCTGCCCCTTTTCAAGACAGTAGTAGTGAGAAAAAGTGTGCGAAGCTATCTCTTGAGTCTCCTCCTTGGCTATCTCCTTTACGCTATCGGGAGCGAAAAAGAGTCTTTCGTCCATTTTCTCGAACTCCTTAAGCCGTTCGTAGGAGGAGTATCTTTTGTCATCGTAAGAGGGACGAACGGGAGGAAGGTTTTCTCTAAGCTCTTCGAAATTTTCGAAATACACAAATCCCACCACTCCCCAAGTGGCGCGTATTCCGTAAAGTTTGAAAATTCTAAGAAGCTCCGAAACCGCATCTTTAGAGCCCAAAATATTTTTTCCGTAATCTTTTACTCTTTTGGAATCAAACACTCCCCAATAAAGTTCGAAATCTAAAGATACGGTAAAAACTCCGTTTTTCATCACTAAACGTTCCCCCGAAAACTGCCGATATCAAAAAAGGTAAAATATAATGTAAATATTATATTTAATAAAACCTAAATAGCAGTTTAGTTAAAATTTATTAAACTTTTTTACAGTAGGATTTTATAATGCTAAAAAGCGTCGAACTTTTCAAATCCAACGAAACCTTTAAAAAACTCTTATCGAATTTCGTCTCTTTGGTAGTGTTGCAGGGAATCAACTACATAGCTCCCCTGATACTGCTACCCTATCTCGTTAGAGTGTTGGGAATAGAAAAGTTCGGACTATGGGCGTTTGCTCTCGCCGTAACATCCTACTTCGTTTTGCTTACCGATTACGGATTCGAATTCACCGCAACCAGAAACATCTCTTTGCATAGAGAAAATCGTCAAAAAATAGAAGAAATATACAACAATACTTTGACGATAAAATTTCTCTTCGCTCTTTTAAGTCTCTTTATAATCGTATTGTTAACACTCTTTATCGACAAATTTTCAAAAAACTACACCCTTTTTTACATTCTTTTTCTATCGGTCGTCGGCCAGGCTCTTTTTCCGGTATGGTTTTTTCAAGGCATAGAAAAGATGAAATACATAACCTTTTTAAACTTTCTATCGAAAGTAATTCTTTTATCCTTGATATTCGTTTTCGTAAAAACGCCCCAAGATATAAATCTCGTAGCTTTTTTCTACTCTCTCGGATTTTTGGCCTCCGGAATAATCGCCCAATACATAATCAAAAAAGATTACGGGATTTCCTTTTCTTTTCGAAAGCTCTCCGAAATAAAAGAGGATCTTATAGAGGGATGGTACGTATTTACCACGAGAATAACCGTCAACCTCTATACGGCGGCAAACGTCGTGTTTTTGGGATTTTTGGCAAGCGACAAAGTGGTGGGATACTACTCCGTGGCCGAAAAGCTGGTCGTTGCGATAGGAGGAGCGTTCATACCGCTTCTACAAACGCTATATCCCCATTTCGCAAAAGTCTATTCCGTATCGAAAGAGAAGTTTTTCAAAGGCAACAAACTTCTATCGGCGGCAATATTTCTAACGGCTCTGCTCCTGTTTACGATCGTAAATCTTTTCGACGAAGAGATACTTCTCCTAATCACCGGAGAAAAGCCGAACGAATATCTTTTGAGGCTGTTTCACATTCTCACTCTAATAATATTCCTCTTTCCATACGGAGGACAGTTTACGAGAATGCTTATAACGATGGAAAAAGCGAAATTGCTAAACAGAATAGTTTTGATAGCGGCGATAATCAACACCTCTTTGGCTCCCGTAGCGATACACTTTTTCAGCGCGGAAGGAATAGCATGGCTTACCGTTTTCATAGGATGCTACATAGCGATAGTGAAAGGATATTTCGTATATGTAAAAAATTGACGATATATGAAACGATAAACGATTTTTTTTATGAAGAAAAGAGATGAGCGTTTTCGTATATCTTATTCTAATTTTAATAATATTTATAGTGGAACTTAATAGAAAAAAATATTTCACTTACGACTTTATGATATCTTTTAACTTCTTTTTTCTGATATCTTACGCTCTAACTCCCCTGATACTCGCTTCGGCCGAAGATCCCTCCGTCTATTTCGCAAACGATTTAACAAAAGGAGTTTACTATTACGGAGACGGAAAAACTCCCTTTTTGATACTCTTTTCGTATTTGATTTTTTTAGCCGGATATTATAACTCCTACTTTAGAAAAACTCTGCCCGTTTTTATAATAAAACCGAAATTTCAAGAAAGCTCCTTTATAAAAATATCTCCCTTTCTGGTAGCGATACTTCTGTTTTTCATGGTCGTTTACGTTATGCAGTTCGGAGGAGTTAGAGAGACCATAATGGCGGCGGAGGCTTACAGAAGCGACGAGTACGAGCCTCCGAAATTCGGTTTCGTGCAAAGATTCTTTCCCGCTAACATAGTTTTACTCTATTACTCCTTTTTCAAAGCTTTTTTGGACGAAGAGAACGAAAAATACAAAACGCCCTATATAATTCTCTTTCTCTTCTCGTTTGCATATTTTCTTTTCGTTTTCGTTTTATACAACAGCAGAGGATATTTGATAACCACCCTCGGAGGCTTGTATATCATTATGTCGATGGTAAAAAGAAGATACTATTTCGCTCAAGTTCTACTCCTATCCATAATCGCCGTAGCGGTGATAGAGATAGGAGATCCTCTCTTTTACGCCATTCCCGAACTTATAGACAACGGATGGGAGAGTTTCGTAACCGCCTTTTTGGATCTTGTGAAAGAGGGAGAAAGAGAAGGGGGATTCGCTCTTTTTATCAGCAACTTTACGCATCCGATAATCTCTTTGGATCTTAGTTTGAAAGTGGCGGGAAGCGAGGAGGTGCCTTTTAGATATTTTTCCGATTTCGTGATAGCGGTTTTGTCTCTTTTGCCGGACAAACTCGTAGGATTCAAAGATCCGCTAAGCGTTAGCAACATAAATACGATTTTAAACATAGGAGAGCTAAAAGGCACCGTTTTGGTGGGCATACTGGGATTTTTCGCATACTCTTTGGGAGTCGCGGGAATCGTAATCGGAATGTTTTTTTACGGAGTTTTGGGAGGATATCTGTCAAAATTTTTCTACGAAAACTATAAGGAAAACAAAACCGTAATAGTTTTTGCGTACTTTTTCATATTTTATTATGGATATTTCGTATTTAGAGGAGATCCGAAAATTACGCTCGGAGAGGTTTTCATACTGATTTTCATAATAGGAGTTATTTTGCTATTTTCCGACATTTACGTAAAAAAATCTTTTGACGATATTAAATATTCGAAACCTTTTTCAAACAGGAACGAATATGAAGTCAAATAGAAACGAATCTTTAGCCGATTACGAAGCTTTAAACGTAAAAAATCTAACGTTCTTTCTATCTAAAGAGAATTTGACGATAACATTTATAATTTTACTTCTTTCCCTACTTTTCGGATATATCTATTACAAACAAAAAACTCCCGTTTATAAATCCTACATCAGCATAGAACTTCCGGAAAGAGGAGCGGAGAACAGAGGAGCTCAAGGTCTCCAAAACATAATCCAAAACATCACCATGCCGACTCCCATGAACAGAGAGACGGAAATAGACATTATAAAATCGAAAAGACTCATTTTAAAAACCATAAATATCGTTCCCATGAATATAAGATACTATAAAAAAGGGACTTTTAGAAAGATAGAGCTCGAAAATCCTCCTTTCGTCGTAAAAAACGCGATCCTAAAAGGGATTGCGAAAGTAAATTTTATCTTAACTCCGATCGACGAAAAGAGATTCAAACTGAAAATAGACGCAAAAAACCGAAAGGAGATGATATACAAATACGGCCAAAAAATAAAAATGACGAAAGGAAGTTTCGTTATCGAAAAAGCTTTGAAAAATATCCCCAAAGAGAAGTACTATTTTACGATTTTGCACGAGCAGAAAGTGGCCAAAGAGATACAAAAAAACCTAAGCGTCACCCCGTCTTCTTTAAGATCCTCTCTTATAATAGTGGAGTATAGGGACTCAAATCCCCGTCTTTTAAAAGATTTTCTAAATACGCTCGGAAAAGTTTATATAGAAGAGAACATCAAAAAAAGAACCCAAGCCGCCTCGGCAACGCTCGAGTTCATAACCAAACAGCTTAAAAAGATAAAGAAAAAGTTGGAAAAATCGGCTCAAGCCTTAAAAAATTTCAAAAAAAACAACAACATTTTAGACATAGCCACAAAAACGAGGGAGCTTATAGACAGATCGGTAGCCATAAAAGAGGAGCTTTCGAGAGCCTATCTCGAACTTCAGGCTTTTAAAAGCGTAAAAAAGGAGTTTTTAAAAGGAAACTACTCGGCACTCGCCGCGATAGGAAACAGATTTCCCATCCTAAACAATCTGATAGAGCGGCTAAAAAGAGAAGAGATCGAAAAAGAGAGCCTTCTTACCGAATACACCCCTTTGCATCCTCAAGTCATAAGAGTCGATAAGAGCATAAAAGAGATTAAAAACTCCATAAAAAAACTCATAAAAGGAATAGAGACGGATCTTGAAAAAAGAAAGAACATACTCGAAAAAGAGTACCGAAGCTATGAAAAGGAGATAAAAAGTCTCCCGAAAAAAGAGCAGATCTACGCCAATTTGGAAAGAGATTACGAAGTTAACGAAAGATTATACTCCTATCTGCTAAACGAAAAATCTCAATTCTCCATAGCCAAAGCCGCGAAAGTCGCGGGAACGAAGATCATAGATTACGCGGAAATTCCTCTAAAACCGTTTAGCCCCAACAAATCTCTCGTCTTAAGCGTAAGCGCGTTTTTAGGACTTTTGCTCTCGATGGCGATCATATTTTTCAAAGAAAAAAACGATCCTAAATTAAAAAGCCCTTCGGAAGTCGGCAAACTAAGCTCTCTTCCGATATACGGCCTCATACCCTTTATCAAAGACGAAACGGCCTACAATAAAGTTTACGTCTTGGAAAATCCCAATTCCAAAGAGAGCGAAGTATATAGAAAAATAAGAACCGAACTCGAATTCATTCCTCCCTCAGCAGGATGCAAAACCATTTTGGTAACCTCATACGTTCCGGGAGAGAGAAAAACCGTTACTTCGGCAAATTTGGCGGCGATATTCGGTTTAGGAAACAAAAAGACGCTTCTTATCTCTTTCGACTTCATCACTCCTCAAATTCACAAAAAATTCTCCATCCCCAACAGATACGGAACGGCGGATCTGCTGGAAAAGAGAGTCAAAAATCTCGATAAAGTCATATTCGAACATCCGATATACCAAAATCTTCACATCATCCCTTCAGGAGAGATACCGAAAAACAGATACGATCTTATCCAATCAAACAAAACGGACGCTCTTTTTAAATATCTAAAAAAAATCTACGACTACATCATAGTTGACACTCCGGCGGTGGATATGGTTTCGGACGCCCTTTTGTTAACGAGACACAGCGACATAACCGTATTTACGGTAAGAATGGACTTTTCCAAAAAAAGCCACATAAAAAACGTGGACCTTCTCGTTAAAAAATACAAAATAAAAAATGCGGGATTTATAATCAATTCAATAAAAACGAAACACCTAAATTTCGAAACCTACGACAAAGGATATCTTTACTATGCAAACTACTAAGGCGATATTTCTCCTGTTTCTAACCTCCTCCCTGCTCTTTTCCCGAAACCTGTTCGTTTCCTTAAAAGGAGACGACGAAAACGAAGGGGATTTCAAACATCCCTTCAAAACCCTCCAAAAAGCCATAAATTCCGCAAAACCGGGAGATATCGTTTATATAAGAGGAGGCGTTTATCCTCTAAAAGGAGAGTTTACCGCAAACGGCACGGAACGAAAACCGATAATTTTTCGTCCATATAAAAACGAAACCGTAGTTTTTAAGGGAGAGAGGAAAAAAGAGGATAAATTCTGGATAGTGGGCTCTTATCAGATATTGAAAAATTTCAAAATAATAAACGGAGAAACGGGAGCGGTTTTTACAAGATACGAAGATTTCAACGCATCCCACAACGTTCTTGAAAACATAGAGTTTTACGGACACGTATTCGGGGGAGTTTTGATAACGGGAGGAGCATCTTACAACCTCATCCTAAACTGCGACTCTCACGACAATTTCGACGAAAAGACCGCCGGAGAACACGCCGACGGATTTGCGGTTAAAGGTTTCGAAAACGGATACCCTTATCCGTATGCGGGAGACGGTAACGAATTTATAGGATGCAGAGCTTTTAACAACAGTGACGACGGATTCGATCTATGGGATGCGGGAGGGAAAGTAACGATAAAAAGATGTCTCTCTTACGGAAACGGTTACGATAGATGGAATTTTACCAAAAGAACCGGAAAAAGATTCGAAGGAGACGGAAGCGGCTTTAAACTCGGCCGAAACAATAAAAAATACGGAACGAGCTTTCATAAAGTAATAAACTCTTTAGCGTGGAACAACAAATATGCCGGTTTCGATTCGAGCGAAAACGAAAACGCTCTTTTAATAAAAAACAACGTTTCGTACGACAACGGGATAAATTATAAATTCGAAAGCAAAAAACAGATTCTTTTTCACAATCTCTCGATAAAACCGAAATTCTCCCATTTTCGGGGGCTAAAAGATCCGCACTTTTTAAATTCTTGGGAAGAGTGCGAGGATAAAGAGATAGAAAAGAGAGTCGTATCTTACGACGATACGAAGATAAGAGGAAAAAGAGACGAAAAAGGAGAGTTCGTAAGAGGAGATTTTCTAAAGCTGAACCCCCCTTGTAAAAGTTACCGTTAAAAACTCATATCGGTTTAACGACCACCATAATAACTATAATTATCATTAAAATCGTGGGAACTTCGTTATAAAATCTAAAAAATTTGCCGCTTTTTACGCATTTATCTTCGGCAAGTCTCTTTCTAAAATAGTTTAAAGAAATATGATACGCTATCAACAAACCGGCCGCAAAAAGTTTGACATAAAGCCAATCGCCGCTTTTAAAAAGAGAGGGATTTAGATAGATCATCAAAAGTCCGCTCAAAACGGTGGCCCAAAAAGCGGGAACGCCTATAAACTTGAAAAGTTTCTCCTCTTGAATCTTAACTACTTCCACAAATCCCTTATTGTCGATGTTTTCCATATGATAAACATACAGTCTCGGCTGATAAAAAAGCATCGCCATCCAACTGATAAAACTCATAACGTGAAAAGCCAAAATCCAACCGTAATATTCCATGAAAAAGCTCCTTTTTAGAATCCATTTTAACAAAAAAAAGTTTATAAACTAAATAGAAATCTTTGATATAATAATAATTATTTAAAGGGAGAAAAATTATGAAAAAATTCGCTTTATTTTTAACTTCCTCTCTTCTCTCGTCTCTCCTTTGCGCCGACGTGGTAGGCATGGGAATAGGAGGAGGCGCTTGGAATCATAACGAAAGCGGTTGGATACGAAAGGACGGAAACGAAATAGACGTCGAGGAGGATTTGCATTTTAGCTCTCAAAACAACGGCTATATATGGGTTTACGTGGAGCATCCCCTTCCTCTGTTTCCCAACGTAAAAATAACGGGAACGAGACTTTCAAACGACGGAGAGGGGCCGGTTTCCAAAACGGTTAAATACGGAGATCTGATCATAAACGCAAACGGATACGAAAAAAGCTCCTTTAAACTGAATCAGCTCGATACCGTTTTATATTACGAAGTTTTGGATAGCGGCGTAAACCTCGATATAGGAATAAACGTCAAATACATAGACGGTTCGGCGGAAATAGCGGCATACGACCCCACCGCATCCCATATTTTGAAAAAAGAATCGAAAGATTTCACTTTAACCGTTCCCATGCTTTACGCCGACGCGAGACTTCCCATACCGATGACCAATCTCGAGCTCGGACTTACGGCAAACGCGATAAGTTACGACTCGAGCGATTTTTACGATACGAAAATCTACCTAAATTACGACATAGCGGTCGGCACGGGGTTGGAGATAGGATACAGATACGAAAAAATAAAAATAGACGATATAGACGACATTTTTTCGGATCTCGAGATAAAAGGCGTTTATGCGGGAGTATATTTTAGATTTTAAAAAACTCGGGGTTAAGGCCTCGATAATTTCGCTAAAAAAGGTAGATTTTCAAAATCGATAAAACGGCGATTTCGAAAAAAACAAACGATGATAGATAAAACGCCCGTTTCAAACTCAAAAACTTGACGAATTTATCGAATCCGAACTCCCTTATCGTATAGTAGAGCAAGACAAATCCCGCCGCGGAGCTTGCGAGAGCGAGTCCGGAAGCCTTCATCGGATATATCAAAACGAGAGACAAAACGATATTAACGAAAAGAGAGTAGGAAGCTATCTTAGCCGCCTCTTTCTGCTTATGCTTCGAATAGAGCCACAAAGAGAATATTTTGGAAAGTCCGTACGGCAAAAGCCCTATCAGATACATACTAAGAACGGAAGCGGTTATCAAAGTATCTTCGTACCGAAAACTTCCCCTCTCAAAGAGCAAAGAGACAACCTCTTTGGAAAGCATGATTCCGCCAACGACGAAAGAGCTTAAAAGAAAGAGCAAAAACCAAAAACCGTTTTTCAAAAGATAGAGAGCCTCCTCTTCTCTTTCGTTTTTCAGATATCTCGCCACTTTCGGAAATATGGCGGTGGAAGCGGCTATCGCAAAAAGCGCCAAAGGGAGTTGAAAAACTCTGTTGGCATAATAAAGATAGCTTATGTTTCCGGCCGCCAGAAAACTTGCGAGCCAAGTATCCAAAAAAGCGGAAACTTGAGCGGTAGAATTTCCCAAAATAGCGGGGAAAAAAGAGCGATAAAATCTCTCAACCTCATTCTTTACCGAAGCTCCCTTCTTCTTAAGATAAACGAAACCTCCCGTTAAAATTTTTAAAACTCCGAACCTTTTTGCCGCAATCAAGTGAGCTAAAAGCTGAAAAAATCCTCCCGCCAAAACTCCGAAACTCATATACCAAACGATCTCCTTGGGAGGCAAAGAGCGAGAGAGCAAAAGAGCCGCGATAATACCGATATTTAAAAAAGCGGTGGAAAAAGCGGTCGTAGCGAAGTGATTTTTATATTGCAAAAAGGAGGCCAAAAAAGTTACGACGAAAATTATATCCAAATAATAAAAATTCAAAGCCACCAAAGGAGCCGCTTTAGAGACCGTCTCTTCATCAAATCCCACCGCTATGAGTTTGGTAAAAAAGGGAGAAAAAAGAGTTACGGTCAAAGAAAAAAGAATCAAAAACGAAATAAACCGCAAAAATATCGCCGCGCTAAAAAGACTCTTTTTTTTGGACGCGGCAAAGGAAGGAAGAAAACTTTGAACGAAGGCCCCCTCCGCAAAAATCCTTCTGAAAAGATTGGGGAGTTTGAAAGCTACGAAAAATATGTCGCTGTAAATATTGGCCCCCAAAACGGAAGCGGTTAGAAGATCCCTTATGAAACCTAAAATCCTTGAAAAGAGAATTCCGAAACTGTTTGTAAAAATAGAACGAAAAATATATCATCCTTTAAATGTCAAGAGATTCCATCAAAGAGGAGACTATGTCGCTCATCGTAATAATTCCGTAAAGCTCGTTATTGTCTATCACCAAAAGCCTCTTTATACTGCTCTTTACCATCATCTGAGCGGCATATTTCACTTCAAGTTTCGCCGAAACCGATACCGCCGGAAGAGTGCATACGTCATAGACGTTTAAAAACTCTATATCCCCGTCTTCCGCCACCATCGCCTGAAGAACGTTTTTAAAGGTCAAAATTCCGTAAGCTCCGTGCTCGGAACTTTTATCAACCACTACCGAATGGGTTTCGTACTCCTTCATCTTTTTCAAAGCGTCTTTAAGGGAGCTCATCTGACTAACGATCGCCAAGTCCTCTCTTCTGGTCATAATATCCTCAACCAAAACCATAAGCGACTCCTATCCTAAACCATATCTCGAATCTGATTTTGAAACTTTCTAAGCTCCTCATGATCTATGCCGACTATATGAGAGATAGGAAGAGTAAAAACTATCGCTTCGCTCTCTTTGGTATCCGTTTGAAAAAACGTCCGAAGTTTTTTCATAATTCTCAACGAGAGTTTGCGAGGAAGCAAAAACACAAGAAGAGAAACCTTTTTGGAAGAGAGAAGTTTTACCGGGATAAATTTATTCTTATCCGAAAAATGTTCGGCTTTAAACGCGATAACGCTTCCTCCTCCGTTTTCTTTTACGAGTTCTATCGTCTCATCGACTCTTTTGGGAGAGACGACGGCTACCAAAGAAACGAATTTCATCCCTCTTCCTTTTTTAAAAACTGCGTTAGAGAAATTTTATCAAGAAAGAGCTTAAATTTTATAATTTAAATCGTGCGGGGAAAGTTCCCCGCCTTCTTAAAACATATTTTCGCTTCCGGGAGTTCCGTGAGCGGTGGCGTTGGATTCTCTCCAATTCTCTTTCAAAGAGTTGTCGCTATTTGGATTTAAAAGCTCCAAAGTGGCTCCGTTTCCGGAAGCGTCGGGCCAACTTTCGTCATAAAATACGCTGTCTATCAAAATACCGTCTTTGTTATAGAGTCTGATAGCGTCCGACTTTTTGCCGAATCCGAAAGGAACGTCTCCTATATAATTATCCACATCGGGAAAAAGAGAGGAGAATTTCTCGCTATCCTCGCATACGACAAGATAGTCCCTTGCGGGAAGAACCAAACCGTCCGGAAAAATAAACTGATGAGAATCGTCGTCGTCTTTTAAAATCCATCCGCTTAAATCCACGTCCTCGTCGGAGTTGTTGTAAAGCTCGACCCAATCTCCCGTGTCGAAATCTTTAGCCGATTTGTAATTGAATTCGTTTATTACGATTTTAGGAGGATTGGCCAAAGTAAAAGAGGGCGACAAAGTGAGATTCGAATCCAAAACGACTTCTATCCTATTTTCGTCGCTATCGTAACCTCCCCAGGAGAGAAGTTTGTATCCCTCGTCCGCAACCGCCTCCAAAACGACCTTTTGACCTTTAAAATATGTGCCGTTAAAATCGCCGAAAACTCTTATTCCGTCCACCTTTACGCCGCCGAATTTGGAAGAATTTATCTTCAAGGAAACGAGTTCGGCGTCTATCGAAAACTTTTCTCTAAGCTGTTTTACGATCACTCCGGGTCTTTCGTCGGCAAAATTTCTCATTTTTTCCAACTCGTTATACCAATCGTTTACGTCCGTATAATTGGTATAATAACCGTTTACGTCCCCCTCAAGGTGAACCTCTTCCCATCTTGCGTAAGCTCTCGGAATCTCCGGTTCTATAACGGAAGCGAGTTCGTTTAAAATATTTTTTACTCTATCCGGTTTAAAAGTGATGTTTAGATGCGTCATAAATTTCTCTACGAACTTATCTTTAAAATTTTGATTTTTCAAAAGATTTCTTATTAGGAAAGTGGACCAAGGAGGATTCGGCCATCCCGGACCGTCGGAAGCGGTGGCGATATCTATCAAATTATACTCCACTCCGGCCACGCTCTCTCTTAAAGCGAAACCGAAATCGGTATCGTATAAAATCCATCTCCAAACTCCGCTATCTTTTCTCTCCCTCCAATATCTTATATTGTTTCCCGGCCAATCCCAGTTGCCGAAAAACATCTCGGCAATTTCATAATCGATATACTCGTCTATATCTATTTTCGAAGCGACATAATTATAAGCGGCGTCGTCGGATAGATCGTGCTCTTTTATAAAGTCCATAAGCTCGTCGTAAGCCTCTTTATCTCCTTCCAAAACCTTTCTGTTATTTTCGAGAAGATCCACTTTTTTGACTTTGTGATGCTCTTTTAGATAAGCCTTGTTCGTTTTTTCTCTTATATTGTAAAGTCCCCAAAACTTTCCGTTTAAAAATACCAAAGCCGGCCTGTACGCCTGATGATCGATATCGGTAGTCTCTTTTATCAAAGTTTGCATAAAGGCGTCTCTTAACATGCTTTTGCCCCAATCGTTTCCGGAGTTTCTTAGTATGAAGTCTTCAAACTCGTCAATCTTTTCGTCTTTGAAAAGTTTATACTCAAGCTTATCGTTTCCGTACTTACTTTTCATTTTGATCGCAAACGACTTTTGGGGAACGGTTCTTGAACATTTTCCCATTATTTCGACGCCCGCGTCGGTTTTAAAACCCAAACTTCCGTTATTCTCGTAAAATTCGACCGTAGCGGCCCTCTCCCAATCCTGAAAATAGTTGGCCATCTTCGGTCCGAAACATCCCCCGGAAGGAGCTCCGTTTTTCCCGACGGTATAAATGCCTATCTCGTCGTCAAACAAAAATTTGGGATCCACGGTTAAAGAGACTACCGGCAAAGTGGAATTTTCGTCTATAAAATAGGTTTTAGTAACGACTTTGCTATCGAAAACCCCGTCTTTCACCCCTATCGCTCTAATAACGGTATTTTCCTTCAACACTATCGGAGATTCGTAAAGATAGGAATCCTTAGAAGGTATGGAACCGTCAAGAGTATAGTAAATCCTCTCTTGAGGATCTTCGGAAGTTAAAGCGACGGTAATTTCTCCTTTATAAAAACCTCCCTCTTTATCGAAAACCGGTTCGCCCGCTCTTTCTATCACTTTCATTCCGACTCCGTTGGGATCTTTCGGAGTGGGAACCATATAGGCAAATTCTCCCTTTTCGTCTCTTCCGTAAGAGATGTCGGCTTCTTGCTCTCTATATCTCAAATAATCCACCACGTCTCCGTCGGGATCGAACAAAACCGCCTCTTCTCCGCTTGAGGAGAGTTTAAAATCGGTATGAATCTCGTTTTTAACGACGTCTTCATCGTCCGCCCATATAAGCATATACCCTTTTGCCGGTATCACCGTTCCGTCGGGTATTCGATACTTTTTCTCCCCTATTTTATCGCTTAGGAAATATCCGCTTAGATTCACGTCCCTATCTTCGTTATTGAAAATCTCTATCCAATCGGAGAAATTAAAAAAATCTCCGTCATAGACCGTTTTCGTATTCGCGGCCATAACTTCGGTAATCTTAATATCCGCCGCGTAATCCCCCAAAAAGCTTTTGGTTATTCTTTTAAATTCCGGAGAATCCAAAAAAGCCTCTATGACGTACTCTCTCGTAGCCCCGTCGGAGAGCTTTTTCTCCCAAAACTTAAATCCCTCTTCGTCGGGCTCCCTTCCCATGAGAGTTCTGTAAACTACGGTCAAAAACTTCTTATCGTCGTAATTTTTCTCCGTAAACTCTTTGGAAAAGAAAAAACCTTTGGCTATGTCGCTTGCGCTTTTCCTATGAGTTTTCAGCTCCTTGTTCCAATACTCTATACCGGCCCCGTCGGCTCTTCTTCCCAAAACGAGATTATAAAATCTCTCTATGAAAGCCTCTCTTTCGTCATTCTTGTTATGAGCCAAAATTCCGAAATCTTCCTGACAAAGAGAAGTAAATTCGTCAGAAAGTGCAAAACCGTAAAAAATTTGATCTCTCAATTTTCCGTGATTTTCCAACTCATTAACCCAATAAGAGAGTCCGGTAGGCTCCGGTTCTCTATTTAATAAAGTAAGATAGGTTCTTCTAACGAACTCTTCGTCGCTAAGATTGGCGTCTTCAAACTCCTTGCTTCTGAAAAAATCCTTAGCGACGCTCGTTGCGCTTTTATTTTCGAAAAGCAGCTGTTTTACCCAATAGTTAAAACCCGCACTATCGGGAGTTCTATTTAAAATATTTTCATAAAGCCTCGTAACGAAAGCTTCAACCTTATCCGCCGAAGATTTCGCATGAAGATTTAAAACCAAAAAAACGGGTATTATTAGCAAAAAAAGATACCGTCTCAATCTTTCTGGATACATCTTAATCCTTTCCGTTTTATTTGAATATCCGTTCGATTTGAATGCGTATTAATAATTATAAAATAATTTCTTTAGAGAGATATAAAAAGAAATTTTATATTTTTAAAAAAAGTGGGAAAAAGTGGAAGAAAAGATAAAAAAAACCGCCCTTTAAAAAGGACGGTTCAGCAGTTTTTGCGAGCCTCTTTGAGAGTATCGGCTATCAAAAAAGCAAGCTCCAAAGACTGATTTGCGTTCAGTCTCGGATCGCAATGAGTATGATACCTATCGGCCAACTGCTCCTCGGTGAGCATCTCCGATCCTCCTATGCACTCGGTAACCTCTTTTCCGGTCATCTCAAGATGTATTCCTCCGGCATAAGTTCCTTCGGCTTTGTGAATTTCGAAAAAGCTTTTCACCTCTTCCAAAACGTTATCGAAAACTCTCGTTTTATAATTGTTCGAAGTCTTAATCGTATTTCCGTGCATAGGATCGGAGCTCCAAAGAACCTTTTTACCTTCTCTTTCGACGGCTCTTAAAAGAGGAGGAAACTTCTCTTTCAATTTATCGGCTCCCATTCTCACTATAACGTTCAATCTGCCCGGCTCGTTCAAAGGATTCAAAATATCTATAAGTTTCAAAAGCTCGTCCGGCGTAATGGAAGGACCAGCTTTGATACCGATAGGATTGTCTATTCCTCTTAAAAACTCCACGTGAGCGCCGTCTATCTGTCTCGTTCTATCCCCTATCCAAAGCATATGAGCCGAACAGTCATACCATTTTCCGGTTATGCTGTCTCTTCTTGTTAAAGCCTCTTCATAATGCAAAAGAAGCGCCTCGTGAGAGGAGTATATGACCGTCTCCCTTATTTGAGGGGAGTTTTCGGCGGTAATTCCGCACGCCTCTATAAAATGGAGAGCCTGAGTGATTCTATCGGCCAAATCTCTATATCTCTCTCCTACCGCTCCCTCTCTTACGAATCCCATATTCCATTGATGGACTCTGTGAAGATCCGCATATCCGCCTCTTGCGAAAGCTCTCAAAAGATTTTGAGTGGCGGCGGATTGGTTGTAGGCTTGAAGCATTCTATAAGGATCCGGAGTTCTCGCCTCTTCGCTAAATTCGATCGAGTTTATGATATCTCCCCTATAGCTCGGAAGAGTAACGTCCCCTATCGTTTCGGTATCGCTGCTTCTCGGTTTTGCGAATTGTCCCGCGATTCTGCCCACTTTTATAACGGGACATCCGCCGGCGAAAGTTAAAATCACCGACATTTGAAGCATAACTTTGAAAAAATCTCTTATATTATCGGCGTTAAATTCCGCAAAACTCTCCGCACAGTCTCCGCCTTGAAGCAAAAAAGCTTTCCCTTCCGTAGCATCGGCCATCTTTTTCTTAAGATCTCTCGCCTCTTCGGCAAAAACCAACGGAGGATATTTGCTAAGCTGGTCTTCAACCTTATGCAAAGCCGACTCGTCCGGGTAAGTCGGATGCTGGACTATGGGTTTTAGTCTCCAGCTCGATTTATTCCAGTCACTCATTTTTATCACCTTCTATTTTTTCGCATAATTATAATACTTAATGGGTTTTAAGTCAAATAATTTTTGATATAATTTCACAAAAAGGAAAGATATGGTTGAGTTTGCGAGCGCTTTTTTGATAGGATCTCTCGTAGCGTACCTTTTATATCTCAACATAAAAAAAATAACCGATAAATTGGATAGAGCCGAAAATCCTTCTTATAAAATATATTCAACCTTTGCGGCGAAGGTTGAAGAATACGTCGAAGAAATCAGGGATTCTATCGGAAATAAATATCTTTTGAAAAACGAAAACGACCAAAAAGAGATAAAAGAGAAACTCTCCGAAATCGTTAGAGAACTGAAATTTTTCGAAACGGTATCGGTAAAAAGAATGGAAAAAGAGGAAGCGGAAGAGAAACTTTTCGATATTCTTTCCGAACTCGATTCCATTTTGGAAAAAAATTTCGTAAACGGACGAGAAAAAGCGGACGAGCTTAGAGAAAAACTTCAAAAAAACTTTGAAGAGATAAAAAATGACGTCGAATAACGATTCTCAACAAAGAAACAACATAATAGAGTTTTCAACGATAGAAACTTCCTGCACCTATCTGCCCGACAGAAGAATGAGGATGAGTTACAAATACATAAAAGAAGCCTCCTTCGAACTCAACTCCGACCTGACCGAGAGAGGATGGAGAAGATTCGGAAAATATTACTCAAGGCCTTCCTGCGCGGCATGCAGCGAATGTTTGAATTTTAGAATAGACGCTTTCAATTTCAAATTCTCAAAATCGGCAAGAAGAGTTCTTAAGAAAAACAAACATACTAAAATGTACGTACAAACCCCCACGACTACCTCTTCCCATATAAAACTACACGAAAAATATCACAAATTCATGTCCGAAAAAAAAGGATGGAAATACCATCCGATCTCGCCGGCCACTTATAACGAGCTCTATGTCGAAGGACACGGAAATTTCGGGAAAGAGGTCTTATATTTCATAGACGATAAACTCGTAGGAGTGGATTTTATAGACATATGCCGCGACGGAATCTCCGCGATCTACTTTTTCTACGATCCCGATTACGCAAAATACTCTTTAGGCAGATATTCGATATATCAGCAGATATTAATGGCGAAGGAGCGCGGATTAAGATGGATATATTTAGGATATTATGTAAAAGAGTGCGACTCGCTAAACTATAAAGCCTCCTACAAACCCTCTCAGATACTTATAAACTCCCCATCTTTGGAAGAAGAGCCCATATGGGTGGATATCAAAGTTTAAAAGGCGTTCTAACTTCCAAAACGAAATCGGGAGAATCGCTCGTTAATCCTATACCCAAAGAGACGTTTACGGCTCTGTCTTTACTAAGAGCCCAGCCGGCGCCTATTTTTAACTGTGCCACGTTCAAAGTGGAATTGGCCACTTTGGTCCTGTTTCCGTCAACGGTGGAATAACTCGAGAGAGTATAATCGTACTGAAACTGAGCGTTTACCGAAAAATTGTAAGAGATGGCGTATCCGAAACCGGCATTTAAAGTGATAGTATCTCCCGGTTCGACTTTCTCAAGATGTTTTCCGTTAACCATCATATCCACGTCTTGATCGATGTTGTAAGAGTACGAAATCCCTCCGAAAACGACGCTCGGATCTATACTTTTTATAAGATTCACTCCGGCTTTTATCGAATAGTACCCCGTTCCCAAAGGAAGCTCGTTCTTCGGATCTATATCGTAAGGTCCCTGTCCCGTTTTTGATTTAAAGCTCAGATTTAAAATAACCGCGGGCCTGTTTAAAGTCTCTCTATAAATCTGATCGCTAATCGTAAAAGTAACGTCGCCGACTCCCCACTCGTCAACGAGATCCTCCTTATTCGTCTCGACTTTGGCTCTCTGGTCGTGTCTATAGATGAGAGGCACCGCAAACTCGGCTTGCAAAAAATCCGCAATTCCGTAACGCAATAAAATCACGTCCCCTATAATCTGTCTTTTTATGGACTCTATCCCAAACTGCCCCAAAGTCAAAAAAACGGGATCCAAAATGGCGAAACTGTCCAAAAATATCTGATTGGCCGAGTTGTAAGTGAACTGAAAATCGTTCTCGAACTCGAAAACGCCTTTTTTTAACAATACGTAATCTCTTTGAAAATGTTCCAAAACTTCCTTAGGCTGGGACTCTTTCAAAACTTCGGCAAGCTTTTTGTTCACGCCGCCGCCTTGCGACGCTCCCTCAAAAAGAGTCAAAACCAGACAAAGACTCAAAATCCTCTTATGAAAAGGCGCGTTCTTCATAAAAATTCCTCTTTTAATGATCTAAAAAACTTCTAAAAGACGGCAAATTATATTCGAAAATATAATTTCTAAGCATGGTATTTCCGATCCACTTCATATCTTCTTCGGTAAGAGCCAGCCTATTGACCCCTCTTCTTTTCCGCTCTATAATCAAAGCTATATGTTTATACCATATTTTATCAAATTCGTCTCTCGGAAGTATAGTGTTTCCAAGAGCAGGATCGGCTATAAAAACTCTTCCTTTATACAATCCTCTAAAAACTACGAAATGTTTATAGTTTCCTATCGTAATCGTAACTATGGCGGGCTTTCCCATCTCCGCCAAAGAATCCAAATCGAGCTTGTATCCGTTGACTTTATATCCCAAAGCGTTGGAAAGCTTTTTTATATCGAGAAGCGAAAAACCTTTGTTTTGGATTATTTTCATTTTATTTCCGAATCTGAAAAGACCGTTTATGACTTGATCTTCGGTTAAAGGATCGTTCAAATAGTAGTTATATATCGTCGCCGTTGCGGCCGAACCGCAACTAAAATCCATCTTCTGCCTCACGAGATGTTTAGAATTGACGCTTTTAGAAGTTTCAACATGAGGATAGATTTTGAAAGAGCCGAATTTCAATCCTACTATAATGGGAACCTTAGAATACTCTTTAGACGAAAGAGTTAAGATTAAAAACGGCAATAAAAAAATAATTTTTACTATTTTATTCATACGCCCTACCACTTCCTACAACTTCTCTATCTTTTCGGAGACCTTAAAATAAAAAATAGCGGCTATAAAGCTTACAAGCGTCAAAAATAGAAAAGATAAAGGATCCATCCTCTTTTCCTTTAAACGAAAAAATCATTCTTTAATAAAAATTAGTTTATATATTTGACCTTTTTAACTAATTTTGATAAAATATTATATGAACATAGCTTATACAAACACAAAAACTCCTTTCTCCAGCTACCATCTTTTAGGAGTTTGGCGTAAAGTTATGTTCCTACCCCTTTTACGGCATTCAGCAACGACTTAACCGGTCGTTTTGCTGAATGTTTTTTCAAAACGGCTTCAAAGCGGATTGAAGCTGATTGTTTATATTTATTCCTCCCGTTATTTTCGAATTCATAACGAATATTATATTAATCGGCACATTTACGGCTGAATTTACCGCATTGATAGGCACGAACGCATCTTTTTGAGCCAGACCGCTAACCATAACCGAATCAACTAAATTCGTAGGCAGATCGGCCGAAAATTTAAAAGCGTTGGAACTTATCGTATGAGTCACCGGCAAAGTATTAAACGCCAGCGAGCTTTTTATCGCATCATCCATCACTTGATAGTTTAAATTGAATCCCTGTGCCGAAATATCCGAAAGCTCTTCGTCTTTTACAACTTCTATTCCGCCGGCCGTCGAATATACGGACAATATAGCCGATATAAAGAGTAAATAGAGCGCTTTTTTCATCTTTTTTCCTTTAAAACATCGTTTTAACGCAAGTTAAAACAATGTCTCAAGAAAGAGGAGAAGCCTCCTCTCCCTTAAAAATTGGTAGCGGTTTGAACCGCGGTTTGAGAAATACTCCAATTGGTTGCGGTTTGGATATTCGCTATATTCAACCCGTAGTTAACCGCACTTCCGGCGGTATTGCCCAAAATAAGGCTGGACGTTCCGGTTTGAGCGTCTATTAATTGAACTTTTCCGTTATTATTGGCTTGTTTTTCGATATTGCCGTTATTTACTACGTCTTGATTATGAGTTCCGCAATTCTCCGCGGTTTGCGTATTGGTTTGAGTCAATACGGAAGCGGTTGTCGGATTGCCGCTAACGTCCAAAATATTGGCCGCGCTGTTAACCGCGGAATCGGCGCTATTGTGAGAAGCCAAAGAAGCCAAATCTTTTTGGGCGTTATTGATTTGAACCGCTCCGTTATTGTTTTGGCCGTTATCGGCGCTTCCGTTTACGATTTTTTGAGGAGCGGTGTATTTGTTAACCGCGTTTTGGGTGTTGGCTTGATCTATGAAATTAAGATTTCCGGCGTTTTCTATCGAAGCTATGTTTTGACCTATGTTAACCGCGGAGTTTGCGGTATTGGTAAAAGCCATGCCGGAAACTCCGTTTTGAGCTCCGTTTACTTGAACCGCCGCATTGTTGTTGTTGGCGTTGGAAGCTTTCTTAGCGGTTGAAACATATTGATACTCGTACTCTCCGTTACCGTTGAAAGCTTGTTGAGTATTTGTTTGAGAAACTTTTATATTTCCGGTTACGTCCTTAGCCTGCATGATATTTTGACCCACGTTCTCAGCGGAATAAGAAGTATTTGTGATGGAGAGTCCGTTGGCCTCGTCCTGAGCGTTACCGTTAGCCTGTACGGAACCGCTATTGTTTTGTTGCTGTAAAGTATTCTCTCCGTTTTTAACGGTTTGCTCGAGCATCGTTTTGGAGTGAGTGGCTTTTTGATCGTTTTCCTGCCACAATTTAGGATTCTCCGTATCGGTCGCATACAAGATGTTCTGTCCGATGTTTTTAGCCGAAGAAGCGGCATTATCGATAGACAACGCGCTCGCTTTGCTTTGAGCGTCGCCGTTTAATTGAACGGCCGCGTTATTGTTGCTTTGCTCGTTAACGGTATCTTCGCTCGCTATATGCTGAATTAGAGCGTTAGTATTGGACGCCTGTTGCGAATTTTTTTGTCTTAAGACCAGATTTTTGGATTTATCGACCGTCAAAATATTTTGTCCCTCGTTGATTCCGGATTTCGCCGCGTTAACCATAACCGCCGCGGAAGCTTCGCTTTGAGCCTTATCGCTTAGATTGACGGCTCCGTTATCGTTAACCTGCTTATGCAAAGGACCTTTGTTCGTAGTCGTCTGAACGGCGTTTTTGCCGTTTTTCGCAATTTGGCAATTCTTTTGAGTAAGTTCTCCGCTTCCGTTTACCAAATTGGCAACGTTTTGATTGGCGTTTATAGCCGAAGAGGAACTGTTTACGATCTCCATTCCTTGAGCCTCTTTTTGAGAGGTTCCTCTAAGCTCCAAAGCTTCGTTGTTGTTAAGCTGATCGTTAGCCGTACCTCCGTTGTAAATATTTTGAATACCTTGCGCGCTAACGTCCCCCAACTCGTCTTCGGATAAAGTGCTCACGCCCGCAATCGCCGCCGATGAAACAACCATAGCAACGAGAGCGGAAATCATGATCCGTTTTCCAGCTACCATCTTTAACTCCTTTTATTAAGATTGAAAAAGTCAACTTTACTTTCCGATATAGAAATTATCCCATACAATAATGCAGATTTTGTGCAGAAAACCCGCATTTTTTAAAATTAATAATAATTTTTTTTATTTCTACACTTATTAATTAATTTTATTTTAAGTTATTAAATAATTTTAACTTATTCTATAATATAACCCACGCCTTTTATGTTTTTGATAACCTTATAACCTATTTTTTTATGAATATCCCTGATATGGCTCGCTAAAGTCTTATAGTTTTTTATATCCTCGTCCCAAACGTATTCGCTTAGCGTCTCTCTTCCGACTATCCTGCCTCTATTCTTAACCAAAAAATAGAAAATTTTATGCTGTTTGTTAGTTAATTTAACTATCCTTTCCCCGCAATAAAGTTCCCTCTTGGCCAAATTGTACTTAATATTCGAGCTTAAAGATATCTCCTTATTCGAGTGAGTGCATCTTAAAACGTTTTTTATCCTCACCATCAACTCTTCTATATCGAACGGCTTTTTTATATAGTCATAACTTCCCAAATAAAA
Source organism: uncultured Campylobacterales bacterium (assembly GCA_964590185.1). GTDB lineage: Bacteria > Campylobacterota > Campylobacteria > Campylobacterales > JAADDG01 > JAADDG01. Next base: position 29,261 of record CAZPVZ010000065.1, read on the forward strand.
ACATCTCTTAATATAACTAACGTCCTTCTTATTGCTTATAACGATGGAAGGCGTATTTATGGCGTTTGCCTGCATATATTCGAGCATTTCGAAAATATCGCTCTTTTTTATATCCAGATCCAAAATCAAAATATCGAAATCGTGCAAATTTTCATGTAAAAGCATCTCATCCATATCTTCAAACTTCTTCACATAAAAATCTTGCATCTCAAAGTAGAAAGGTATCCTTCTTTTATAAAAAACGTCGTCCGATAAAAGAGCGATTTTCATACCTTGCGCTTTAAAGTTTTATTTTTTATCGCCGATATAAAGTAATTATAACCTATGAAGCTAAAAAGTATAAATAAATAGTCAAATTATTTACTTAATAAAGTTTTGTTGAAGAAAATGGGTATGAAGGTAACAAAAAGGAAACCTTTCAGAAAAGAGAAGCCTCTTTTCTGAAAAATATTTTTACTTTTAAATGTATTTTTTACTTAAGAGAAGCGAACCACGAAGAAGCCGTCATATAAGCCGGACCGGCGCATTCGACATGATCGGAGCCTTCCATCGTAACGAGCTCCACGTTCAAAGAGCCGTTCATTACGAAATTATCGAAAGCCTCTTCGGAATTGAAATAGGGAACTATCGGATCGTCTTTACAATGAATCAGTTTCATAGGCGTCTTAGGCGCCCAATTGGATACGGAGTTTTTTATAAGCGCCTCTTTTAGCGCATACTCTCCGTTTCCGAAATATGAAGCTATGAAATCGGGTCTGAAAAGCTCCGCCGTAACGTTCGTAAGCTGAGTTAAAATTTCGTCTCCCGGAGTATTGCCGTCAAAAAGGTACGGAAGTTTAGAAGCGAAAGGCTCGTTTATAATCTCATCCAATCTGTTCCATCCGTAATATTCGTCATAAGCGTAAACGACGTAAGCTATAAAAGGAGAGTAGTTTAAAAAACTTTTTATTAGAGTGAAATCCGCCGTTCTTTTAAGATCGTAAGGACCCGCCATCGGAGCGGCGGCCGTTACTTCAATCTCGGGATGCTCCTCTTCTATCTTTTTCAAAGCGGCCATAGTTACGTAGCCTCCTTCGGAATACCCGGAAAGGAAAAGTTTTCCGCTCAAAGGAATACCGTTTGTGCGGCAAGCTTTTCGAACCGCTTTTATCATATCGATAACGGCGTTTGCGGAAGGCTCATCTATCAAATAGGGATGAACCTTATCTTTGCTCGCGCCGAAACCTATGTAATCGGGCATCGCGAGAACGAATCCGTTTATGGCGCTCATCAAGATAACGCTCGCGTTTAGAGGATTGTTGGAAGGAGCCTCTTTGTCGGTAAATATTGTTCCGTGCTGATCGCTAACGAGAGGCAAGGGAGAATCCGTACCTAAAGGAACCGCCAAAAGACCCGACGCGTTTATCAGATTGCCGTATTTATCCACCGTCTTATAAATCAGCTTAAAAACTTCTATTCCGAAAACTATCGGAGATTCTATTCCCATATCCTCAAGTATCTTTTTCATCTCGTCCCGATCATAAGAGGCGGTTTTGGCAAGACTCACAACGTCCCCCGGATGCATGACCAAATCATCCGCTCCTCCGGCGTCTCCTCCTCCGCCGCATCCCGAAAAGGAAAAAACCAAAAACGCGGAAACGAAAACCAAAGCCAATCTCTTAAACATCTCTCCTCCTTTTAAACGCTTTAATAGACTTTTCTTATTTTTACATTTTTTACGCTTATTTTATAAATATTTTTCATTTTATCTTCCAAAACCGCATCGATATCCAAAAATTCGGCATCGACGGGAATGTTTTCGCACCCCCTAACGACGACAACCTCTCCTCCTTCCGGCTCTTTTTCCAAAAAAACCTCTTTACTCTCGCAAAAACCTCCTTCGAAAAGAAGTTTCGCTTTAACCGCCGACAGATTAAGAGCGCAGCCCTTTTTCAAATAGACTTTAACCGTTACCGAAGAACCTTTTCTTCCTTTACCCAAAGAGGGCATGAGATTTCTCCACGCCACGCTCTTTTTAACGCTTAACTCGCAATTTTCGTTTTTCACCGTCGCTCCGCATCCGTATAAAAACAGTATGAAACCTACCAAAAAAGCTCTCATTCGTAATTCCAAAGCCTATCGAAAGTTACTCTTACGCTCTCCACCAAAGAATTTATATTATATCCGCCTTCCAACAAAAAAGCAACCGGTTTGTCTTTTGAAAAATCCAAAATCTTCTCCACCGTTTTAGAAAGCCCCTCGAAAGTGATCATGGCCGTGGAGATGGTTTCGTCTTTCATCAAATCGTATCCGGCGGAAACCAAAACCATATCGAAATCGAAATCTTTCGGAAGCTCTTCGTATAACGCCAAAAATTCGTCATCTCCGATATAATCGTCGTAAGGAAGATTTTTGTTAAATCCCCTCCCCCTTCCTTCTCCTATCTCTTCCTCGCTTCCCGTAAAATACGGATAGTTGTTTCTCTCGTGAGTGCTAAAATAAAAAACGGTATCGTCCTTGTAAAAAATATCCTGCGTTCCGTTTCCGTGATGAACGTCGAAATCTATAATCATAATCTTTTCGTATCCCGCTCTTTGAGCGTATTTAGCCATCATGGCGACATTATTAAAGATGCAAAATCCCTGTCCCATCATCCTCTCGGCATGGTGTCCGGGAGGCCTTAAATTTAAAAAGGCTCTTTTTATGACTCCCTTCTTAAAAAGATCCACCGCGTTTTTAGTGGAAGTGGCCGCCTTCAACGCCACCTCGTAACTTTTAGGAGACAAAACCGTATCGCTGTTTAAGATCATCCTGACGCCGTTTTCGTATCCGCGTTCCACCCAATCTACGTAACTTTCGTCATGAATTTCATACAGATCCTCTTTAGAATGCGAAACGGAAGGAATCTTATAATATTTAAATTCGCTCCTTATCATATCGTCAACGGAAGAGACCCTCTTTTCATTCTCTATATGTTCGCCAGTGTCGTGAAGAGTAAAAAACGGATCGTAAAGATATCCCACCATTTTCAAACCTTTCATTTTAAGATGGTAACGAATTCCCCTTTTCCGGGAACGACTATGCGCGTACGATACGATAAAGAGTTCTCTATCATATCCTCCTTAAAAATTCTTCCTCTATCGGTATAAGATTTTACGAAAAAGTAGTCCACCCCGTTTACGGTTGCGTAATTTACTCTATCGAATCTGATTCCGGCATCCAAAAGCTCGGCCGCGTCGGAATATTTAAAATAGGTCGTTCCTATCGAATCGGCTATATAAAAATTTTTTCTCATTTTATATTGAGTTAGAGTAAAAATTTTCGGATCGTAATTTATCTGAGTCGAAAAAACCGCTTTCGGTTTTACCGAATAAAAGTATAGCGTAGATAAGAAAAGAGAACTTTTAACTACGGGTATATTCAAAATTAAATTCGAGTTTTTTAAAAACTTTTTATTCTCTAAAACGGCCCTTTTTATGTCGGAGCCGTTTTTGACCGCAATATTAAGTTTATGAGGAAAATACAAAGAGGAGTAGTAATTTAATTCTTTGGCCAAAGAAGAAGAGTCTCTAACCGCAACCGCCCCATCGTTTTGAGAATATCTCCTTACTTCGGAGAGTTTTTTAAACTGTTTCAAATAATCTATCCCGCCGAAATAGACGTTCGGATTCGAACACTCTACGGCCCTTTTGGAAACGGTCGGAACGTAAATGATTTTTCTAACGTACAAAGAGCATAAAGTCTCGGCTACGTCTTTAGTAACTGGAGCCACTATGAGATTAACGTCGCCATCTTCGAGTTTATAAAGCAAAGAGGAGAGATAAGAGGGATCGTTGCCGTAAATATCGTAAGTTCTTATGTCGAAATTCCTCTCTCTCCTTATCAAATACGAAATTACGCCGTTTACGGTGCTTTCTCTGTATCTTCCTATTTTCTTGGGAAGCAAAAAAGCTATTTTATAGATAAAAGGATACTTTTGAGGCGATACTTTGGGCAGATACTCCTCTTCGTAATAGACCTCCCCATCCCCCGTATCGTCCTCCTCGATTATAATCTCCTCTTTGGGAGAGGGAATCGCTATAGGCTCCTTCGCTTTTTTTTCGGAAGATAAAATATCCTTTATAATATCGAAAAGTCCCGCATACGAAAACGAAGAGAGCATTAAAATTACAAAAAGTATCCTCGCCGCTTTGACTCTCATCTCCTTTTTCATCCTTTTAAATCTTTATAAACCAAATTATAGTATATTATTTTTTACTTTAGCTAAAGAGAGAAAGATGCTTTTATATCAGCTCGAAAAAGGCTATCGATTCAACAGCGATACGCATTTTCTATACGACTTCATCTCCCGTTTTCCGGTAAGGGGAGAGGTGCTTGACGTAGGATGCGGATGCGGCATACTCGGACTTTTGATAGCGAGAGACTTTAAAGTGTCCCTAACTCAGATAGACATACAAAAGGAGAACGTTTTTTTAACGGAGCGGAACGCGAAAGTAAACGGAATAAAAAGCAAGATTATTCACGCCGACTTTAAAACGAGCGATTTTAAAAATCGTTTCGACTTTATAGTATCCAATCCCCCTTTTTACCACGACGACCATATAAAAAGCAAAAACGATCACATAAACAAAAGCAGATACGCCCAACATCTGCCTCTGGAAACGCTCGTAAAAAACGCCTCGTCGGCCCTGAAACCGAGAGGATACTTCATATTCTGCTACGATCCTAAAGAACTTGATAAAATATTTTTATATTTAAAAGAGTACCGGTTAAACGCCGAAAAGATAAGATTCGTACATCCCAATAAGAAAAAAAACGCCAATTTAGCAATGATAGCCGCAAGAAAAAATTCAAAATCCTTTCTTCAAATAGAACCTCCCCTTTTAGTTCACGACAAAGAGGGCTTTTCGGAAGAGGCGGCGAAGATATTTAAAAAAACCTCCACCCATAGCATAAAATGCTCTTTATAAGCTAAGGCTTTTGAATCGTTCTTCTATGAACCCTTATCGGTTCCGAAAGATTCAGATTGGAAGAGCTCGATACGACCGTATCGACCAAAACCGTCATATGCGAGTTGCTTCCCGTAGTTAAACCGTCGGACAACACTTGAGAACAAGTCGTGGGAGCTTGACTCGAATCGATAATATACCATAAAGATACGTTAATATCGAACATCGAAGAGGCGGCGGAAGGATAGGTGATGTCTATCCTCTCTACGCAGCTGTTTCTATTATTGTGCCCCAAAATGGCCAAAACAGCATATTCCGTAGCGCTTTGGGCCAAAAGCTCCGCCTGCTCTTTAAGATAAGCGTCACTCGTTTGCTTGGCGCTTGAGGAGGATAAGGATATCATCAAAGCCGAAAGCGTTGAAACCGTTACCAAAACAACAATTGCCAAAAATAGAGAAAAACCTTTCCTTTTCAAAATATAGCCCTTTCCTTACAAACCGCAAAATCGAAACCGCTTTTGTTATCGTCGTGTATGCAAAGTTTCACCCTCAGAGTCTGCCCTATCTGTTTAAATCTGAAAGAGGAGACGTGCTCGGCTAAAACCGCCGATTTTCCGTCTTGATAAGTCTCTCCCTCCCAAGGCTGAAAATTGTAATAGAGAGTAAGATTCATATCGTTAACTCCCGTAGAAACCGGAACTATCGCGTAAGCGCTCCATGAGAGAGCGTATCTTTCATATACGTCTTTGGAAGCCGAAGCCTGAGAAGCGTCGCTGAACAACAAAATATCCTCTCCGTTTCTTTTAACGTTATAAGTATAGTTGTGATCCCCGCTGCCGCTCCATCCGAATTGAGATTTATCGGCATGATAAAATCCCTTGAAAATCAAAGCGGGAGTATCCGAAGCGCCGGTTAAATTAACCTCTCCGTCGGAAAGAGCGTTTATCAATCTATCCGCCACGCTAAGAACGCTTCCCGGAGTTTTCACCTGAGATTTGCTCGTTTGGGAGCTGTTTATGTCTATAAGAGCGCTCCATCCCGGAACGAAGAAATTTTTCGAAGAGTTAAAATCTCCCTTAAAACCTTCGTTGTCAACCCCTATCCACTCCAAAGCGGTATAAGTGTTATCCAAAGTCGGATCGTCAAGCGCTTTATAAACTCCGGTCGGCGTAACCGCTATAAGACTGTCTTTTATTCTGTTTTGCAATCTTTTTACTATTTGATTTAAAACTATCTCCGTCTGACTCTCGAGACGATTTATGGAATAACTTCTCATATAGCCGGTATAAAGATGGGTTATAACGTCGGTTCCTATAACCGCCGTTATAGCCATAACGATAATTACTAAAACAAGTTCCAAAAGAGTAAAAGCTCTCTTTACCATTAAAAAAACGTCCTTTTCAAGATATCGGACTCTCCTATGTTGCAAGAGTAGTATCTGAGCACGAAAGGAGAGATTACGCCGGATACTCTTATCTCTATCATTTTAATATTCGAATCCTCTCCGGCGGGTTTAAAAGTATCGGCAAAATTGAAATTTATGTTTTGCGCGCTGTAATCGGCATTGTCGCTTACGTATCCCACGGTAACGTTAAGATCGAAATTGTCCCTGTTTAAATAATCAAGATCCGTTCCCTCCTGATTTACCAAAGAGGTGACGGCCTCTCCGTTAAAATCGTCCACGTCGTTGGGATTTGTAAGATTTACTTCCGAAATGTTCGGATAAGTCGGAGAATCGAACATTCTTCTCCTTCCGTCTCCCACTATCTGCCCCTCCAAACCCCCGTTCGGGAAAAATACCGAAAACCAGTTCCAAAAAAATATGCAAGCAAGATTCAACGGGAAAGGATAGGAGCTACAAACCGAAGAATCGAACCTCTGAAGCTCGCTATCGGAATTTGAAGTATCGAGTATGTAAACCTTTCCCGTAACGGGATCCAAACTGTTTTCGTCCCATCTGTAAGTAGTTATGTTTTGAATTTTCGTCTTAGCCATCAAAACGCTCTCTTGCATCGTGGAAAACTCGTCGCTTTTCGAAGAGCTCTCGAGTAAAATCGGAATGCTCATGAAAGCGATGCCTATAACCACTATCGAAACGACCAATTCTATGAAAGTAAAGCCTTTCCTTACCATGATATCTTCCTATTCTTTTTGATGGAGATTTTCTCGTCAACGGTATGTCCGAGTTTTCCTTTCCCCGCCCACTTCGTATCGGCGTTTAAAAAAGCCACGTTAAAATCCACGCTCGTAGCAAAAGGATCGGAACTCGAATATACAAGCCACATCGAAGGCGACAAATGAATTTTGTCGTTATGAGGAACGCTTGAAACCTTCAAATCCAAACTGTTTATTCTCAAATCGCTAATTACCGTTCCGTGATCCGACGAAGCGGAATTTACCTTCCCGTAAAAATAGGAATGAGAAGGATTCTCGTACCAATACAAATCCCCTCTTTTGCATAAAGAACCGTTTGCGAGAGTAAAAACGCTCTTATCGCAATTTTTACAGTAAATCTCGTAATAAAACGGAAGATCATCCGCGGTATCTCCCAAAATATTAAGATAATCGGGAGCATGAACCCTCGCATAATAAAACTTCACTTCCTCGTTGTGAGAAGACTCTCCGTTTATATCTTCGTCGTTGGCTTTGACTTTCGAAAAAGTAAGCTTCAAAGGTTCCCTCTCCTTGTCCGCTTCCCTTTTGAAATTGATCATTAAAGTGGTGTTGTTTTCTCCGGCGCTAAAATAGGCTTTCGGGATATCGGCTTTAAAATTTAAACCGGTAACGGGAACCGAAAACGACACGGCCGAAGAGTCAGAGTGGGAAAGATGATAAGCGTCCTTCCATTTTAAGATATAAGGAGAAGTATCGGCTCCTTCCGCCGAAAAAGTTATCGTTAAGTTGCTGTCCTTGGCGTAACAGGACGCGTCGTAATTTCTAACCGCGTTTCCGCTATAACTTTTAGCCTTTACGTTCACTTTCAATTTGGCTCCCATCAAATAGGGATCGTCGCTATAATAAGTATATCCCAAAGCGGGAGTTAGGTTTTCAAAATTCCAATTTACTTCGAAACTATTAGGAATGAAACTCATAGAAGCCGAAGAAGAGGGTATCTCTCTCAAAGAAAGAGGAGTGTCGTCGCTATCGACCGAGGCGAATTCGCTTCCTACAATCTCGCTTATATTAAAATCAACCTTTCCTATTTCGTCATAGAAAGTGTTTTTTAAAAAAACTCCGTTATTAAAAGAAGTTCCGCCCAAAGAGATAACTCCGGTATTGCACCCGGTTTTCTCCTCTTTATAAGTTATCTTAAAAGAGCCGTCTATGGTTTCGTTATAGTTGTTCAAAGGATTCGAATTAAAATCCTTAGCTACGACTTTAAAATCGAAATTCTCTCCCGCAACTTTAACGGAAGGCAGTTCGAACTCGTATTTAAAAGGTCTGATCGCAAAATCATCCGTCGAAACCGAGACGCTTCCCAACGCATCCGCCGTACATTCGTAACATCCGAACGGATGATCGTAAGGAGGTTCTCCCATTCCGCGTTTATCGGATCTGCAAGGATGGCCGTTATTTCTTATACACCTATCGTAAGCCTCTCTTCCGAAAGCATTTAAATATTTTTCGCTATCGTCCACGCAACTGCACATACCTCTTATACCGCTATCGTTATTCTTATCCAAAAAACAAGAACATCTATCCCTTTCGAAAAACAGTTTCACAAAATCTATATATTTCATCTTAATCTTAGCTCTTCTTATGGCTCTATCGGGCATTACCGCGGAAGGAATATGAGAAGAGACGCTGTTTTGATTGAATACGGAAACCACTACGTTTCCGGAAGCGTCCTTTAAAATATAAGAATAGGAAGGATCGTCCATATCCACGATTCTATACAAAACTTCCAAAGAAGGCAGATCTACCGCATAAGGATAATAAGGAACCGGAGAAAAAGACTCGTTTAAATAGACCGCATCGAAAGAGTACTCTTTAGAGGCTATTTTCGTTTTCAATCCCTTCTCTTTTGCGTATCCCGAACCGAAATCGTCTATAATATCCACGACGTTATTGCCGATTACGACTCCTTCTATAATTCCGGCGGAATGGATGTTGCTGTTTCCTATCTTATCGACCCACTCTCCCGTCAGCGCGTTTTTGTATCTTGAATGAGCCTGATTTAAAACTCTATGATCTCTATTGCTTAAAAAACCG
>CAZPVZ010000066.1:0-3069 GCA_964590185.1 uncultured Campylobacterales bacterium
GTTCCAAACAACTCTCCTAAGCTCGTAAAAAATATTCCTATTAGAACCAGAAAAAAGTAGATGATAAAAATCGCCGGTATGGAGGCTAAAGCGAGTTTTACCATAAACCAAACCAGATCCCAAAAGGGGACGTTCAGCCCGGCTATAATCACTTTTTTAAGATCTTCCATTTGATTCTCCTTCTTTGAAAAGAGGCGTGTCGTAGTTTTTGTACCACTGGATGATATGATCCCATGCGTCGGCGGCATTATCTACTATCGTAAATATATCCGTATCTTCCGGAGCTATTACTCCCTCTTCGACTAAAAAATCGAAATCGATAGCTTTGTTCCAATAGCTTTTTCCTACCATAACTACGGGAATGGGAGGGGTTTTGCCGGTTTGAATGAGCGTTAAAATCTCAAAAAGCTCATCCAGCGTTCCGAATCCTCCGGGATATACGACCAAAGCTCTCGCTCTTAGGAAAAAGTGGAGTTTTCTTATATTGAAATATCTAAATTGAAAGCAAAGTCCCGGAGTTATGTAGGGATTGGGGTATTGTTCGTGAGGAAGTTTTATGTTTAGCCCTATCGACTTCGCTCCGACATCGTAAGATCCTCTGTTTGCCGCTTCCATTATTCCGGGACCTCCTCCCGTCATCAGTATGACTCTGCAATCTTGCGGACCTTTTCCGCTTTTTCCGACAAGTCGCCCGAAAGTTCTCGCGTCGTCGTAATAGATGCTCTTTTCAACCATTCTTTCGGCTATGTACATCTCTCTTAAAAGTTCTTTGGAGGAGGGATTTTTCTCCACTTTTTTTTGAATGGACTTTAGTTTTTCCATAGCCGTTTTATGCTCTCTTATTCTTGCGCTTCCGAAAACTACGATGGTGTGTTCTATCCCGAGTTTAGACATGATAAGTTCCGCTTTGAGATACTCTATCTCTAATCTTACGCCTCTCGTTTCGTAAGATTTTAAAAATTCGCTATCCTCTTCCGCAAGGCGATAGGTCGGATCTTCCAACAAAGACTTTACGAGCTTTACGGCTTTAGGATCCTCTTTTGCGGGTTTTGGTTTTTGCCAAGGGAGAGGAGATTTATGGGTGTATTTTTTTATCATTTTCAAACCTCTAAAAATTTACTAGATAGATACAATAAAACTCCCTCGAAAAATATGCTGATTCCTATTAGAAGTCCAACGAGCCATGAGGAGTTAAAAGGCCAACCGATTAGAAATATTAAAGCCAATATGAAAGATATCGCCGAATTAAAGAGCCAAAGTCCCCATCCTTTATAAGGTTTTAGAGAAATAGCTATGCTAAAGGAGCCGAAAGCGTCCACGAAGAGATATACCGCGAGTAAAAGGCCTATGGCCGCGGTACCTACGTGCGGATGAGTGATGATTAAAGCTCCTATCAGAATCGGGATTAGGGACTTTAACCATCCCAGCCACTCCGACGGACTTGTAAGATATGTAAAATATCCGGCTACGGCTCCTCCTATTACCATCAGCCATCCGATGAAAATTACTACGGCCGCGGATAGAAAAGAGGGGAAAATTATCCCTATCAATCCTATTATGATCAAAATGATTCCCGCCGTTTTTATTCTTCCCGATATCTCTTCCATCGGATCCAAATCGGAGTATATCCACATTTTTTATCCCTTTTCGATTTCGTTTACGAATCTATTATATCGTAAAACGGCAAAATAGAAGGACGAAAGAGAAAAATTTTTATATGAAGCTTCAATACGGCAAAAAAAAGCCGTATCTTTTAAAGTTAAATAGGTAGAACTCTTATGGAAGGGGAGAGCTTTTCTTTTAAAATCGTTTCTATCGCGTAAAGAGTTCCGGTGGCGCTGCTTGCGCATCCCGCACATGCTCCGAGATATCTTATGTAGATGTCCGTAAAGCCTCCGCTCTCTTTTATGTCGAGTATTTCGAGATTTCCTCCGTCCATTATTAACATCGGTCGGATATGTTCGTCTATCGTTTTCTCTACCGCTTCCAATTTTTGAGCGGCCGTCATCTCTTCAAATTTGACTTCTTGCAAAGTTTGTTCTTTTTCCATATTGTCCCTTTTGTAAATTTTTTGTCAGACGCATTTAAGAGTTCTTTTGTCTTATTTGTTTTTATGATAGTATGATAATCTTTAAAATAAGCTTTAATTATGAAAGAATTCTCTTTAGAAGCTCCACGCTTTTTTTGAAAGGGACGCTTTCGTTTTCGTTTTGTTTCAAAAATTCCTCCATAAATTCCTTTTTTTCTATCGCTTCGTCGAGTTCGGGATCGGTTCCTTTTTGATAGGTTCCTATTCTTATGATAAGCTCGTTCTCTTTTAGAAGGGAGTAGAGTTTTCTAAATTTGAAAGCCGCTTTTTTGTGTTCTTCGTCTATGATGTCGTTCATGACTCTCGAAGCGCTTTTTAGAATGTTTATGGGAGGATATATTCCGTAATCCGTTAATTCCCTATCCAAAACGATATGACCGTCAAGAATGCTTCTTGCCTGATCGGCTATCGGATCGTTTAGATCGTCTCCGTCAACCAAAACGGTAAAGAAAGCTGTTATGGAGCCTTTTCCCTCCTCTTTGCCGGCTCTTTCCATCAGTTGCGCCAAGATGCTTAATGAAGAAGGGGGATATCCTTTGGATGTGGGAGGTTCTCCCATCGCCAATCCTATCTCTCTTTGAGCCATCGCGAATCGAGTTACCGAATCCATAATAAAAAGAACGTCTTTTCCCGTATTTTTAAAATATTCCGCAACCGCTATCGCAGAGAAGGCCCCGTATTTTCTCATAAGAGGCGAATCGTCGCTCGTGGCGGCTATGATGACTGTATCTTTCAGGTCTCCTTTTAGATTTTTGTGGATAAATTCCGGAATCTCCCTTCCTCTTTCTCCTATTAAGGCTACGACTTTTATCGGACTTTCGCTTCCTTTTACGATCATTCCCATAAGAGTGGATTTTCCGACTCCGCTTCCGGCAAATATCCCGACTTTTTGTCCTTTGCCTATCGTTAAAAGAGCGTCTATACTTTTTACCCCCACTTCGAAGACTTCGTTTATAAGTCCTCTTTTTAACGGATCTATC
>CAZPVZ010000067.1:0-11766 GCA_964590185.1 uncultured Campylobacterales bacterium
TTCCGCAACTTTTATCGAAGGAGCCAAATGGGTTCCCGCCTCTATAATGCTTTTGTAAAGCTCGTCCACCACTTTCGCAATCTCCGGAGTGCTTCCGGAAGTTACCTTTTTTATCTTCGTTACGGTATGCTCCTTATCTCCGGGATTGATTCTCTCGGGAGAGTATCCGCAAAAGAAATCCTTATTAAATTTCAAGCCGCTAAATTTTTCCAAAATGGGAACGCAATCCTCCTCGGTAGCTCCGGGATAAACGGTAGATTCGTATATTACGATATCCCCTTTTTTCAATACTTTTCCGACCGTCTCGCTAGCCTTTATCAAAGGCGTAAGATCCGGCCTTTTAAAAGAGTCTATGGGAGTAGGAACCGTTACGATGTATATATTCGCGTCTTTTATGTCGTTTATATCGGTCGTAAAAGAGAGTTTCTCAGCGCTTTTTAGATTCTCGCTATCCACTTCCAAAGTTCTGTCATACCCCTCTTTCAGCTCTTTGATTCTCTCTTCGTTTATGTCAAATCCCACCGTATCGAATTTTTTTCCAAACTCCACCGCCAAAGGCAGTCCCACGTATCCCAAACCTATAATCGCCAATTTTTTATCTTGCAGATTCACTTTCTCTCCTTAATCTCATAAAAATCAAGATACCAATCTATAAATTTGGATATTCCCTCCTCAATCGAAGTCGAAGGTTTATATCCCAAATCCTTTATCAAATCGCTAACGTCGGCATAAGTGCTTTTAACGTCCCCCGGCTGCATCGGAAGCATGTTTTTTTTAGCCTCTTTTTTCAATTTTTTCTCTATTGCCTTTATAAAATCCATCAATCCCACCGGAGCGTTGTTTCCTATATTATATATTTTATAAGGCGCTCTGCTCGTTGCGGGATCGGGGTTTAGACCGCTCCAATTTTCGTCTCCCTTGGGAGGGTTGTCTATAACTCTAACGACTCCTTCGACTATATCGTCAATATAGGTAAAATCCCTTTGCATGTCTCCGTAATTGAAAACGTCTATCTCTCTATCTTCCAAAATGGCTTTCGTAAATAAAAACAGAGCCATATCGGGTCTTCCCCAAGGCCCGTAAACGGTAAAAAATCTAAGCCCCGTAGTGGGGAGTTTAAAAAGATGGCTGTAAGTGTGAGCCATCAATTCGTTGGATTTCTTACTCGCCGCATAAAGGCTTATGGGATGATCAACGTTATCGTGAGTTGAAAAGGGCTGAGATTCGTTTAAACCGTAAACGCTCGAACTGCTTGCGTAAACCAAATGTTTTATATCGTTATGGCGGCAGCACTCCAAAAGATTTACGAAACCGACTATATTGGAATCGACATAAGCGTAAGGATTGGTAAGAGAGTATCTAACCCCGGCTTGCGCGGCAAGATTGCAGACTTTGTCGAACTTTTCGTTTCTAAAAAGCTCTTCGAGACCTTCCCTATCTTCCAAATCGAGCTTTATGAATTTATAATTGTCGTATTCGTTAGATACGACCTTTTCTCCGTAAACGATTTTATCCTTATCGATACCGCTGTCTTTCAATCTCCCGTATTTTAAATTTACATCGTAATAGTCGTTTATGTTGTCTATACCTACGACCTCGTCTCCTCTCTCGACCAATCTCTTAGCAAGATGATACCCTATAAAACCGGCCGTTCCCGTAACCAAAATTTTCACTCCGCTACTCCTATCTGATAATATTCGAACCCGAGCTCTTTTAACTTTTCTTTCTTATATTGATTTCTTCCGTCGAAAATAATAGGATTTTTAAGTCTAAGTTTCATCTCCTCAAAATCGGGACTTCTAAACTCCTTCCATTCCGTTACCAAAATCATAGCGTCCGCATCATCAAGAGCGTCGTATTTTCTTTTTACGTATTCTATATTGGGAACGTCCTTCAAATAAAAGTTTTTGGCTTGCTCCAAAGCTTTCGGATCGTAAGCTTTTATTTTAGCTCCTCTTTCGACCAAATCTTTAATAATCGTAATGGAGCTTGCCTCTCTCATGTCGTCCGTCTCCGGTTTAAAAGCGTATCCCCAAATGGCAAAAGTCCTGCCGCTTAAATCTTCTCCGAATCTCTTGACGACCTTTTTCGCAATTACGTGTTTTTGAGCGTAATTGACCTCTTCCACCGCCTCCAAAACTTTAGGCTCGTATCCGTGCTCTTTACTCGTTCTAATTAGAGCCTGAACGTCTTTTGGAAAACAGCTTCCTCCGTATCCGCATCCGGGATAGATAAAGCTATATCCTATTCTGCTGTCGCTCCCTATTCCCACTCTCACCTTATTTACGTCGGCTCCGACTCTTTCGCATATATTGGCAATATCGTTCATAAACGATATCTTTGTAGCAAGCATCGCGTTTGCGGCGTATTTGGTCATCTCCGCACTTCTTATGTCCATGGCTATAAATCTTTCGTGGCTTCTCGTAAAAGGAGCGTAAAGCTCTTTCATCACCTCTACGGCCTTTTCGTTATCCGCTCCTATAACGACTCTATCGGGTCTCATAAAATCCTCAACCGCCGCTCCCTCTTTTAAAAATTCGGGATTGCTTATAACGTCGAAAGTAAGATCCACGCCTCTTTTGTCAAGCTCTTTTTGAATCGTCTCTCTCACTTTATCGGCGGTTCCCACCGGTACGGTGGATTTATCCACCACGTACATATGTTTATTCATATATTTGCCTATCGATTCGGCAACTTCCAAAACGTATCTAAGATCGGCGCTTCCGTCTTCTCCCATCGGAGTTCCGACGGCTATGAAGCAGATGTTTGTTTTCTCCAAAGCCTCTTTTATATCGGTGGTAAAATGAAGATTTCCCCTCTCGCAACTCTCTTTAACTATCTTATCGAGTCCCGGCTCGTAGATGGGAATCTCCCCTCTTTTTAACTTCTCTATCTTTTCTTTATCTACGTCAACGCAAATTACGTCGTTTCCCATAACCGAAAAACAGGCTCCGGCTACCAAACCGACATAGCCCGTTCCGATAACGCTTAGTTTCATATTCACTCCCTTTTAAAACTTAAATCATAATCATATAAAATTTTTATTTATTAAAATATAAAATTTTTATACGTTTTTACTTTATTTTTCAAATTTTATATTATCGTAAGCATTTTCGCTAAAAAGGTCATATCGAAACCCTTTTTCGAAATTTTAACCAAACTATCATTATGTTATGTTTTTTTAACCCTATATTATCCTCTTTAAGAATACCTCCTCGCTTTCGAGTCTCAATCTTTATATCAAAAATATAAAATCGATATTTTAATAATTTTTTTAACAACCATTCAATACAATAGAACCTTATCTAAAAAAGAGAGGTTTAAATATGTTCAAATCAATTCATAAGTTAGTATTTTTTATTTATATTGTTTTTATTTCAGTTAATTTCATAAAAGCCGAAGACAATATAACTCTTTCTTATATTCCGTTCAATAGCGTCTCCATAGGAGACGGATTTGACGCCTATAAAGAGAAAATAAAAAACTCTCCTCTTAAAGAGACTTCCGTCAAAGAAATTCAAAAAGAGAAAGTAATTTATAAAATAAAATTCATCCCCGACATAGTATCTTTATCTAAAGAGATAGGGGTCTTCGACAATCCCTCATCCGTTTTTATAGATTCTTTAAAAACCAAATTTCTATCGGACGCAAAAGTCAACGATTACACCCTATCCTATTTAATAAGCGTAAAAGTTACGAACTCCTTATCGGTTTTACGAGATCCCCCTCAATTAAACGAAGAGGCTTTAAAAATATTATCGAAAAAAGAAAGCAATCTACAAAAAATAAAAACTTTTACCGAAAATTTCGGAAATTATTTTTTAAAAGGAGTTGAAAAAGGAGGAGAGTTTATCTCTTTAATAAAAATAGTGCCCAATTCCAAATGGGATTATAAGAATATCAAAGAACAATTCGAATATATAGGGTTAAAATGGGAAAACAGAAAAAAAATATTAAAAGAACTAAAAAAATTGGCAAAAAATCACGAAATAATTACGAAAACCATATCGATAGCGAATATTAGGATTCTTCCCATGGACGATGCGGAAGATATCTTTAAAACCGCGGAAGAGTTTCCCGAAAAGATAAAAGAGTATCCGACCGCCATAAGCTACGTTTTCTCTCCATACACCGTTTTTAAAGAGTACGAAAAAATTAAACCCAAAAAGGAACAAACGGGCAAATATCTCATAAAAGCGAGAAACTCTTACATGGACCGTATCTCTTTGGCCAACGATCTTCTCTTCATCATAAAAAACGACAAACAGTTTAGATTCGACTTTTTAAAGAAAAAAGAGCAAATGATAAATTATAAAAAGATAGCCGATAAAAGCCTCAACGATTCCCTTCTAATCAAATTAAATTTCAGCAGATACGCAAAAGGAGAAATAAAAGCCGAAGAATTACTAAAAACGATACCTCCTTTAAAAAAATATACTGCCGACTTAACGATCCCTCTAAGATACAAAGCCTCGATTCCCAAAGAGAAACTGAAAGTCGCCGAAAAGAAGCTTTTCGCTTTCAAACGGAAAGAAGCCGTAAACGACGAATCCCACAAAAGCGTAAAGGCCCCTTGGATAGAGCTAAATACTCTTTTTCACATAGAGAAGAAAGGAAAAATCATCTTTTTAACGTCCGCGATGAAAGCCAAAAAAGACGAAAAAACCTCATTTTACAGGAAAAATCACGAAATAGTCTTCGATACTTACATAGATTTTCCGGGTCTTAGATTTAAGGAGATAGAAAACAAAAAAGGATCCCTGTTTACAAATACGATAACGGAAAAATTAAACTGGAAAAAGTTTAAAGGAAAAGGCGTATTAAAATCCGCATTTTGCGGATACGATATAGAGGGAGAAGAGGACAAAGCCAATATGGGATGCGTGAAAATACTTTTTAACGATTTAAAAGTATCTTTCGTTCACGAAGAGGATTTTTTAAAAGAACCCGTCATCTACGAAAGAGCGGATAAAAGATTCTCCCTTATAAACAAAAAAGGCGATTAAAGATAAGGTATTTTATCTTTAACGCCCGCTTTCTCAAAACCTTTCAATCTCAATCTGCAGCTGTCGCAAACTCCGCAAGCTTTATCTTCTCTTTGATAACAGCTCCAAGTAAATTGCAAAGGAACTTTAAACTTCAAAGCTTCTTTTACTATATCCTCCTTTTTCAAATGTACGAGAGGAGTTTTTAAAACTATTTTCGTTTCCGGTTTGGTACCTTCGTTAATCGCCCCTTCCATCTTTTTTATAAAATTTTCCGTACAATCAGGATACCCGCTGCTATCCTCCTCCACGACCCCTATATATATAGCTTCGGCTCCCTCTTTCTCGGCAACCGCCGCGGCGATGGATAAAAAGATACCGTTTCTAAAAGGAACGTACGTTACGGGAACTCCCGGTTTCAATCCGTCAACCGGAACCGCTATCTCCTCGTCAATCAGAGCCGATCCTCCTATCTTTTTGATAAAATGCAAATCAAGTTCCAAAGCCTTCAAAGATTTCAAACTTTCGGCTATCTTTTTAAAACACTCTTTCTCTTTTCTTTCGGTTCTTTGCCCGTAATTAAAATGCAAGGCTATGATCTCGTATCCGTCTCTCTCTTTTGCGATGAAAGCGCTTAAAGCGCTATCCATTCCTCCGCTTATGATGCAAACCGCTTTTTTAGACATACTTTAAAATCCCTATTTTTCTATATTGTACTCTTTTGCGAGATTGCTAAATTCCGGGGAGTTTATAAACTCTCTGATCAAGTCGTTTCTATCCATATCCTCTTTAAGTTTTCTCTCCCAAAAACTTCTTCCCTCTTTTTCCGACTCTCTGTTCAAAAGAGTTCTGTAGGCTATCTCCACGAAAGTGGCATCGTCAACATGTTTGTTCAAAAACTCTTCGGAATTGAAAAAATCCATCGCGATATCGGAAGCGGTTTTAAGCTTGTTTTTCAACTGCTCCACCCAATAGCTCTCTCCTTCCGGATCCACCTCTCTTTGCAACACGAAACTGTAAAATCTCTCTACGAAAGCTTTTAACTGATCATCTCTATCAAAAGGCGTTATGTGATACCTATTTTTGCAAAGATTTTGAAACTCCTCCGAAAAAACGACATAGTTAAAAAGCTCCGCTCTCGGAACCTTCTTTTGCGTAAGTTCCGTAAGCCAGTATTTCAACCCATCCTCTTCGACTTCCCTATTTAAAAGAGCTCTATAAATCTTTCTTATAAAATCCTCGTCGCTTAAATTTTTATCCTTTATCTCTTTGCTGTTTAAAAAGAAATATTTGGCTACGTAAACGGCGGTTTTGCCGTTTTTTATCTCGTTTACCCAATAATTAAATCCGCTCTCGTCATACTCTCTTTGAAAAAGGTATTCGTAAAGGGCCCATACGAACTCTTTTTGAGGTTCGTCAAACTCGGGAGGAGAGCTTTGAACGGAATCTTTTCTTCTCTTAGCCTCCAAAACCGCCTTATAAGCGTTGACTCTGCCGTACCCGTAATGATCGTTTCTGCCATTCGTATAAGGCATGTTTCCTATTTTATCGGCGGTACTTTCCAAAATCTCTACAACCTCCTTAGCCGTCAAATCCGGATTTACCGAAAGAACCAAGGCCGCAACGCCCGCCACTATCGGAGCGGCGGCGGAAGTTCCGGCGAAATCGAAAGTGTAGTTGTACGGCGTATATCCTTTAGCGCCGGTAACGTCGGTCGTAACTATCGTTCCGTATTCCGAACCGGGAGCTAAAATGTCCAAACTTTTACCGTAATTGCTGTAACTCGTAACCAAATCCTCCTCGCTCGAAGCTCCGACGGATAAGACGTAAGGAGATTCGGATTCATCCTGATAATAGGGAGAATCAAGATTGTAGCCGTCGTTTCCGGAAGCGAAAATTATCAAAACTCCCTTTCCGCCTCTTCCGTTTTCGTACAAATCTTTAAAAGTTCTGTTCAAAGCGTCATCGAGACTGTAAGTTCCCCAACTGTTCGAAACTACGCTAACTCCTTGAGAATCGAGCCAATAAAAGGCTTTTATGCTATCGGAGATATAAGGACCGTCCTTAACGGCGTAAAGTTCGGCCTTAGGAGCGACTCCCACGCTTCCTTTGTCGTTTTCCTCTCCCACTATCAAACCCGCGCAAGAAGTTCCGTGCCAATCTCCGTTATAGTCTCCGGCTCTCGCGGTAGGAGACGGATCGTCCGTATATCTGTCGGCGTAATTTTTAAAACCGGCCACGTTATCTTTCAAATCTTCATGTCTGATATCGACCGCATCGTCTATAATCCCGACTTTGACTCCCTCTCCCTTGGTAATTTGCCAAGCTTCGACCGCTTTTATGTCCGCTCCCTTTTTATATAAAACTCCTCCTATCTCCCCTCCTTTGTTTTGCAAATGCCACGCTTTGGAAAAATAGGGATCCAACGATCTTTTCCTCTTTTCCCTTATAAAATCGGGATGGGAAAATTCGACTCCTTCCATTTCGTATATTTCGTTTGCTATATCCAAAGTCAAAGATCTCTCGGGAGTTTTTAAAACGAACATGTTCCCTTTCAATCTATCTATCACTTTCAAACGATACTTTTTTACGATCTTATCCAAAACTTTCTCGTTTTTAACTCCCACTATGATTCTATCTCCGATTCCGACCAAATCGTTATTCAAAGTTCTATAATAAGTAGCTTTTATTTTTTCGTGAGAGCTCGGAATCGATCCTCTAACTTCCGCTCTTGAAAATTTGGCTATCAAAGGATGTTTCTTTCCTCCGCTGTAATAAAAAAGCTCTTTGGAAAACGCAAGCGAGAAAATAAAAAATATCAATAAAAATATTCTACGCATACTCAAACCTTTTTATTTAAAAATAATTTTTATCATATAGTTCCTTTTTAATATAGCCAATTTTCCATAAAAGGGCAATAAAATTAAAATTATTTATTTATTCAACGATTATTTACTCCTTATTCCGTACTCTTTCGCAATATCCTCAAACTCTTTAGAATTTATAAACTCCCTAACAAGCTCTTTTCTCGAATGATTTTTCAAAAAATCAAGCCAAAAATTCTCCCCCTCCTTATCGGCTTCCCTATCCATCAAAGCTCTATAAGCTATTTTTACGAACTCCTCGTCGTTTAAATTCCTCTCTTTAAACTCCTTCGAATCGAAAAAATCGGCGGCTATGTCTTTGGCGCTTTTGGTTTTATCTCTCAAAGCTTTAAACCAAAACTCCATACCCGCTCCGTCTGCGGCTCTATCCAAAACCAAAAGATACATTCTTTCCAAAAAAGCTTTTAAAGCGTCATCCATCGTATAACCGACTATAAAATGCTCTTTTGCGAGATTTCCAAACTCCTCCGAAGTTATAAATTTATAAAATACGATATCTCTCGGAATATGATTGACATCTATCATATTTTTCCAATACTCGCCGCCTTGAGCGTCCGGTTCCCTTCCCAAAAGCGTTTCGTAAGTTCGCTTAACGAACTCTTCCGTCGAGAGGTTTAAACTTTTTAGCTCTCGGCTTTGAAAAAATATCTCCTCGATTTCGGCGGCGCTATCTCCTTTCAAAAGTCTGTTCAAATAATAATTAAGTCCTTCCAAATCGGCATCTCTTCTTAAAAGCTTGGTATAAACCCTCTCTATGAACTCTTCAATCGCCTCTTTGATATTCGTTTTATATATTCTCACTCCGTATCCACTATCGCTAACGATCACATAATCTTTATAAACCTTTACGTCCTTCATATCGCCGAAGGCTTTGAAAACCTTCACCTCTTTCAAAGCCTTCTTATCGCTTACGTTCGCAACCGCAAAACCGGCGTTTTTATAAACGCCGTAGAGATAATTTCCTCTAAAATCCACCCCCACGGCATGATATAAAGGAGTATCGCCTCCCGGCGCAAAAGCGGAATCGAGTTTGGGATTTTCTTTATCGGAAGCGTCTATGAGCAAAATCCCCAACCCCTCATCCGCCAAATAGACAAAATCCTTATCCGCTCTAACGTCCATAGCAAAGCCGAGATCCCTATCGTAGCTCCCCACTTTCTTGGGATTTAAAGGATCGAAAACGTCCACGACCGACAAAGTATCGTTATAATCGGCGACATAAGCGTAATTTCCGTCGATATCGAGAGATATCGAATATGAGGAAGAAGGAACGGAAGAGACTATGAAAGGAGCTTCGGGATCTTTTACGTCAACTATCTCCAAACCGTAGGATCTATCCGCTATATAAGCGTAATTCCCGTAAACTTTAACGTCATAGGCCCTTCCGGGAGTTTGCAAAGAGGATAAAATTTTGGGAGAGAGCTTATTCGAAACGTCTATAATATAAAGTCCCTTGCAAAAATCCGTAACGTAGGCTATATCCCTATCTCTATCTACGGCTACGGATTCGGCCATACAACCTATCTCCACATTGGAGATAGGTTTTAAAAAAGAGGGATTCGAAAAGTCGATAACGTTAAATCCCCCCAAATAATCCGCAACATACAAATAATCGTCTTTAGCGTCAACTTTTACCGGAGTTTTCAAACTCTCGTAATACCCTACTCTCTTAGCGTGAAAACCGTCACTTACGTCTATTATCTGTATCCCGGTATCTTTATTGGCTATATATATTTTATCCCCATCTACCGCCATTGCGGAAGATTCTCCGAGCTGTCTATATTCGCTCGCTAAATGAACGCGTGAAGGATCTTGGACGTTCGCCACTTTCAAACCGCTGTTTTTATCCAAAATATAGACGAAATCGCTTTCTTTCGAAACGTCTATGTCCATGGAAAAGCAGTGATGAGAAGGACCGTCGCAATCAAACAGCAAAGAGGGATTTTCGGGATCGCTAATGTCTATTACCCTAAAACCGGCACTTCCGTAAGAGACGTAAGCTTCGTTATCCTTAAGCGCTATTTTATCGGCGGTGCCGTTGGATTCGTAAGAACCGACTTCCTTTATGCTTCCCGAATCGTCTATCGACAAAATCAAAACCCCTTTCTCTCCGTCCGCTACGAAAATATAGCCGTCTTTGACCTTCAAATCCGAACTTTCTCCTTCGGTAGAGTAGGAAGCCACTATCTTGGGAGAGCTCTTTTGGTATATATCCACTACCGCAACTCCTTCTCCATAAGCCGCATAAAGATAGTCCCCCTCGATATCCGTTCCGACTATCTTATCGGAAGTCGCAAGAAACGAAATCTTTTTGGGATTTTCAATATCCTTAACGTCATATATATAAAGTCCCTTATCTCCCCCCAAAAATAAAAAAGAATCTTTCGCCGATACGGCGTTGATTTTATCATCTATCTCGAAAAAAGATATCTTTTCCGGAATTTTCCCGCTTCCTTCCCTAAAAATCGTAACGCCCTCTTTCGAAACCGCAAAGATAATTCCGTTTTTAACCGCTATTTCGTAAAAAGAGGGATTTTTAAAAGAGGAAAACTCTTCTATCTCGTATGAAAATCCGAAAAGCCGGCTTATTGCAAAAAAAGAAAACAGAGCGACAAACAAAATCCGCTTTGCGAAATTCATTAAAGACCCCTTTAAATAATAAATTTTAAAAATTATAAAAGAATAACGGTTATAAAACTATTAATTTTTCTTAAAACTAAAGAAAAAATCATAATCTCATTTAATAATAAGTACCCTTATGATATTATTTTCTTAAAAAAAGGCAAACGCCATGTATATCTTTGCCGATAAACTTTACAGAAGAGACGAAATAGAGCTCGATAACGAAGAAAACAGAGTCGTATTCACTACGATATACAATCAAGAAATCCTAAAATGGCTAATAAAAAACGACTTTCCCGAAACCTTCATAGAAGATATTCAAAACGAAGATCAAAGCGTAGTTTATGAAGAGAACGAAAACATTAAACTGCTTATTTTAAAGTATTTTATTCAACAAGAAGAAAACCGCCTGCTTTACAAAGAGATAAACATCGTTATCGTCATCATAAAAGAGAGACTTATCTTTTTAACCAAAGACGAAAAAACGATAAAGGATTTCGTCTCCAAACTTTACAGAAGATACAAAAAAGACGATACTCTAATTTATAATTTATATAACATTTTGGATATCCTAATAGACAGCACGATGGCGATAATAGATTATATAGACATTCAACTCGAAGAGATAGAGGATAAAATTTTCGACGAATCGTTAGACGAAGAGGGAGTGCAAAAAGATCTCTATTTTGCCAGAAGAAGCCTTAACAAAATAGCTAAACTATCCATTCAGCAAAACGACGCGATAAACAAAATGCACAATCATCTCTCCCCCTCCATAAGAAAAAAATTAAGATACGAATTTATAGATCTGAAAGAACATCTTACTTTTTTGATAAACGAATCCAAATCCTATCTCGATAGAACCGGATATCTGCAAAACCTGCTAATGGGTTTTTTGTCAAACAGAATGAATCAGGCGATGCAAAGGCTTGCGGCCATATCTTTGATATTTTTACCTCTTACTTTTATAGTCGGAAACTACGGTATGAATTTCAAAAATATGCCGGAACTAGAATGGGAATACGGATATCTAGCCGTATGGATTTTAAACGTGGTTATAGCTTATCTGATATACGGATGGCTTAAAAAGAAAAAATGGATTTAAAGGATAAAAGATGTCTTCAAACATATCTAAAATTCTTATAGCCGTTATCATAGGAGCGTTTTTCGGCTTCGCCTCGTCGCCGTTTTTCAATCAAACTCAAGCATCCCTGATAGGACTCGTAGCCTTTATGGTGGCTCTTTGGACGAACGAAGGTCTTCCTTTGGGAGTC
>CAZPVZ010000068.1:0-2916 GCA_964590185.1 uncultured Campylobacterales bacterium
AAAATTTCAATAGATACGGTAGTGCCTTACCGATTTTCTCTTCCTGCGGCTCCTTTTGTTGCGAAAGGTAAAACTTCCGTAAAAATGGAGAAAATTTTAAAGGCTTATAAAAAGATTTCTGAAATTTCGGATGTAGTTTTGATAGAGGGAGCCGGAGGTTTGATGGTTCCGATAGAGAAGGATTTTTTTATGATCGATTTGATAGATTTTTTTAAAGCGAAAGCTCTTTTGGTCACTCACGATCGGCTCGGTTGCATAAACGATACTCTTTTGTCCTTGAAAGCTTTGGAGGATAGAGGCGTTGAGTATGTGTGGTGCGTCAATTTGAGAGATAAAGAGAGGTTTGAAAAAGAGACTTTGCCTTTTTATAGGGAGTATTTCGGCAAAGTCCTTTATCTTGAGAAGGACATAGAAAAGATAGCGTCCCTCTTAATAGCTGATGGTAACGGTTATGGGAATCCTTCTTAACGGTCTGTTGCTGTATTTTATTATCGTATAGCCTTTGTATCTTGCCACGTTTTTGTATTGAGTGATTCTTCTTTCGGTCGATTCGGTATATTTCGTAACGCACTTTCTTTGCGTTTTATATCTCGGTCTGCCCGTTTCTTCGTATCCGTTTTTGGAAGCGAGATTTTGTCCTATCAAAGAGCCTATGATTGCTCCTCCTATCGTAGCGGCGTCTTTGCCGTGTCCCTTTCCTATCTGATGTCCCAAAATTCCTCCGGCGGCTCCTCCTATCAATGCTCCGACGGTATTGTTGGGATTTCGGGTTCGGTCGTATCCGTAGTCGATAGGCACTTCCTCTTCCCAACACTCTTGATAGGGTTTTCTCGTAACTACGGTTCTGTAAACGGGTTCGCTGCTGATGACTCTCACCGTATCCGTATAAGTGATGCTTTCCGCATACGCAATCGATGATATCAAAATCGTCGTAACGATTGCAAAGAGCGTTTTTTTCATCGTTTATCCTTTTATTTTTTAATATCGTAATTATTATTATTTTATAAAGATATCGTGAAAAAATCGTGGAACTTTATAGCGTCGAAATATTGTGATAAAATTCTATAAAAAACTCCGATAAAGGCTTTTTATGAGACATCTTATCAATACTACCGATTTTTCGAAAGAGGAGATAGAGGAACTTTATAAAAGGGCGGACGAGTTTAAAGAGAGTCCTCCTTTGAATCTTTTGAAAGATAAGATGATTATTACGATATTTTTCGAAAACTCTACGAGAACGAGAAGCAGTTTCGAAGTCGCCGCCAAAAGACTCGGGGCGAGCGTGGTTAGTTTGGACGTTTCCAAAAGCTCGTCCAAAAAGGGAGAGACTCTTTTCGATACGGCGGCGAATCTTGACGCCATGGGACCTAACGCCATCGTCGTTAGACATCAAAACGCCGGAGTTCCGAAAATCCTTTCAAAATACGTAAATTGTCCCATATTAAACGGAGGGGACGGATCTCACGCCCATCCGACTCAGGCTCTTTTGGATCTTTATACGATAAAAAGCTATTTTAAAGAGGTGGAGGGCAGAAAAATAGCCATCGTGGGAGATATAAAAAACTCGAGAGTCGCAAACAGCAACATAGAGCTTTTAACGAGATTCGGACTCGAGGTGATTTTGGTGGCTCCTCCCCAATTTCTGCCCGAAACCAAACTCAAAACTTCTTACAATTTAAAAGAGGTTATAAAAGAGGTTGATATAGTTATGAGTCTTAGAACTCAAACGGAGAGACACGCCAATCAGATATACGCCTCTTTGGAGGATTACGCTACCGATTTTTGCATCACGAAAGAGGTCGCTAAAGATTACGATTTCATACTTCTGCATCCCGGACCGGTTCATAGAAACATAGACATAGACGACGAAATGCTTTCCGATCCCCGTTGCAAAGTTTTGGAGCAGGTTAGAAACGGAGTGTTCGTTAGGATGGCGGTTTTGGAGAAGCTGATCGATCAATGCTGAAAAAGCTTCTTAATTTTTACGGCTCTTTGAACGAGTCTTTTTTTTTCGTTATAGATTTTGAGGCGAAAAATTACTACGTTTCGCCTCTAAGCTCTTTGGATGAGGACGTTTTGTTTTCCATGGAGGCTAAAAAGCCTCCTTTAGGTAAAAAGAGAGCTTATAAGAAGTTTCCCGTCTCTTTCGAAAGATATCGAAGGGCTTTTTGGGAGGTTAAGAGGGAGATAAAAAAGGGAAACACCTATCTTTTGAATCTTACTTTTCCTTCCGAAATAGAGATAGATTACTCTTTGAAAGAGATATACGAATATACCGAGGCTAAATATAAACTCTATTTTAAGGATAGGTTCGTTACCTTCTCTCCGGAGACTTTCGTGGAGATAAAAGATGATACGATTTATACTTATCCTATGAAAGGGACGATTGACGCTAAAATAAAAAATGCGAAAGAGACTATTTTAAAAGACGAGAAGGAGATGGCGGAACATACGATGGTCGTGGATCTTTTGAGAAACGATTTGGGAATCGTGGCTAAAAATATCAGAGTCGATAGGTTTAGATATGTGGAGAAGATAAAAGCGGGCGAGAGGGAGCTTTTGCAGGTTAGCTCGAAGATATCCGGAAAACTTCCCGAAGGTTGGAACGAGAGGATAGGAGACATTTTGCTTTCGATGTTGCCCGCGGGTTCCGTTAGCGGAACTCCTAAAAAAAGCACGGTTAAGATCATAAAGAGGGTTGAGGGGTATGATAGAGGTTTTTTTACCGGAATTTTCGGAGTTTATAAAGACAAAACCTTAAAAAGCGCGGTGATGATAAGATTTATAGAGAAAATAGGAGAGAGGCTCTTTTATAAAAGCGGCGGAGGCATCACGATAGATAGCGATCTGCAAAAAGAGTATAAAGAACTTTCGGATAAGATATATGTCCCTTTTCTTTGAGACGATAAAAGTTTT
>CAZPVZ010000069.1:0-7156 GCA_964590185.1 uncultured Campylobacterales bacterium
CGCTCCTCAATACATTTCGGCTCCGAAAGAGGAGATAATGACTCAAAACTACTCTTTGATGCAACATTTCGTTTTGGTAACTCAAGGTATGAGACCGCCCGTGGGAGAAGTTTACGTAGCAACCGAATCTCCTAAAGGAGAGCTCGGATTTTACATCAACTCCCAAGGGGAGCCTTATCCTTACAGACTCAAAGTTAGAGCTCCAAGTTTTTGGCACACGAGCATTTTGCAAGAGCTTCTCGTTGGCCATTACTTAGCCGATGTCGTAACGATTATCGGTAACCTAAATATCGTCTTCGGCGAGATCGACAGATAAAGGAAAGAAGATGCAAAGATACGATTTGAGGCATTTAAAAGATAATTTTTACGACAGAATGCTTGAAATTTTGGATAAAGAGGCGAAACCGGGAGAAGTCGTTATATTTTTGTTCGAGATAGGAGACTTCTCTCCCATTCAAAAAAGCGCGGATCTTATCAAGGAACACGGTCACGAACTTTTAAATTCCCTTAAATTTAACGAAGTTGACTGGACTATCGTAACGAGAAGGAAAAGAAGTTGAGCAGTAAAGTATATTTCTCCTCATGGAGAGGCGAACTGATCGACAACAGAAACGTCCCTAAAGAGGAGTGGAAGGAGTCCTCTTTCAACTTTCCTCAAAATTACGCCGTGAATATCAACTCCAAAGCTTTTATAGGATGGGACGGTTTCGCCCTATTTGAGGAAAACGTAGACGTCGTGAAGTTGGCAACGAAATACGCGGCTCAATACCAAGAGTATTCCGAAGCCTGCGGAAGATGCGCTCCGGGAAGATGGGGAGGCAGAATACTTTACGACCTGCTTGATAAGATCGCAAGGGGAGAAGGAGAAGTAAGCGATCTTGAACATCTAAAAGAGGTATCCTCCACTATGATAGAAACGAGCAAATGCGAGATAGGAAGAACCGTTCCGGTACCTCTTTTGCAGCTTATGAACTATTTTGAAGAAGATTTTATGAAGCTTATAAAAGAGAAAAAGCCTTCTCCCGATTACGATAACGAAAACATCTCCTACATAGCCAAAATTACGGCACCCTGTATGGACGCCTGCCCGGCGCACGTAGATATTCCCGCTTATATAGAGGGAGTTAGGGATCTAAGGTTTGACGACAGTTTGAAAGCGACCAAAAAAACCATGCCTTTAGCCCATACTTGCGGAAGAGTCTGTCCTCATCCGTGCGAAGACGAATGTAGAAGAGCCAATTTGGACGAACCCATATCCATTATGGAGCTTAAGAGAATAGGAGCCGATTACGAAACCGATCACGGACTTTTGCATCTCTATCCCAAAGAGCCTAAACCGAAAATAGGCAAAAAAGTCGGAATCATAGGAGCCGGACCGGCGGGACTTACGGCGGCGTTTTACCTCTCTTTGGAGGGAATAGACTGCGACGTTTACGACGAACTTCCCGTTTTGGGAGGAGAAGTCGCCGTAGGAGTTCCGGAATACAGAATGCCTTACGAAAAATATTATAAAGATATAGAGGCCGTAAAAAATCTGGGAGTCAATTTCATCCTAAATACGAGAGTAACGGCTGATATGATGAGAGAATTCGAGAAAAAATACGACGCCCTTTTGATAGCGACCGGAACCAGACTCTCCAAAAAAGTCAGAGCCAAAAACGAAAGACCGGAAATAAAAGGTTACTGGCCGGCCATCCCGTTTTTGGACAAAGTCAATCTATATGTCAAATGGGGTATAGGCGAACCGGTAGATCTAACCGGTAAAACGGTGGTTTGCGTCGGAGGAGGTTTCACCTCGATGGACGTCGTAAGATGCGCCGTTAGAGCCAACGCCAAAAAGGTGATAATGCTTTATAGAAGAGACGAAAAAACCATTATCAGAAACACAAGCTACGAAGAGTATCACGAAGCGGTCGAAGAGGGAGTGGAGTTTATATTCCATTCCGCCATAGAAGAGATAATCGACGAAAACGACGTGCTTAAGAAACTTAAAGTAAACAGATTCGAA
The DNA here is from genome assembly GCA_964590185.1 of uncultured Campylobacterales bacterium. Taxonomy (GTDB): domain Bacteria; phylum Campylobacterota; class Campylobacteria; order Campylobacterales; family JAADDG01; genus JAADDG01. The sequence continues at coordinate 2,009 of CAZPVZ010000069.1, forward strand.
CTCGTTCCGGATCCAAACGGAGGCAGACCTCAACTCGTAAAAATAGAGGGAGCAGACTTCGAAATAGAATGCGACTATCTGATTCCGGCGGTTTCTCAAGATGCGGATCTCTCTTTAATCCCCGAAGAGTGGGAGATAGAGAGAACAAGCTGGAGAACCATAAAAACGGACGGAAAAACTTATATGAGCTCCAGAAAAGGAGTATTTGCGGCGGGAGACTGCGAATACGGTCCTATGACCATCGTAAACGCCGTAGGACAGGCTAAAAGAGCCGCTTCCGTAATCAGCAGATACGTGCAAACCGGAGAGATAAGCCTAACGGACGAAGAGATTATGGAAGATCATTTAAGAGCTTTGAAAGTTTACGACAAAAACGAAAAAGTAAAAGGGTGGATGCCCGGACTTCCGAGAGAGGTTAGCAAAAAGCTCTCGGTAGAAGAGAGAATAGACAATAACAAAGAGGTTAATTTAGGTTTTACGAAGCCTCAAGCTATCAGAGAGGCTGAACGCTGTATGCGATGTTATTATATTGCGATGGTGGCGGTATGATGGAAAAGATAAGAATAGAAATAGACGGCAAAAAGATTTTAGCCGATAGAAACGAAACGATTTTAGAAGCGGCGAGAAGAGAGGGGATTTATATCCCTACAATGTGCTATTTAACGAAAGTAAAACCTATTGCCTCTTGCAGAATGTGCGTCGTGGAAGTCGAAGGCGTGGACGGATTCGTTTTAAGCTGTCAAGAGAGAGCGACCGACGGAGCCAAAATCAAAACGAATTCCCCCGCGCTTTTTAAACATCGACAAAACATTATGAAACTTTACGACGTGAACCATCCTCTTGAGTGCGGAGTTTGCGATAAAAGCGGAGAGTGCGAGCTTCAAAACAAAACTTTGGAGTTTGCCGTATCGGCTCAAGAGTTTACCGCAAGAGATCAAAAAAGAGAGATAAAAGACTGGAACTACATTCAATACGATCCGAGTCTTTGCATCATGTGCGAAAGATGCGTTCACACCTGTAACGAGGTTATAGGAGACGACGCGATAACTCTCCATTTCGGAGGCTACAAATCTCAAGTGGTTACGAAAACGGGAGAGACTTTGGATTGTACCTTCTGCGGAGAGTGTATAGCGGTATGTCCGGTCGGAGCTTTAATAAGCAAAGATTTCAAATACAGCGCAAACGCGTGGGAGCTTAGACAGATACCATCTTCCTGCGCCCACTGCAGTAGCGCTTGCGCACTCTATTACGACGTAAAACAAAAAAGCGTATTCGATCCGAAAGAGAAAATTTACAGAGTTAAAAACGATTTCGAATACTCCACTCTCTGCGGAGCGGGAAGGTTCGGTTTCGATTTCGCAAACGAAGCCAAAAAGAACGAAGAGGCGTTTAAAAAAGCGATCGAAGCCTTCAAAGAGGCAAAGAGCATCAGATTCTCCTCTTTCATCACAAACGAAGAGGCTTTGATTTTGCAAAAACTGAAAGAGAAATTCGGTTACAAACTGATAAACGAAGAGGCTAAAGCCTATCAGGACTTTTTGAAAAACTTCTCTCAAACGAGCGGAGAGACTCTCTACAACGCGGACATAGCAACCGTAAGAGAGAGCGATTTCATAGCGATTATGGGAAGTTACATAGCCTCCGACAATCCGATGGTAAGATACGCCGTTACGATGTCAACCAAAAGATACTCTACGGAAGTGGTTTATCTTCATCCGATAGAGGATCAGCTCTTGCAAAACACCGTAACGCAGTTTATAAAATATGAAGTCGGATCCGAAGAGGCGGTTTTGGCGCTTCTGGTTAAAAATCTTATAAAAAGAGACGAGCTGTCCGACGAACTTAAAAAATTCTTCGACTCCTTGGACGAAGGCTACATAAGCGCCGAGAGCAACGTCGGAGAGGAGGAGATCGAAGAGTTCTTAAGAAAAATGAGATACAAAGAGAGATTCGTCTTTATAGTCGGAGAGGATCTCTACAATCATCCTCAAGCGGCGAATATCGCCAAACTTTTGGGACTTTTGCAAAGCAAATCCGACTTTAAGGTTTTGATAATTCCTCCCAAAACCAACAGTCTGGGAGTAAGTTTGATATGCGATCTCGATAACGAGGCGGAAGGAAAAACGATCGGATACAACGCAAAGGGAGATTTCGTATTAAGCTCTTTGGGAGACGGAGATCTCGATATGCCGGCTCTCAATCAGCAGGAAGGAACCTTTACGAACATCGACAAAAGAGTCGTTCCTATAAACGTGGCTTTGGAGTTTGAGGGGTATTGCCTAAACGACATAGCCAACGAATTGGGACTTAATAAAACATATACGATAGATTACACCAAAGAACTGCCTAAAGAGAAAGGTTATAAAGAGATCGATTTCGACTCTTTGGAAAACAGAGTTTACGGCTTGAAAGACTCGAGAGGCTATCCTCTTGAATCTTTAAAAACGGAGAAAAACGAGAAGGTGGAGGAGATCGCCGAAATAGAGAGTTTTGACGGCACGATCGTATATTTCGGCGATCCGGTACTGGAATTTAGCCCTTTTACTCATAAAACGAGCGGTCTTAAAGAGAAACCTTACTTGAGGGGATCGTCCCAATTTGCGATAGCCGCAAAAATTAAAGACGGAGATAGAGTAAAAATATCTTTTGAGGGCAAAGAGATCGAAAGAGAGTTTAAAATAGATCCCGATATGAAAGGAACGATAGCGATGCTAAACACTTTCGATCTAAGCTGGAGAAAAGATATCAAATCTTCCGTTTACAGATACAACAGGGCAAAAATAGAACAGGTGGGTAACGATGAGTGATATAACAATCAAAATAAACGGAAAAGAGTGCAAAGCCAAAGAGGGAGAATACATCCTAAACATCGCAAGACGAAACGGCATATTCATTCCCGCCATCTGCTACTTAACCGGATGTTCTCCTACGCTTGCTTGTAGGATCTGTCTGGTCGAAGCGGACGGGAAAAGAGTCTATTCTTGCAACGCTAAAGCCAAAGACGGAATGGAGGTTATCACCGACAACGAAGAGATAGCGAAAGAGAGAAGAGCCATTATGGAGGTTTACGACGTAAACCATCCTCTCCAATGCGGAGTTTGCGACCAAAGCGGAGAGTGCGAACTCCAAAACTACAATCTCTATATGGGGGTGGATAAACAGCACTACTCCATAAGGGACACCAAAAGAGAAAGCGTAACTTGGGGACCTATCCATTACGATCCGGGTCTTTGCATAGTTTGCGAGAGATGCGTTACCGTCTGTAAAGATATGATAGGAGACGCGGCTTTAAAAACGGTACCGAGAGGCGGAGACAAACTATCGAAAGAGCTTAAAGACGAAATGCCCAAAGACGCTTACGCAATGTGGAACAAACTCCAAAAATCTCTTATCGGTCCTACCGCGAAATCGGGAGTATTGGAGTGTTCCGAATGCGGAGAGTGTATCTCCGTATGTCCGGTCGGAGCTTTGGTAAGCACCGACTTTCAATACACTTCAAACGCCTGGGAGCTTAGAAGAATTCCGGCTTCCAACCCGCACAGCAGCGACTGCTCTTTGATGTATTACGAAGTTAAGCATACAAGCGTAGCCGATCCTACCGAAAAGATATACAGAGTAACCAACGATTTTCATTACGTGGCTTTAAACGGAGCGGCAAGATTCGGATTCGATTTCGAAAACAGAGTCGAAGGAAAAGATAAAGAGGCTTTCGAAAAAGCCGTCGATTTTCTAAAAAACAAAGCAGATACGATAATTTTCAACAGCTTCATAACTAACGAAGAAGCTCTGATTTTGCAAAAAATGAAAGAGAAACTCGGCGTAAAACTCGTAAACAAAGACGCAAAAGCATACCAAGATTTTCTAAAAGAGTTTTCCAAAATAACCGGTAAAAAACTATACTCCGGAGACCTTAAAAAGATTAAAAACAGCAATTTCGTCATATCGTTGGGAACGGCGGTAAGATACGACTCTCCCAATACCGGATACGCCATAAACAACGCCGTTACGATGAACAAGGGAGCCGGAATATACTTCCATCCGATAAGCGATCCGATAGTCGAAGGATACGCCAAAAACATGGTAACCATTCAGCATAAAATCGGAGCGGAAGAGTACGTTTTGGCTTTCGTTTTGAAAAAATTCGGCAAAGACATGCCAAAAGCGTTAACGAAAATTTTGGACGAAATAGACGAAAACAAACTGAACGAATACCTAAATCTTCCCGAAGATTTCGAAAAAACCTTAACCAAGATGCTTGCTAAAAAAGACGCTTTCTCTCTCGTTGCGGGAGAAGATCTCTACACTCATAAAAACGCCAAGAATTTGGCGAGACTTTTGGGAGCCGTAGATAGATATACCGACTTTAGCGTAGTTATCATACCTTCTCAGACAAACACTTTGGGAGTGAGCCTAATATGCGATCTCGACGACGAGGCGGGAGAACATACTTTAGGATATAACGAAAAGGGAGAATTCACTCTAAGCGCTTTGGGAGACGGAGATCTCGATATGCCGGCTCTCAATCAGCAAGAAGGAACCTTTACGAATATCGACAAAAGAGTCGTTCCCACAAACGCGGCTTTGGAGTATAAAGGATATATCTTAAACGATATCGCCAACGAATTGGGAATAAAAAGCTCCCTTACCATAGATTACACTCCGAAACTACCCAAAGAGAGCGGTTACGTACCTCTCGAGTTCGATTTGATGCCGAACTTCTTCGACAACGGAGGAAACGAACTGAGAGGATATCTGCTCGAAGAGAGGGAGTGCGAAGAGGAGATAAGTTTCGAAAAAATCTCCGATCCGAAATACGGCGAAGGGCAATTCGTTTACAGATCCAACCCGATAAATCAATTCAGCCCTTTTACCAATAAAGCTCATCAGCTTCACGAAGAACCTTCTCTTTACGTCTCTAACGATTTTCTGAACGAAAATTCTCTAACCGAAGGAGATGAAGTGAAGATAGAGGGAGAAAAGGGAGAAGTTACGCTCAAGGTGAAAGTGGACAAACAGGCGGCGGGGCTTATCCCATATCTGCCCACTTTCGACAAAGATTTGGATCTATCGGGGATATTCGCCTCGGATTACAGATTTGCAAAAGTATCAATTAAAAAGGTGTAGAGCATGTGTTCAACAACAAGTTTC
>CAZPVZ010000070.1:0-13421 GCA_964590185.1 uncultured Campylobacterales bacterium
AACCTGAGTGATGCGCCACCCACTAAATTGAGGGTCCGACACTAAAAGTTATAGGGGGAAGCGTATGGCGCCGGTGTGTCGGCATTTCCGCTTGAGCTCTCCGTAGAGCGAGGATCTGCCGCCTAAAGGCGTCATCATTCCTCCATCGTTGGCTTATTAGGGCCACATCAAAGTGGAACGCTCACTCGGGTTTTCTTATTTTTGCTCTTTTTAAATTGGAGAATAAGCGTATGAAAGTTTTGATTGTCGGAAGCGGTGGAAGAGAGTATTCCATAGGATACGCTCTAAAAGATGACGAAAACGTAGATAAAATCTTCTATGCGCCCGGTAACGGCGCCACAAGCGATTTTGCCGAAAATATCGATATAAAAGATTATAAAGAGCTTGCCGAGTTCGCTAAGGAAAACGATATAGGTTTGACGATAGTCGGTCCTGAAGCTCCGCTCGTGGACGGGATCGTTGACGTTTTTAAAGAAGAGGGGCTTACGATCTTCGGTCCTTCGAAAAAAGCGGCTCGACTTGAAGGCTCCAAAGTATATATGAAAAATTTTCTATCCCGCCATAACATTCCCACGGCAAAATATATACAAACGAGCGACGAGAAAGAGGCTATAGAGTTTATAAATTCTCTCACTCCTCCCATAGTCGTAAAAGCCGACGGTTTATGCGCCGGAAAAGGGGTTATAATAGCAAAAAGCAAAGAAGAAGCCGTTAGGGCCGCTAAAGATATGTTAAGCGGAAAAAGTTTTGCCGACGCGGGCAAAAGAATAGTTATAGAGGAGTTTTTGGACGGCTACGAACTATCGGTTTTTGCGATATGCGACGGGGAAAATTACAAAATTTTGCCGGCCGCTCAAGATCACAAGCGTCTTTTGGATAATGACGAAGGTCCTAATACGGGAGGAATGGGAGCTTACGCTCCGACTCCTTTGATAGATGAAGAGCTTTATAAAAAGATAGAGGATAGGATCGTAAAACCGACCTTAAAAGGGATGAAAGAGGAGGGGACTCCTTACGAAGGGGTTTTGTTCATAGGACTTATGATAGTTGATAAAGAGCCTTTCGTTCTCGAGTATAACGTAAGATTCGGAGATCCCGAATGCGAAGTTTTAATGCCTCTTATAAAAAGTTCCGTTTTCGATCTTTTTTATAAGGGAGCTACGAAGGATCTATCCTCGTTAAAAGTCGAATTTTACGATAAATACGCGGTCGGAGTCGTTATGGCGAGTCAAAACTATCCCTACTCGTCCTCTCCTCCGGCCGAGATAATCATAGACGAAATAGTGCATGAAGATCTAAAGAAAAACTCTCTTATCTCTTTTGCCGGAGTTTCCAAAACGGACGGAAAACTCTACGCGACCGGAGGAAGGGTTCTTGTATGCATAGGTCTTGGGGAAAGCATTAGGGAAGCGAGAGATTACGCCTACGCTCTTTGCGGGCAGATACATTTTGCGGGTAAGAAATTCAGAACGGATATAGCTTATCAAGCTCTACAAAAGGAGCGATAGTAAAAGATGAACGAAGAGATTTTGGAAAGACTCGATAGGGAAAATCTCTCTCTATCGACGATAAATAGGAGAGGATGGGCATTTTTTATAGACGAGATGATAGTTTCCTTCCTGATAATGATTATATATTGGGAGAGGTTCTCTTCGGTTTCCACTCCCCAAGAGATGATTTTGACGATGAATTCGATGGTCGTGTACGTAATAATTTTAAAAATCATATACCAAACTTTCTTCGTTTGGTATTACGGAGCGACGGTCGGGAAACTTCTGTTGAAAATCAAAGTCGTCGATAGGGAGCTTTTCGAAAATCCCACTCTCTTAAACTCTTTTATAAGAGCCGTAGTCAGGATAATAAGCGAGATGTTTTTCTATCTCGGATTCGTTTGGGCGGTTTTAAATCCTCTCAGAGAAACTTGGCACGACAAGGCCGCTAAAACGCTGGTTATAAATGTTTAAATTAGCAGCTTCCCTTTTTCTCCTCTCTTCTCTCCTTTTTGCCGGCAATTTGAAAGAGTATAGAATATTCGCCGATAAAGTCGAGGCTCAAGGAGATTATATATACGCCTTGGGAAACGTGGTGGTTTATAGCAAAGATTACGTTTTAAACGCCGACAGGGTCGTTTTCGACAAAAGAAACGAGGAGGTGGAACTTTTCGGCAACGTCCATATTTTGGGATTTGACGACAAAGCCATAAATTCCAAATATATGAGAGTCAATCTTAAAACCAAAAAATTAAGCGCTTCTCCTTTTTTCTTTTTCGATCCCGAAACTTACGTTTGGATTAAAAGTTTCGAAGCCAAAAGCGAAGAGAATCAATATAAAATAGATCATGCGATAGTATCAAGCTGCGACGTTAAAAATCCGGATTGGAAAATCACTTTCGAAAAGGGCTATTACGATAAAAACAGCTCGATGGTAACTATAAAAAACGCCGTCTTTTACGGCGGCAAGGTTCCTCTTTTTTATCTGCCCTATTTTAAGTTTCCGACCGACAAATCCCGCCATAGCGGACTTTTGAGACCTTCCGGAGGATACGAAAAGGTTGAAGGGATTTATTATAGACAGCCAGTTTACATAGTCATAGACGAAAGCAAGGACATAGAGATAGATCCTCAAATAAGAACCGAAAGAGGTAGGGGGCTTTACGCCACCTTAAGATTTGCCGACTCTCTATATTCGAGAGGTTTTATAAGAGTCGGAGCTTTTTGGGAGAGATACGGGTATTACGACAAATACGATCTTAAAAACAAAAGCCATAGAGGTTTCGAGATAGGTTATGAAAGATCCAAACTTTTTAGCGACTATTTCGGAGAAAATGCCAAAGACGGCCTTTTGGCGGATATCACTTATCTAAACGATATAGATTATCTAAACCTTCAGGAGAATAACAAAAAGAAGATATTTAACAAACTCGTAACTTCCAAGATAAACTATTTTTTGGACAGAGGCGACGATTTCTTGGGAGTTTACGCAAAATATTTCATTGATACGGATAAAGTTTCAAACGACGACACTTTGCAAACTCTTCCTTCCATGCAGTATCATAGAGTGATTCAACCCGTATTTTTTAACAATCTTTTATACGCAAGCGATTTGAAATTCAAAAACTGGTATAGAAAAGAGGGGGTGAGCGCTAAGCAGTACGAACTATCTTTGCCTCTTATTTTATATTTTTCCTTTTTTGATGACTTTTTTAATTTTTCCGTTTCCGAAAATCTCTATTTCACATATGTGGATTACGACAACGGCGAATTTAAGATATCAAACGGAACCTATTTTAGCAACTATCACAAATTTTCCCTAAATACCGATCTTTTGAAAAAATATGACGGTTTCGTTCACAACCTAAACGCGAATTTGGATTTTATAGTTCCGAGCGTGGAGAACAAAAAAGGAGATTTTGAAGACTTCATAGCTTTAAATAAGGAAAAAAAGAGTTTGAATCTATCGATAAGCCAATTTTTTTACGACGATAAAGCGTTCAATTTTCTTCTTCACAGGATACGCCAATCCTATTTTTTCGACGACGACGTTTACAAATACGGAGATTTGGAAAACGAAATAAGATATAGAATCTCAAGATACATGGAGTTTTACAATCAACTCTTTTATTCTTATAAAAATCATAAATTAAGGAAATCGCAAACAACGGTTACATATAATAAAGATAATTTCGACCTAAGGCTCATTCACAACTACGAAAAGGCGGAAAGCGAAAACCGAGAGGATTCCGATTTTTTCATAGCCAAAGTGAAAACGAAGATATCTCGAAGATATGACGTTTTTGCCAATATAGATTACGATATGAGAAATAATTTTACGCGAGAATGGAAAATAGGATGGATTTTTAAAAAGAAGTGTTGGAATTATAAGATCGCTTACAGACAGAGCGTAACTCCGAGTTTAACGAGCGAAGGAACGGAATCCATAACCAAAAAAGGAGTGTTTTTGATACTGAATTTGGTCCCTATAGGCGGAATCCATTACGAATTTACCAAGTCATCAAATTTTTCGGAGGATAAATAATTATGAAAAACGAAGCGAAAGTCGGTTTTTTTGTTTTCGTAGGACTTCTTTTTCTCTTTTTTCTAAGCACTCAAGTAAGCAAATTCAGCAATCTCGGCAAAGAGGGATATCCGCTCTATTCTTACATAAAAAACGCCTCCGGATTGGAGATAAATTCGAAAGTTAAGATAAACGGAATCAAAGGCGGATATCTTAAAAACATGAGCATAGACGGTTCGAGAGTCAAGCTTGAGCTTTTCATATACGAAAATTTCAAAATACCGAAGGATTCCGTTTTAAAACTCTCCCAAGAGTCCATGTTAAGCGGAAAATATCCCGAAATTACGCTCGGAGAGAGCAAAGAGTACCTAAAAGCCGGCGACGTTTTAAAAAGCGCGAAAGAGCCTTTGGGATTCGAAGAAGCAAGCGACTCCATAGCCAAAGCGGCCGACGAATTTAAAGCCTTCATTCAGGAAGCAAGGAGTATGCTTGACGAAAAATCGAGAAACAATCTAAAAGAGACTTTCGCAAATCTTGAGAGAATTACCAACGAACTTAGAATCGTCATAAAAGCCAACGAATTAAATTCCACCATCTACAACTTCTCCTCCATGGCCAAAAACCTATCCGACGCCGGAAAGAAATTCGGAAGCATGTCGGACGAATTTAAAAAAACGGCGAACATCTTAAACGAAAAACTGCCCGAAATCATGAAAAGGATAGACAAGCTTAGCAAAGATTTGGCAAGCATAGGAGGAGACGCTAAAGAGAAACTTCCGTCTTTGTTGACGAGATTTAACGAAGTGGGAGAGGATTTGAGTCAAATTCTTAAAAAGAATAAAAAATCGATAGGAAACGCCATAGAGTCCGCGGACGAATTTTTCTCTAAAGGAGGAGAGACGTTCGAAACGATAGGAGAGTATATAAACTCTTTGGCCAACATAGAACTCGAGGTGGGCTTAAGAGGCGAATACATGTTTGAAGACAATTACAATAAAAGTTATTTTACTTTGGATTACAAACCGAACGCTACGAGATCCTATATCTTCGAAGCGGTCAGTATGGACGATTATAGCAGAACGGACGAATTCGGAAATCTCATCCCTCCCAAAAAACATGAAAAATCTAAATTTCTCATTTCAGCCGAAATTGCAAAAAGATATGATAATCTACGCCTTAGAGCGGGTATCATAGAAAATACGGGAGGCTTGGGAGCCGACTACTATTTTCTGCACGATAAGCTTAGAGCTTCGGTGGATATATTCGACTTTAACGCGGAAAACGACGTAAGAGGAAGCAACGCTCACCTAAAAACCGCTCTTAGATATACGATGTTAAAGCATATCGACACTTATATAGGAGTGGATAACATTTTAAACAAAAGAGCGAGAACGTTCTTTTTGGGATTCGGAGTCCACTTTATAGACAACGATCTCAAACTTCTTTTGGGCAGTTCCAATGTAGGAAGTTTCGTTAAATGACCGAAAACGAAATCGTAAGGGAGATAAAAGAGGCTTTGGAGACTTTAAATCTCCCGACATGGGTATCGCTGAAAGAGATAAGGGAGAGATACAGAGCTCTTTCCAAAAAGTATCATCCGGACGTCTCGAAAGACGGAGAGAAGATGAGAGAAATCAATAAAGCTTATACCGTTTTGAAAAATTATATAGAAAATTACAGATTTACTTTTTCTCGAGACGAGATTTTAAAACAGTTTCCACAGGAGCAGCATGCCTCAAAATTTAAGTTCTAATCAATACAAATTTCAAGACAGAAAGGAAGCGACTTTAAAGCTGATCGACGCTCTTCCGGTAAAAAATATGAGGGAAGAGGAGTGGATGATAGTGGCGATATCCAAAAACGCGGCGGAGATGGCCTCTTTGATAGCTCAAAAAACTTCCTCTTTTTTCGAAATCATGTTCATAGAGGAAATTTACGCCTTAAACAATCCGGAATATAAAATAGCCATGGTTAGCGAAACGGAAGATATCGTCGTTCACAAGGAACTCGTAGAGAGTTTCGAAATATCTTTGGATTACATCTACGGAGAGGCTCACAGAAAATTCGACGAAAAGATTTTAAAAGACATAACCGCTTTTAGGAAGGTGGACGAAACCATCGGCTCTAAGATAGAGGGAAAGAGGATTTTGATAGTGGATGACGGATGCGAAACGGGTCTTACGGCTTTAACGGCCGTAAAATCCGTAATAAACAAAAAAGCAAAAGCCGTCTTTTTGGCGGTTCCCATTTTGCCTATCGAAGTTAAAAAGAGTCTTATTTCCGTAGTTGACGGGATATATTATATATATGCTATTGAAAATTTCATAGAGCTTGAGTATTATTACAAAAATTTTGACGACGCGGAAGAGGAATACGTAAAGTCTCTTTTGAAAAAAGAGAGAGAAAATCAAAAAAATAAATTAATCGAGGAGTTATAAAAAATTATGGGTTGTAAAATAGACATAGAAATCAATAACGTAAAAGAGAGATACGAAATAGGATATATAGCCAAACAGGCAAGCGGTTCCGTGCTTATGAGAAGAGGAAAGGCGGTTATGATAGCCGCGGTCGCGAGAGAGGACGAAACCGTCGATGAAGACTTTTTGCCTTTATCGGTTCAATACATAGAAAAAGCCTACGCCGCGGGAAAGATTCCGGGAGGTTTCATAAAAAGAGAGGCCAAACCGGGAGATTTCGAAACCCTAACGGCGAGAATCATAGACAGAAGCTTAAGACCCCTTTTTCCAAAAGGTTACGCGTATCCGACTCAAATAACCGTTTTGGTCGTAAGTTCGGACGAAGAAGTCGATATGCAGGTTATGGCCTTAAATGCGGCTTCTTGCGCCCTGTATCTTTCCGACATCCCGGTAAATAAACCCGTATGCGGCATAAGGATAGGCAAACTCGACGGAAAATTCGTAATCAATCCCACAAATTCCGAACTGAAAGAGAGCTCTTTGGATCTTTACGTAGCCGGAACCAAAGAACAGCTTTTGATGATAGAGATGAGAGCGATAGCCACTATGGAAGCCGATATTTTTCCTTATCCGGAAGTGGATCCTCTTATGGATCCGACCATAGCCGAAAACGTGGTGATGGTGCATAAGATCAACGAAATGGGCAACGAAGAGATGGTAAAGGCTTTGGAACTCGCTCAAAAGTCGATATCTGCGGCGGCGGCCATCTACGAAGAGAATTTCAAAGAGCTTAAAAAACCCGATGCGAAATTGGATTTGAGAGACGAAAAGATAAACGAATCTTTATACGTTTACATAGACGAGTTTTATAAAGAGGAGGTCTATAACGCCATCAACAAAATGGCAAAGAGCGAAAGAGCGATAGAGCTTAAAAATATCGCCAAAAAAATCGCCGAAGACGAAATAGCCAAAGAGCAAGAGTGGGATATAGAACTTATAACGAAAGTTTTGGACGTCTATAAAAAAGGCATCGTAAGAAAAATGATCATAGAGGAGGGCAAAAGGGCGGACGGAAGAGGATTAAAAGATATAAGGGATATCTGGATAGAGACCAATCTTCTCCCCTCCGTTCACGGCTCCGCTCTTTTTACGAGAGGACAGACTCAAGCCCTCGTAGCGGCGACGATCGGAAGCGCTCAGGACGCTCAAATGTACGATCTTTTAACGGAAAAAAGCTCCAGCTACGAAAGGTTTATGGTCCATTACAACTTTCCCGGATTTTCGGTGGGAGAGGCTTCTCCTTTGAAACCTCCAAGCAGAAGGGAGCTCGGACACGGAAACCTTGCCAAAAGAGCGTTGGAACCCGTAATCATCCAAAAAGAGAATCAAACCATAAGACTCGTTTCCGAGATTCTCGAATCGAACGGCTCCTCTTCGATGGCCACCGTATGCGGGGGCTCTTTGGCCTTGAAAGCCGCCGGCATAGAGATAGAGAAGTTAGTGGCCGGAGTTGCGATGGGGCTTGTGTTTGAGGGAGACAAATACGCCATTTTAACGGATATTTTGGGACTTGAAGATCACGACGGAGATATGGATTTCAAGGTGGCCGGAACGAGAGAGGGGATTACGGCTTTGCAGATGGATATAAAATTGGGAGGAATAAGCAAAGAGATCTTAAAAGAGGCTTTGGATCAGGCTGCGGAAGCGAGAAACAAAATACTTGATATTATGGAAGAGGCGGAGAAGAAGATAGTCGTCAACGAAGAGCTTCTTCCTTCCTCCCACACCTTTAGCGTAAATCCTTCGAAGATAGTCGATATCATAGGACAAGCCGGAAAAACCATAAAAGAGATAATAGAGAAATTCGAAGTTACGATAGACATAAACAGAGAAAAGGGAGAGGTTACGGTTTCGGGAAGCAATAAGGCCAAAGTCAAGGCCGCGTGCGATCATATAAGAGAGATTACGGAAAAAGTGCCGGAGAGAAGAAGCCCTTTGACGATAAAATTCGAAGAGGGAAAAATATATACCGGCAAAGTGGTGAGGATCGTCGATTTCGGAGCTTTCGTCGAACTTCCCGGAGGAGTCGACGGACTCTTGCACATCTCGAAACTATCTTCCGGAAGAGTGCATAGAGTAACCGATGTCGTTAACGTCGGAGATATCGTAAAAGTTAAGGTTCTTAGCCAAAAGGGGCATAAAATAGAGCTCGCTTTGGTCGGAAAATAAGGTTTTTTTAACAAAACCTTGGCTATAATCACGCCGGACAAAGTGATAAGTAGGGATACGCAAGCCGAACGGACTTTGTCGAAATAAATCAACGGAGTTTTTTATGAAGAAGTTACTTTTCTTGATTGTTGCTATCGCAACGGCGGCGTTTGCCGGAGAAGGTGCCGCAGCGGGCGAGACTCTTAAAGCTTATTCGGTATTGGCTGCGGGCGTAGGTCTTGGTTTGGCCGCTCTCGGAGGAGCTATAGGTATGGGAAGCACTGCGGCGGCTACGATTGCCGGAACCGCGAGAAATCCGGGACTTGGCGGAAAATTGATGACTACGATGTTTATTGCGCTCGCGATGATCGAGGCGCAAGTTATTTACGCTCTCGTTATCGCGTTGATAGCTCTTTACGCAAATCCTTTTATGTAATAAAAAGGGGGATTTTATCCCTCTTTTTAACTCCCCTTATGCGACGGTGGTGGAATTGGTAGACACGCTATCTTGAGGGGGTAGTGGCCCCTGGCCGTGCGGGTTCAAGTCCCGCCCGTCGCACCATATCCTCAAAAACTTTTACGAACCAACTCATCTCTTTGGATTTCGCTTCGCAATTTTTCTTTTTTAAGAACTATCTTTCCATTATGTGATACAATATCGGAAAATATTTATCAAAGGATTTTTTATGGAATACGTAGATATGAGTTCGGACGAATTTTTGAAAGAATTGGAAAAAACCAAAAAATTCGCCGATAAAGTATGCAAACAGTTCGGATGGGTCTATAATCCGAACAAAGAGGTAACCGAAGGCGTTTTGATGGGACTTGCGAGACATAAAATGCTTTACGGAAAGAGATTTTGTCCCTGCTATATGGTAATAGAAGACGAAAACGGCAAGCATAAAAGTGCGGACGATAGAATATGTCCCTGCAAACCGGCTATCGAAAAAGAGATTCCCCAAGAGGGAAAGTGTCACTGCGGAATATTTTGCACTCCCGAATACGCCGAAACTCACGATCATTGATAAAATCGCCTCTTTGGCGGTTTTTATCTCGTCCGAAAAAGGGTAGGATTGCTAAAAACTTCATATTTTAAAAAAACTCTATTATTTTTATCAATAATTTTATTATATAGAATATTAGTTCTTTACGATCTCCCTTACGATTTCTATTTCGACGAAGCCTACTATTGGTTTTGGTCCAAAAATCTCTCTTTCGGATACTACTCCAAACCTCCAATGATCGCTTGGATTATAAAACTCTCTTCTCTTTTATGCAAAGAGAGCGAATTTTGCATAAAGCTCCCATCTTCGATTTTATATTTTTTAAGTTCGATCTTCATATATCTTTCCGCAAAAGAGTTATACGACGAGAAAACGGCGTTTTATTCGAGCGTTTTGTTTTTTACTCTCCCTTCCGTATTTCTATCGAGCGTAATCATCTCTACCGATTCGGTATTTCTTTTTTTCTGGTCGTTAAGTCTCTATCTTTTCATCAAGGCTCTAAAAAGCGACAAGCTTACGATATGGGTTCTTCTCGGAGCGTCGGTGGGACTCGGTCTCCTTAGCAAATACACCATGATACTTTTTGCCTTAGGAGCTATTTTTTACGCCGCTTTTTTTAAAAGAGAGCTTTTTAAAAAGGCCGGAATCTATATAACCGCTTTCGTATCTTTTTTGATATTTCTGCCGAATCTCGTATGGAATTTTCAAAACGGATTCGTTACTTTCCTGCATACGAAAGATAACGCCGACATAAGGGAGTTTGCACTGCATTTTGACAAAATGGCGGAATTTTTAGCCTCTCAGCTCGGAGTCTTCGGACCATTGTTTTTTATCCTGCTTCTTTATCTGCTTTTCGGATTCAAAAAGCGCAAAAGAGATTCCGGCTACGCTCTTTTATGGTTTTTCATAACTCCCCTTCTGTTTTTGATAACCGTTATCTCCGTTTTGTCAAGAGCGCACGCGAACTGGAGTGCTCCGATATACATAGCCGCGTCGATTTTGGTGGCTCGATATCTGATAGAGAGATCGAAAATCTTTCTTTTAAATATTTTTATAGGGTTGAATATTCTGCTTGGGATTTCGATTTACCGTTTCGATACGATAACGGCTCTTTTAAACGTAGAGCTAAACTCCAAAAACGATCCTTACAAAAAGGTAAGATGCTGGCGAGAAAGCGCCGAAGAGATCGAAAAGGTCATAAGAACGAAAAAAGCGACGCCGATATTTGACGAAAGAATGAGTATGAGCGAATTTATATATTATCTAAATCCCCATCCTCTCGACGCTTTTTTCTGGAATCCGTCGAAAAAAACGGAAAACTATTTCGCTTTAATCAGAGACTTAAACGAGCGTAAAGGCGACGATTTTTGGTTCGTAAGTTCGAAAAAGAGAGATGATTTGGAAAAATATTTCCGAAAAGTTACGCTCGTTAAGAAGATCGACATACGAATCCATAAAGATTATCATAGAGTCTATTATATATATTTCGTTGAGGATTTTAAAGGATATTGATGACTTTTTTAAAAAGATATCAAGATTACATCATACTCTTTTCTCTTTTCCTGCTATCCTTTTTCTACGCAACGGCAAGCGTTCCTCTTTTCAATCTCGACGAAGGGGCTTTCAGCGAAGCTACGAGAGAGATGTTGAGAAACGGAGATCTCGTAACGACTTATCTCGGAGGAGAGCTTAGGTTCGACAAACCGATTTTGATATATTGGCTTCAACTTTTATCGGTAAAGATTTTCGGAATAAACGAGTTTTCTTTTAGGCTTCCTTCGGCATTGAGCGCGTTTTTTTGGGGAGTTTGCCTCTATCTCTTTACGAAAAGAAATTTCGATCGAAAAAAAGCTTTCTGGAGCGCCTTTTTGTTCGCCTCCTCTTTGCAAATAACCGTCATAGGAAAAGCCGCCGTCGCCGACGCTCTTTTGAATCTCTTCATAGCCTCGACGATGTTTTGCATGTGGGAATATTTTAAAACGAGAAAGAGAAAATATCTTTATCTTCTTTTTTCGTTTATGGCTTTGGGAACGCTAACGAAAGGACCGATAGCCGTATTCATCCCCTTTTTCGTAAGCTTTTTCTACCTTCTTGTCAAAGGGAGATTGGATTTTTGGCTAAGAAGCGTTTTCGACCCGAAAGGTCTCTTACTGTTTTTTCTTATAGCTTTGCCTTGGTATGCAATCGAATATTTAAAAGAGGGCGAGGCCTTTATAGAAGGTTTCATTATAAAACACAACATTCAAAGATTCAACAGCGCGTTTGAGAATCACAAAGGAGGCTTTTTTTATTACGTTCCCGTGCTTTTGGCGGGACTTTTGCCCTTTACCGGAGTAATACTCCATTCCCTTTTAAAAATAAGAAAAAATTTAAACGATTTGACTCTTTTTCTGCTGATATGGTTTTCGTTCGTTTTTATTTTTTTCTCTTTTTCTCAAACGAAACTTCCCCACTATATAATCTACGGCTACACTCCTCTTTTTATTATCGCTTCCTTGGCGATTGACGATTTTAGGAGCAAAAAGGCGATCGTTTTTCCCGTTTTGTCGCTCTTTTTGCTTTTTCTGTTTCTTCCGGAAGCGGCCTCTTTTTTTAAAGATTCGCTAAAAGGGGAGTATCTGAAAGAAATCATAGAAAACGCTCCCGTTTACTTCAACTTTTTTTACAAAGCGAAAATAGCGGCGGCGATTTTAATTCTCACTCTTGCATATTTTCTCGAAGATCTTAAAAAAATCGCCGTAGTTACCGGATTTGCGACTCTTTTCGTGATAAACTCCGCCGTTATTCCCGCATACGCCTCTTTGGTGGAAGCTCCGGTGAAAGAGGCCGGGATTTTCATAAAAAAGCTCGCTCCGAAAAACGCGGTGATGTACGGCATAAATACTCCGAGTTTGATGGTTTATGCCGATAGAATCGTAAAAAGGAAGTATCCCGAAAACGGAGACGTGGTATTTACGAAAATTGACAAACTCAAAGAGTTTAAAAAATATGAAATTTTATGGGAAAAAAACGGAATCGTAGTAATAAAAAAGATCTTTTAAGTGCGAATCGAAAAAGCTTTGCTCTTTTTTTGATACAATATTTCACAAAAAAAGAGTTTTAAAATGGTTATAGAAGAGATAAAAAAAGACGAAAAATTTTTAAGAGAGATAAGACACGCTCTGCATATTCGTCCCGAAACCGCGTATGAAGAGAGATGGACGAGCGAATTTGTTTCCGAAAAACTTGAAAGCTTCGGTATAAAAGTTTACAAAAACATCGCAAAAACGGGAGTCGTCGGAGTTTTGAAAAAAGGCTCCGGCAAAAAATCGGTAGGTTTGAGAGCCGAACTTGACGCTTTGAATATTTGCGAAAAAAACGAGTTTTCGCATAAATCCGAAAACGAAGGCAAAATGCACGCCTGCGGACACGACGGGCATATGGCCATGCTTTTGGGAGCGGCTAAATATCTCTCGAAATACGCGAATTTCGACGGAACGGTATATTTCATATTTCAGCCGGCGGAGGAAAACGAAGGCGGAGCCAAAAGGATGATAGAAGAGGGGCTTTTCGAAAGATTCGACATAGACGCCGTTTACGGTCTTCATAACTGGCCCGCTTTGGAGCTTGGCAAAATCGCGATAAGCAAAGGAGCGGTGATGGCGGCTTACGACAATTTTGAGATAGAGATAAAAGCCAAAGGCTCTCACGCCGCCCACCCCGAACACGGAGTGGATCCGGTAGTCGTAGCCTCCCATATCGTAACCGCTTTGCAAAACATCGTAAGCAGATTCGTATC
>CAZPVZ010000071.1:0-19679 GCA_964590185.1 uncultured Campylobacterales bacterium
AGAATCGGAACTTTCCGAGATTGAATCGCAAATAGAGAAAGATTCCGAAGCAAAAAGGGAGTTTATATCCAAAGAGATAGAGAAGAAAATAAACAAAATGAATCTATTCGGATTTCTTCACAAGTTAAAGATTGTCAAAAAGACGATAAAGGAAGCGGAAGTTAAAACAAAATAAAAATTATCCTCCTTTTAAACCTCATCTTGCAAAGGTTAGACGAAACGAATTATTTTCAAGTTCCGGAAATAAATAAGTAAAGCGCCTTTTAAGAGCCTTTTTAACTTCATAAGTTATTATTAAGTTAAAAAAAAGGAGTTTTTATGCATATCCCGGACGGATATTTATCTCCCGAAACTTGCGTGATAAGTTATGTCGTAACGGTTCCTTTGTGGTTTTACGGTTTTAAAAAATTGAAAGAGAGATTAAACGAAGAGACTCTTCCGACTCTTTCCGCTCTTAGCGCGCTGAGTTTCGTTGTTATGATGTTCAATATACCGGTACCGGGAGGAACGAGCGCGCATGCGGTCGGAGCGGTGCTTATTGCGATACTTTTCGGTCCGTGGATCGGTTTCGTTTCCGTCTCTTTGGTTTTGCTCGTTCAATCTTTGGTTTTCGGAGACGGAGGGGTGAGCGCTTGGGCGGTTAACTCTTTCGCCATGGGATTTATAGGGTGTTTTACGGGATATTATCTGTTTAAAGCCTTAAAACGCAAAACCAGATTTGCTCCGTTTATTGCCGGATATTTCGGTATTTTGATTTCGGCTCTCGTTATAGGTGCGGTTCTTGGGATTCAGCCTCTGTTTTGGAGCGAGAGCGGACGTCCTTTGTATTTCCCTTTCGATTTGAAAGTTGCGTTGCCCGCTATGTTGGGAGCGCATCTTCTTGTCGGTTTTGCGGAGGGTTTTTTAACGCAGGCGGTTTACGATTTTCTTACGAAAAAAGAGAACGAAAAGGTGGCGGTATGAAAAAGAGGGTGTTTGCGATTCTTGCCGTTTTGATATCTCTCGTGCCGATCGGGCTTTTGACCGACGCTCCGGCTTGGGGAGAATGGGAGAGCGGCTATTTTAAAGAGAAGTTGGGATACGTTCCCGAAGGAATAGAGAAATTTGGAAACGGGATCGGGTTAAATTATCCGTTGCCCGATTATACTCTGCCCGGAGCGGGCGAAGTGGTTGGATATTACTTTAGCGCGATAGTAGGGGCGATTTTGATCTTTCTTTTTTATTATTTCATATATTTGATTATTAAGAGGAAAAAGGTTTGAGCCTTTTTTTCTTTTCCGCTTTTTTGTCTCTTTTGTGGTTGAAAGATATTAAATATATTTTATCGGCCATACTCGTTTTATGGTTCGTAGATATTAAAAAAGTTCCTAAACTTTCGAAAAAAGCGTTCAAATCGATTCTGTTTTTCAATCTCGGAGTGAGTCTTGGATACCTGATATCGGCCTATTTTAGAAATCTATCTCCTTGGCATTATATCATTTATATAAATCTTAAAGTTTTTATGCTTACCTATTTCGTCTTTCTATTTTTTTCCAAAGTCAGTATCGTTAAGGTTTTCGGAGTCAATAAAGATCTTCGTTATCTTTTGACGATGACTCTCTCTCAGATATTTTCCTATAAAAAGAGTTATTCCGATTTTAGGGACGCTTTTAGGGTGAGAGTCGTATCTTTGAGAGATAAGGAGAAGAGATTTATAATAAGGGTGTTCGAATTTTTTTTAAAAAAGGCGATGGAAGATTCTAAAGAGAGAACTTTGGCCATGAAAGCGAGAGGTTTTTTTGAAAATTGATACGAAAAAGATTCCTATGATAGAGTTAAGAAATCTTACTTTTTACTACGAAGACGACGTTTTGGCTTTGGACGGGGTGAGTTTTTCGTTAAAAGAGGGTGAAAAGGCGGTTTTGCTCGGCAGTAACGGAAGCGGCAAATCTACGGTGTTGAGAATTTTGGCGGGGCTTTACTTTCCGCAAAAGGGTGAGTATCTCTTCAAAGGCGTAAAAATTACGAAAAGAAGAGTAAACAAAGAGTTTAGGAAAAAAGTCGGAATCCTGTTTCAAAATCCCGATTCCATGATTTTCAATCCTACGGTTTTTGACGAGATGGCGTTTTCTCTTAGAGAGTTCGGATTCGACGATATAGAGGATAGAGTTTTCGAAATGGCGAAGAGGTTCGGAATGGAGAAACATCTAAAAAAATCTCCTCTCAATCTCAGCGGAGGGGAGAAACAGAAAATGATGCTTGCGAGTATTTTGATTTACGAACCGGAGATTTTGCTCCTTGACGAGCCGACTGCGGCCATGGATCCGAAAACTACCGGATGGTTTATGGATTTTATGTATGAACTTAAAAAGACGGCTTTGATTGCGACTCACGATCTGGTTTCGGCTTACGAACTAAGCGATAGGGCGATTGTCATGAATCAAGAGCATAAAAAGGTGTACGACGGAGATATGGAGGAGCTTATGAAGGATTTGGATACTCTTGTAAAGGCGAATCTTATCCATAAACATAAGCATAAACATAAAAGATTCGTTCACTCCCATTACCATACCCATTTTGAGATGTAGGTTTGTTTTTTTAAAGAGGAGTCTTTCGGATTATTTGATAAATCTAATTTCTTTATTTTAAAAATTGTAAAACATTTGATAAAGTTGTAACTTAAAGGAGTATTTTCGTTAAGATTTTTTCCTTTAAGCCCTTTTTAACCGCGTTTTAAATAAATGATTAATGATAATTATGATTTAATTATCCAATTTATTTTTCATGGAGATCGAAGTGTCTAAAAAAGCGTTACTTTTGCTTAATATGGGGGGACCGAGAAATCTTGAGGAAGTCGAAGTTTTTTTAAAAAACATGTTTGACGATCCGAGGATTTTGACGATGCCCTCTCTTTTTAGAAAAATGGTGGGGGGAATGATAGTAAAGGGCAGAAAGGGCGAAGCCGTTAAAAATTACGAAATTTTAGGCGGAAAATCTCCTATAGTGGCTCATACCGAAAAGCTTGTCGATAAACTCGCAAGATATTTAAAAAACGACGACATCGGCGTTTTTCACATCATGAGATACACTCCGCCTTTTGCTTACGAAGTTTTAAAAGAGCTTCAGGAAAAAGGCGTCGAAGAGATATTTTTGCTTCCTCTGTATCCGCACTTTTCCACCACGACCACGGCATCTTCTTTTGACGATATAGACGCTTCCTTAAAAAAACTGAATTTTTCTCCTAAAATAAAAAGAATTACAAGTTTTTACGACCATATCGGCTATAATTTGGCCGTTATAGAGAGGATAAAAGAGGCTATGGCCGGAAAGGATCCTAAAGAGTTCGATCTCATATTTTCCGCTCACGGTCTTCCCCAAAAGATGGTTGACGCCGGGGACCCGTATCAGACTCAGATCGAAACCAACGTGGAAATTTTAAAAGATCTTTTGGAGAAGGCGAATATTTTATTTAACGATATACATTTGGCTTATCAGTCCAAAGTAGGGCCTTTGAAATGGCTGACTCCATCTTTGGGGGAGAAGCTAAGAGAGATCGAAAACAGAAAGGTTCTTATATATCCCATCTCCTTTACTCTCGATAATTCCGAAACCGATTTCGAATTGTCGATAGAGTATAGGAAAGAGGCTTTGGAGCTCGGATTTGAGGAGTATATAGTTTCAAAATGCGTAAACGACAGCGATCTTTTCGTTAAGAGTCTCGTAGATATCTATAAAAATATGTAGCTGAGATATGGAAATCGTATTTTTGGGAACTTCCGCCGGGAAACCTACTTCGGAGAGAAACGTCTCCTCCTTGGCTCTACGATTGGAACAGTCTTCTTCTTGGGCTCTCTTTGACTGCGGAGAGGCCACTCAGCATCAGATAATGAAAAGTCCCGTCTCTTTGGGAAAAATAGACGAAATTTTTATAACTCATCTGCACGGAGATCACTTTTTCGGCATTTTGGGGATTCTTAGCACGAGGAAAATGGAGGAGATAAAATCTCGTTTGCGTATATTTGCTCCTAAAGGTATTGAAGAGTTTTTAAAAACGGCTTCGAAAATTTCCCAGTTAGATTTGACGGGTGTCGAAATAACGGAGATAGAGGAGGGAAAGAGATATTTTTCGAACTCTTTCGAAGTGGAGACGGTTAAGTTGTCCCATAGCATAGAGAGTTACGCTTTTGTTGTAAGAGAGCCTCCAAAAAGCGCCAAACTTGACGAAGAGAAGTTAAAAAGCGAGGGAGTTTTCCCCTCTCCGATTTACGGAGAGCTGAAAAAAGGAAAAAGCGTCGTTTTGCAAGACGGAAGGGTGATAAACGGAAAGAATTATCTTCTTAAACCCCAAAGAGGGAGAGTCGTTATAATAGCCGGGGATAACGAAGATCCCTTTTTATTGTGTCCGTTTATGAAAGAGGCCGATCTTTTGATTCACGAAGCCACATATACTCAAGAGATTTTCGACTCTTTGAAAAAGAAACAGCGACATACCACCGCTAAAAATCTCGCTTTGGCCGCTAAAAAGTGCGGATTGAAAAATCTCATAGCCACTCACATAAGCGCGAGATATACCTTTAAAGAGAGAAGAAGTTCGAAACACGTTTCGGAGGTTGAAAATGAGATAAAACGATATTTTGAAGGAGTCTCTTTTGTGGCGAAGGATTTTGACGCGTATCGTCTTGAGAGAGACGGTAAGCTTTATAAGGTCGAATAAAAAATAAATTCCATAAAAGGATATGTTCATGGATTTGAAGTCTTATCCCGAGGTTAAGCGAGCTCGCAAACTCGATATGAAAGATGTCGGCAGGATAGCCGTTTCGCTTGTTTTCATACTCGGTATCATGATTTACACCTCAATCAACTCTTCAGGATTGGAACATAACACTCTGTTGATAGTTGCCGCTATTTTCGGCGGTTATATGGCTATGAACATAGGAGCCAACGACGTGGCCAACAACGTCGGGCCGGCCGTAGGTTCCGGAGCTCTCACTCTCTTTAGCGCCATCTTGGTTGCGGCCGTATTCGAGGCGATGGGAGCGTTGATAGCCGGAGGGGACGTTGTCGGAACGATAAAGAAGGGGATTATAGATCCCTCTTTGATAGCCGACACTCAAACTTTTATTTGGATAATGATGGCGGCGTTATTGGCCGGAGCCATTTGGTTGAATCTCGCCACCGCGATGGGAGCGCCCGTTTCCACGACTCATTCGATAGTCGGAGGAGTTATGGGAGCCGGTATAGCGGCGGCCGGATTTTCGATAGTTTCGTGGGGTACGATGGGGAAAATAGTGGCTTCTTGGATCATATCGCCGGTTTTGGGAGGAGTGATAGCGGCTTCTTTTTTATACGCGATAAAAAAGACGATTATTTTTCAAGAGGATAAGATAGAAGCCGCTAAAAAATGGATACCGATTTATATTTCCGTTATGTCTTGGGCTTTTTTAACCTATCTCGTACTAAAAGGCATGAAACATCTCGTTAAAGTTCATATATTGCCTGCTTTGGGGATAGGACTCGTAGGAGCGATAATCGTTTATCTCGTAGTGAAACCTTTGGTTTTGAAACAGGCCGTAAAACTCGAAAACTCCAGAGCCTCCATCAATAAAATGTTTACGATTCCCCTCATATTTTCCGCGGCTCTTTTGAGTTTCGCCCACGGAGCCAACGACGTGGCCAACGCCGTAGGACCTCTCGCCGGTATAAGCGACGCCATTATGAGCGGTTCGATATCGAAAAAGGCTTCGATACCTTTATGGGTTATGATGGTCGGAGCTTTGGGTATCTCTTTGGGACTTGCGCTTTACGGTCCCAAGCTTATAAAAAAGGTCGGACACGAAATAACCGAACTCGATCAAGCAAGAGGTTTTTGCGTAGCTTTAGCCGCCGCCATCACCGTTATCATAGCCTCTTGGTTGGGACTTCCCGTAAGTTCCACTCACATAGCCATAGGCGGAATTTTCGGAGTCGGTTTTTTAAGAGAGTATCTTATGAAAATAGATAAGAAAAAAGATCGATTGATGGAGGATTTTAAGGAAGTTCATCTCGATACCGAAATGGAAAAACTTAAAGAGTACGAAAGGGCTTTGGAGTCGTTGGGACCTCTCAAAAAAGCCGATCCTTTCGTAGTTAAAACTTTGATGGAAAAAATAAATCAGGAAAAAAACATTATCGCTAAAATCGTGGACGGAGAAATAAAGCTGACGAAGATAGAGAAAAAGGCTCTAAAAGCCGTTAAAAAATACGAGCTCGTAAAGAGAAGCGCTCTTAAAATGATAGTCGCCGCTTGGGTTATTACGGTTCCCGCGGCCGCCATTCTTGCCGCTATGTTCTTCTTCATGATAAGAGGAATATTGCTTCCTTAAATCTCTTCTTTTTCGCGTCGGAGTTTTCCGGCGCGCAAAGCTCGTTTAATTTTCCTAAAAAACTGAAAATAAAATACAATATTTAAAATTTTATTGTTTTATTAAAAATAAATCTTATGTTTTGTATAATTATAAATAATGTCTTAAGAGAAAGGTTTATGATGAAGAGAGAGACTTTTGCGGTTTTGTTTGCGCTTGCGGGTTTTTTTACGGTTCCGGTTTTTGCCGAGAGCGAGCCTAACGATACTTGTTTGTCGGCAAATCCTATTTACGAGCTTGAAAACGCCGTTTCCCGTAAAGTCGTAACGGTAACCGGATCTACTGTTTCCAAAGGATATGAGGAGGGGACGAATAAGCCCGATTACGATAGGGACAATTTCTATTTCGCTCCCGGTATCGACGGGGTGGTTAAAGTGAAGTTCCAATCGAGCGGTTTTACGAACTTTTTTATAGGAGTTCCGGTTTGCAATAGAAACGTAACCGGTGATTTTACCTCTTATAAAGAGGCGGTTTTTTACGCCAAAAAGGGGGAGAGAGTCAATATTTTGGCGATGTGCAGACATCCGAGAAATTATAAGATGGATATAGAGTTTATTCCCGATTCAAAAAGCTCTTCCGATCCCGTAAAAATTTCCGTAGAAGACGTCTCCGAAACGGAAGGGGACGAGGGAGTTTCAAAGGAGATGGTTTTCGTTTTGAAATTGGATAGGCCTTCTTCCCGAATCGTCGGGGTCGATTTTAAAACGGAGAGTTTGACGGCTTTGCCCGGAAAGGATTACGAATCGAAAGTCAAAAGAGTGGTTTTTATGCCGGGAGAGGTAGAAAAAAGCGTGAAAGTTACCGTTACGGGAGACGATAAGAAAGAAGAGAACGAAAAGTTTAAAGTTTTGTTGGACAATCCGTATCACGCGGTTATCGAGAGAGGAGAAGCGATAGGAACGATTGTCGATGACGATACGGGTTTTTTGACCTCTTCCTATTTCGATAGGGAACCGAACGACGATTGCTCCTTGTCGGAGGTTATACCGGAGCTTGACGGAGCTAAGGGAGAAGTTAGATTTAAAGCCAAAGGCAAAGTTGATCCGGCCATGGAGGGAAATGACGAGGCTAGGGACTATTTTCATTTCGCGCCCGGAGAAGAGGGAAATTTGACGATAGAATTGTCTTCCGACAAAGCGGTTTGGTTTACGCTCGGAAACAGGGGATGTTTTTCTCCTTGGGCGGACGAGGATAAATGGAATCTTCACAGAGGAAGCGCCTTTAGCGTATCGAGGACTTTGAATGTGAAAAAGGGGGAAAGGATAGATATAGCCGCCGTTAGTTACGATCCGAAAAATTACGAAATGAAGATCGTTTTCACTCCCGAAAAGGACGCTCCTTCTTATAAAGAGAGCGGTTTGGAGGGATTTGTGAAGAGGATGTACGCTACGGCTTTGAAAAGAGAGCCTGAAGAGGAGGGATTTAAGTATTGGATTCTCGCTTTGAAAAGCGGAGAGAAGAGCGCTTTGGATATGGCCGAATACTTTTTCGATTCTCCGGAGTTTCGCTCTTTGAATCTATCCGACGAAGAGTTTTTAAACAGACTTTACGAAACGGTCATGGATAGAGAGGCCGATAAGGAGGGGTTTGAGTATTGGCTTAGGAGATTGAACGAAGATTTGACGAGAAAAGATGTCGTGGATATGTTTGTGGACTCTCCCGAGTTTAGGGATTTGGCGGCCGAATACGGAATAAAAAAGATCGACTGAAGGGAGGGAAATCTCTTTAGTCGATCTTGCAGGTTAAGGCTTCCTGCAGGAGAATTTCCGCTATTTTTTCGCTTCCGACTATGATGTGGTTGATGTTTAGATCTTCCAAAAGTTTTTTCTCTTCCATCGTAACGACTTTCACTACCGTGTTTCCTTTCGGATTTATGGAGGATATCGCTTCGCAAATGAGTCTTAGATGCTCTTCGTTTTCCACCGCTACGATGGTCGCTATCGCCTCTTTTATGTTTGCGGCTTCGAGAATCGTTTTTTGAGCGGCGTTTCCGAAGTAGATCGGTTCTCCCGCCTCTTTTCCTTTTTGGACTCTGTCGAAATCGTATTCGATGATAAGATATTTAAGATTTAATTCTTTTAGTTTTTTGGCCACCTTTCTGCCCAAAGGTCCGTATCCGCACACTACGAAGTGTCCGAAATATCCGCTTGGAATTTCCTCCGGAGCGGTTAGGGACTCTTTTATGAATATGCCCGCTATCTTTTTTAAGTGGTTTAACACGAAAGGGGAAAGTATCATGGAAAAAACGACCGTTAATATGACTATCTGATTCGTTTTCGCGTCTATTAGGGAGTTGGAGTATGCTAAAGAGAATATGGCGAGCGCGAATTCTCCTATCTGCATAAGGGAAAGGGCGGTTTTGAAAGCCGTTCTTTTTATCTCCGTCATCAAAAGTATAAGATATATAACGATCGCTTTTATACTCATTACGACTATCAGCGTCAAAAATATCCATCCTATGTTTTCGAAAGCGGTTTTTAAATCGATCTGCATTCCAACGGTTATGAAAAAAACTCCAAGGAGCAGATCTCTAAACGGCACCAGGTCCGCTTCCACTTGATATTTAAATTTCGTCTCCGCTATCATCATGCCGCCTATGAAGGCTCCCAAAGAGTAGGAAAATCCGAAATAGTGAGCCAAAAATGAGCTGCCTATGACGATAAAAAGGATGGAGCTTATGAATATTTCGTTGGAGTCGGTTTGCACGACCCATCTTAAAAAACTGTTTATGAAATATTTTCCGACTAAAAATAGGATTCCGAAAACGCTTAAAGCTCCAAGAAGGGTGTTTAAAAGCAAAAGAGAGATGTTGGTATCTTGATTCGTAAAGATCGATATCATCAAAAGTATCGGTATTACGGCTATATCTTGAAAAAGAAGTATTCCGAGAGCTTTTCTTCCGTAAGCTTTGTTGATCTCTCCGCTTTCGTTCAATACTTTCAAAACTATGGCGGTGGAGGAGAGGGAGAGCGCAAAGCCTATGATTATGGAGCTTTTGATATCCATCTTTAAAAGCTCGTGACATATGGCTCCAAGCAGATTTCCGGTTATGAAAACCTGCAAAAATCCGTTTACGAACACCTCTCTTTTCATATTCCAAAGGTGTCTTATGGAAAACTCCAAGCCTATCGTAAACATTAAAAATACTATCCCGAACTCCGCGATATGAAATAGCGTCTCGTTTTGCAAAGTGTGGGGGCCAAGCAGATATTTGATTATTAATCCGGTAAAAATATAACCGATAATTGTCGGTATATTAAATCTTTTTAATATTATATTGATAAAAACCGCTATAAAAATGGTAAGCAAAATAGCCGGTATTAGTATGTTCATAAAATCCTTTCGTTTTTTGATTTTTCGTCGATTGATTCGTTTTGCAAAGAGGCTGATTTATAATGTGCGGATTTAGGAATCTCTCTTTTCCATTATATCGTTTATTTTAAAATAAAGCTCCAAAATCTCGCTTTTTTTCGATATGAAAGAGTTTTGGTTCGCTATCAAATGGGCGGAAGAGTGCATTATCGTCTCTACCACCTTCAAACCGTTCTCCTTCATCGTATTGCCGGTTTCCACGATATCGACTATGGCGTCGCACAATCCGACTAACGGCGCGAGCTCTATCGAACCGTAAAGTTTTATAACTTCCACCGCCATTGCTTTTTTAGCGAAATGTTTTTTCGTTATGTTTACCATTTTGGTCGCTATTTTTATCTCCGGAAGGTTCGGATCGAGTTCGTCTTCGTTTTTCATTCCGACGCATACTCTGCATTTTCCTATTTTGAGATCCAAAAGTTCTATCAGATTAAGCTCCTTCTCTCTAAGAACGTCGAGTCCGACCACTCCCAAATCCGCCGCTTGGTGATACACGTAAATGGGAACGTCTTGATTTCTAACGAGCAAGAATCTAAAATCGTCTCTTTCCAAAATCAATTTTCTGTTTTCGAATTCGAATTTTTTATCGAACGTCTCCTCGAATATCTCAAGAGTCTCTTGAGCTATTCTGCCTTTAGGCAGGGCTATTGTCAGCATCTTTTTCCTTTATCGCTTTTATCATTCCTAAAAATAGAAGGTCTTCTTTATATACCGAATTTTCTAAAAATCTTTTTAATTTTTTTCCGTCTCCTCCGGTTAGGTAAATTCTCTTTTCTCCGGATACGCTTTTTACGAGAGAGACTATGCTTTTAAAAACTCCGAAACTGATAGCCTCTTTCGTACCGGTTGGGAGAGTGTTTAAAGAGACTTTTTCGTCAAGCTCCGTATCCAAGATAGGTGAAATTTTAGCAAAACTTTTTTGATATGCCTTTAAACCGGGAAGAATGATTCCTCCTTTATGAACTCCTTTTTCCATTACGTCTATCGTGATGGCGCTTCCTGCGTCTATGACCACTCCCGTATCTATAAAATAGCAAGCGGCTATTCTGTCTATTCCCAGACCTTTGTATGGAGTTTGCAGATTGAACCAGCCGGAGATGTTCGTTCCGTTTTTTAAATTTTTTATTTTTTCGTTTACGCTTATGTAATAAAAACCGTTCTCTTTTATTTCGTAATCCAAAGGCAAACGCTCTATTTTTCCGTTTTCGTACCTTTTTATCGAACTGTTTCCGATATCATACAAGATCATCGAAAATCCTCCAGCCTCTCTCTTTTAAAAAGCTCCTTGCTTTAGAGCAGATGGGAGAGGAGTGTAAGAATATCTTTTTTTTGAAATTGTGATCTTGAAGAACGATAAGTTTTTCGTAAAGATTTTCTATTTCTTCGGCGTTTTTGGTTAAAAGTCTACTTTTTTGTTCCGCAAAAAACACGGCGTAATAACGGCTTTTTAGATCCACTCCCTCGAAAATCCTCATCTTTTTTTTGGTATTTAATCTCTTTTTATCTATTTCGTGAAATTTTTTAAAAATAATCCCCTTTTTTCTAAGAGGTTCCACGATCTCTTTCAAACGCTCTCCTTGGAGAGAGGATGAAAATTCTCCACCGTCTCTTTCAGATCTTTTTCCCTTATGTGAGTGTATATTTGTGTCGTATTTATCGATGCGTGTCCCAAAAGTTCCTGAACGACTCTAAGGTCCGCTCCTCCGAGTATCAAGGAGGTTGCGAAAGAGTGTCTTAATGTGTGAGGAGAGACTCCGAGATATTTTTTCGTAATTTTAAAGGCGTATATTCGGCTCAATTTCTCTCCCTTATAATTTACCCAAAGGTAGTCGCTTTTTTTCGGCGCCTCTTTTAGGTATTCGTTTATTGCGGATATCAAGCTTTCCGGCAACGGCACCATTCTCTCCTTTTCTCCTTTTGCGTATCTGATTTTCAACCATACTCCCTCTATGTCTCCTTTTTTGCATTCGAGAGCTTCGCTTACTCTTGCGCCGGAAGCGTATAAAAAAAGCAAAAAGGCATAATCCCTCTTTCCTATCCAGTCGTTTCTGTTTATTAAGGAGACTCTTTTTTTAAACTCTTCGTACTCCATAAATTTGGGAAGGGTTTTCGGTATTTTCGCCACTCTCAGTTTCGGCTTTTCTTTTAAAAATCTCGACTTTACGCAAAAATCGAAAAAGGAGTTTATGGCGGCGAGTTTTCTGTTTAGAGTGCTTTTTTTTTCTATGGACGACAAAAACGCCATCACGTCGGAAGTGTCGGCGTTTATAATATCTTTTTCGAGAAAATTTTCAAACTGTAAAAGATCTCTTTTGTAAGCTTCGTAGGTGGCGGGGCTTAAAGCTTTTACTATGATTATGTATTCTAAAAAAGCTTCAAGCGCGCTCGACATTACTTTGAAGTGTTTAATTTGAAATAGTAATCTTGATAATAGAGTCTATCTCCCGCCGTAAAGAGAAGATCCTCTATGGGATCCGGCAATTTGAAATAGTTTTCCGTAATCAGATCTTTATCGACGGCTATGACGTATCCTCCCTTTTCTATGGCGTATATGAACTCTCCGTATATAACTCCCGAGAATATCGCGAAAGGATATTTTTTCTCTTTTAATACTCTAAGATCCGGCGTGGTTAGTACTATTTTTCCGTCTTTGGTAAAGATGTAAACTCTGTCCGCTAAAAATATGATGTCTTTTATCTCGGATTCTCCGTAGATGTTTATTCCTTTGGGATCTATGGACATCACTTTCGTATTTGTGGCCGCTATCAGTCTGTTTCCTATAACTTTCAAAAATATTACGTTGTTGAAATATTTTTCGCTGCTGATAACGAGATCCCTGATGATTTTTTTATGGGTTA
Organism: uncultured Campylobacterales bacterium; assembly: GCA_964590185.1. Lineage (GTDB taxonomy): Bacteria > Campylobacterota > Campylobacteria > Campylobacterales > JAADDG01 > JAADDG01. The sequence continues at coordinate 12,611 of CAZPVZ010000071.1, forward strand.
TGTCGGTTATTATCAATCTTCCGTCAAGCGTAGGATATATGACCAGATCGTTTAAAAAAGCCGGATTGGCTATTCTCGAATCGAGAGCGTAAACGTCGTCGAGTTTTTCGTTGAAATACTCCTCTTGATCGTTTATGTCGTAAAGATACAGTCTGTTGTCGGCAAAAACGATCGCCAAAAGAGAATCTTTCAAAGCGGCCGCCGCTACGATCTCTTTGAAACTCTTTTCGTGTATGACGCTTAAATCGTTTTTGGACAATATTTTAAGATTTCCCCCTTTATCGGCTACGATGTAATAGTCTTTTCCTTCGTTTAAAACCCTGAAACCTTTCGGGAGTTTTTTCTTTACGAGTCCGTCTTTTTTGGTTATGAAAGCTCCGTTTTCAAGAAGTGCCGATACGATGGTTCTATCGATTATGGATGAGGGAAGTCGGCCGTCGTATCTGACCTCTCCCGCCACTTTTTCGGGTTCGAAATAGTTTTTGTGAGAGCAGCCGCCAAAAAGCGCGATAAGAAAGATCGAGATCGAAACGAGAAGGGATGATTTTTTCATTTTTTGTTCCATTCTATCTTATTTTCGTTTTCCGTTTTTTTGATTTCTCCCTCTTTGGCCACTCCGTAATGGCTTAGACTTTGAACCAGATTCTGAAGGGGAGAGGAGAGCGAAATCATCGAGAGTTTCTCTTTTCCCTCCTTTATTTTTCCCTCTTTCAAAAGCAGATATCCCTCGTCCAAAAGAGCAAAATCTTTCAAAAGAGCCTCTTTTCTCATCGAGTAGGAGTCGAGAGCTTGTTTGTCGGCTTTTAAAGAGGCTATCTGATACAGGGCTATGTCTTTTAAATTTTCGTCTTTTAAAGCGCTTAAAATTTTTTCGAAAGCTTCGGGAGAATTTTTCTTTATCGCTTCCTGAAACAAAAAGACCATGTAAAGATTCGGATTTTTCTCTTTAAGCGTCTCCATAGCCTTTTTGTCGCCGGGATTTTTTAGAAGCGTAAGGTATGCTTGATTTGATATTTTGAAATTTCTCTCTTTTATATAATCGTAACCGGCATATATCAAAAAAGCCGCCACTATGACCGAAACCGTCGCTATTAGAGGTTTTTTATACTTTTTTAGGAATCTTTCGCTTTTAATGACGGTCTCTAAAAACTGCTCTTCGGCCGTTATCTCTTCCTTTACCGCTTTGATGTCGTCTTTTATGCTCAAAAATTATCCTTTTTGTCCGATATTTATAGTAACCGTTATATTAACACACTTTTTATAAAAAGTGAATAGTCGTCTTCTCTCCTTAGAAAGGATTATAGTTGTTTTGATATAATTGACGAAAATTTTCTAAGGAGATTAAGATGACCGTCGTTAACGAAGAATTGTTGAAAAAGCTTGAAAATCTTTCCATGGTCGAGATAGATAGGGAAGGCAGGGAAGAGTTTTTAAACTCTTTGAGAGAAATAGTCAGTTTCGTTGAGAATCTAAACGAACTCGATCTTGAAAACGAAGAAGCCTCTTTTACGACTCTTGAAGGAGGAACTCCTTTTAGAGAGGATACGCCTTTGAGAGACGAAGAGGTTATAAAAGAGGTTTTAAAGCATGCGCCCGAAGTTAAAGACGACTTTTTCGTGGTGCCTAAAATAATAGAATAGAGGGGTTTATGAGAAACATCGATATCAATCTTTTGTTAAAAAACGTGGTCGCTTACGGAGCGTCCGATCTTCATCTCGTTAGCAGAAGCGAGCCTCAAATAAGAATAGACGGCTCCTTGGTGCCTTTGGACCTTCCGAAACTGGAAGCGTCCGATATAGAGAAAATGTGCTACTCTTTGATTACCGACAAACAAAAAAAGATCCTCGAAGAGGAAAAAGAGCTCGATTTCGCGATAGTCATTCCCGAAGTCGGGCGTTTTAGAGGAAACTATTACTATACGATCAATACCGAGCTTGCGGCGGCCTTTAGAATAATTCCCACGCAAATTCCGTCTTTGGACGATTTGAAGGCTCCTCCCGTCTTCAAAGAGCTTATAAAGAGAGAAAAGGGTCTTATACTCGTAACCGGGCCTACGGGAAGCGGTAAATCTACGACTTTGGCCGCCCTTTTGAACGAGATAAACGAAAACTATCGAAAACACATATTGACGATAGAGGATCCGGTCGAGTTCATACACGAAAATAAAAAATCTCTCTTTTCTCACAGAAACGTCGGGGAAGATACCAAAAGTTTCGCTACCGGTTTGAAGTATGCGCTAAGAGAGGATCCCGACGTCATTCTCGTGGGCGAGTTGAGAGACAGCGAAACGATATCTACGGCCATTACGGCCGCCGAGACGGGGCATTTGGTTTTCGGAACTTTGCATACCAATTCGGCGGTTCAAACCATAAACAGAATAGTTGACAGTTTCGAAGGCAGCGAGCAGGTTCAAGTTAGAAACATGCTTTCCGTTTCTTTGACGGCCGTTATCTCCCAAGCTCTCGTTCCGAAAAAGAGCAAAGGCAGAGTGGCGGTTCACGAGATTTTGATAAACAACAACGCCATCTCCAATCTGATAAGAGAAGGCAAAAACCATCAAATATATTCTCAAATGCAATTGAATCAGACGAGAACGGGCATGCAGACTCAAACGCAGGTATTGGCCGACCTCGTGGCCAAAAACGTTATTTCCGTGGAAACCGCTCTCTCTTTCTCTACTCAGCCGCAAGAGCTTTCCGCGAGACTCGGTTTGGGAGGATGAAGATGTCGATGAATAAACCTAAAGATAAAAATTTTTCCGATATTATGTTTCAAATAGGAAGAGAGAGTTTCGAGAGGCTTCAAAACATAGGAATTCCGCCGTATCCGAGATATTATCAAGAGATGTTTATGGATATTTTGGAAGAGATAGAGGATACGAAACTTATCTCTTATGTCAACAAATATAAATATCTTTTCGAGCCGGAAAGAAAAGAGGAACTTATAGCCGATACTTGTTATACGATAGCTCAGGAGAGCATAGAGGAATTTTCTCAAACGCACGAAAACATAAGACACATTTCCGAAAAGGGAATGGTGGATCTAAACGAAATTTCCAAGGATATCCAAAAGATAGACACCTCTTATCTCTTCTCCCTTTTCGCCTCTTTTCAAAAGGAGCTTGAAAACGAGCTTCATAAATCCAACAAAGTGATAGAGAAGCTTAAGGAAGAGATGGAGCTTTTGGAAAAAGAGTCCAATATAGATCCTTTGACGAAAACCTTCAATAAAAGAGCTTTTTTAAAAGATTTGAACGAGATATTGAAATTCGGCAAAGAAAAGGAGCTTGATTTAAACCTTCTTCTAATAGACATAGACGATTTCACTTATACGAACCAAACTTACGGTTACATAGCCGGCGATAAAATTCTTATCTATTTGACGAAACTTCTGTCGAATTCTTTAAGAAGAGGCGTTAAAGTTTACAGATACGAAGGGGAGTGCTTCGCGATAATCTTAAACAGAACCCAAAAAGAGGACGCCTATTTCGTAGCAAAGAGAATTTTACACGATACTCGGGAGAGTAATTTATATTACAAAGGTAACAATATTAAACTTACCGTAAGCATAGGTATCGCAAAACATCATCAAAACGACGATTTTAATGCTATAATAAAAAGAGCGTTTGACGCATTGAAAATTGCGAAGGCGAAAGGAAAAAATCGTATAGAAGAAGGTTAGCTCTATGGAAAATTTCTCACTTTTTGATGTTGCCGTAATAATTTTAACTCTTCTGTTGGGGCTTAAAGGCATTTTTAGGGGATTTATAAAAGAGAGTTTCTCTCTGATAGGACTCGTCGGCGGAATCTTCGTAGCTTCCAGATATGCGGATGCGGTGGGAGAGGCCATAGAAAAAAATTTCTACCACTTTCAAAACGGCTCCGCTCAATCTCTTGTCGGATTTTTGATAGTTTTGGCTCTTTTTTGGGGCTTTTTCGTTTTTTTAGGAACCGTTTTCTCTTCGATAGCCAATCCCAAAGGAAATATGAGCGTCGTAGAAAAGGTGCTCGGCTTCGTAGTTGGAAGCGTAAAGGTTTTTTTTATATTTTCGATCATATTTTATATTCTCTCGACTATCGAAATTGTCCGCGCCAATCTCCAAAAATACGTTCAAAAAAGCGAAGTGTACCCCTATCTGATCAAAACCGGTGAATATATAGTGAAGATAAAAGAGGATAAAGACGAAATAGAAAAAGCGAACTCTTCTTTGAAAGCTTCCGAAGAATCGAACGCTTCAAAACAGAGTGAAACGGAAAGCAATTCTTCTTCAGAATAATTAAATTATTAAAATCCAAACAACGGAAACGATTATGAAAAAGAGAGAAATCGTTACTTATGAAGAACTTCTTGATGAATTTAAAAGACTTTTAAAAACAAATAATCTAAAATTCACCAAGCAAAGAGAGGTGATCTTGAAAGTTTTGTACGAGAGTGACGGCCACTTTTCTCCGGAGAGTCTTCACTCTCTTATCAAAAGGGAGTATCCCGAATTGAACGTCGGGATAGCTACGATCTATAGAACTTTGAATCTCCTTGAGGAGAACTCTTTGGTTACTTCGATATCTTTCGGGGTGCAGGGGAAAAAGTTCGAGATAGGGAATAAGCCTCATCACGATCATATGATTTGTACCGAATGCGGTAAGATTATGGAATTTGAAGATGAGGTGATAGAAAAGAGGCAGTACGACATCGCCGAAAGATACGAGTTTAAGATAAAAGATCACATTATGCAGCTTTTCGGACTCTGCAAAGAGTGCCGGGAAAAAGAGAAAGACAAATAGTTAAAGGATGAGCGGATTGATATTCGATAATCAATATGAACGACAAAGAATCGAAAAGGCTAACCAGTTAAGAGAGTTGGGGTGCGACCCTTATAGACACGGAGTTAGAAGAGACTCCACCGCTAAGGAGTTTTTGGAAAGTTACGCATACGTTAGGGATCTTGAGAATCAAAAGGACGAAACGAAAACCAATACGGTTTGCGGAAGGATAAAATTTCTAAGACATATGGGGAAAGCCGCTTTTTTGAAGATAGAAGACGGAAGCGGCATTTTGCAGATCTATATGAATAGGGATTCGATAGGAGCGGATTGGTTCAAATCTCTTAAAAAACTTATGGAAGTCGGAGACATCGTATGCGCAACCGGATATCCGTTCGTAACCAAAACGGGAGAACTCTCCTTGCACGCTTCCAAAGTGGAGATAGTTACGAAAGCCATAAAGCCTCTTCCGGAAAAATTTCACGGTCTTCAGGACAAAGAGCTTAGATACAGACAAAGATATCTCGATATGATAATGAATCCGGAGGTTAAAAGGGTTTTTAGAACGAGAAGTCTCGTCGTAAGCGTAGTTAGAAAGTTTTTCGAGGAGCGGGGATTTTTGGAAGTTGAGACTCCGATGATGCATCCGATAGCCGGAGGCGCGAATGCGAGGCCTTTTATTACCTATCATAACGCTTTGGACGTGGAGAGGTATCTGAGAATCGCTCCGGAACTTTATCTAAAAAGGCTTGTTGTCGGAGGATTCGAAGCGGTTTTCGAGATTAACAGGAATTTTAGAAACGAGGGGATGGATCATACGCACAATCCCGAATTTACGATGCTGGAGTTTTATTGGGCGTATCACACTTACGAAGATTTGATGAAACTTACCGAGGAGCTTTTCGAAGTTTTGCTTCCCGCTTTGAATCTTCCCGAGAAGATACCTTACGGAGAGTACGAGATAGATATGAAGACTCCTTTTAGGAAGATTAAGTTTTACGACTCCATCGTGGAGATAGGAGAGGTACCGAGAAATATTTTGGATGACAAAGACGCTATTTTGAAATATCTGAAGGAAAAGGGCGTAGAAGCTGACGAGAACGCATCTTTGGTAAATCTTCAGGTGGAGCTTTTTGACGAGTTCGTGGAGCCCAAACTCATAAATCCCACTTTCATAACCCACTATCCCATAGCGATAAGCCCTCTTGCGAGAAGAAGCGAAGAGGATCCGGAAATCGCGGAGAGATTCGAGTTTTTCATAGCCGGAAAAGAGATTGCCAACGGTTTTAACGAGCTTAACGATCCTTTGGATCAGTACGAAAGATTTAAAGCCCAACTCGAGGCCAAAGCGAAGGGGGACGAAGAGGCGCACGAGATGGACGAGGATTTCGTAAACGCTTTGGGTTACGGCATGCCCCCTACGGCCGGCGAGGGTATAGGTATAGACAGACTCGTTATGTTGCTTACGAATCAGCATTCGATTCGAGACGTTATTTTGTTCCCGGCGATGAAGCCGTTGCCTAAAGAAACCACAAAAAAGGAAGAAGAGAAAAAATGAGCGTATTGAAACAGCAAGACCCGTTAGTTTATGAGATTTTGGAGAAAGAGTTAAAAAGACAGACGGACCATCTTGAGATGATAGCGAGCGAGAATTTTACTTCTCCGGCGGTTATGGAAGCTATGGGGAGCGTATTTACCAATAAATATGCCGAAGGCTATCCGGGTAAGAGATATTACGGCGGATGCGAATACGCCGACGAAATAGAGCAGCTTGCGATAGATAGGGCGTGCAAGCTTTTCGGAGCGAAATTCGCAAACGTTCAGCCCCATTCCGGTTCTCAAGCCAATCAGGGAGTTTATCTCGCTCTTTTAAAGCCTTACGATAAGATTTTGGGGATGGATCTAAGCCACGGTGGACACCTTACGCACGGAGCTAAGGTAAACGCGAGCGGCAAAATCTATCAAAGCTTTTTTTACGGAGTTAATAGCGAGGGATGGATAGATTACGATAGGGTTTTGGATATTGCTAAAATAGTCAAACCGAAAATGATAGTTTGCGGAGCGAGCGCCTATCCGAGAGTTATAGACTTTAAAAAATTCAGAGAGATAGCCGACGAAGTGGGGGCGATACTTTTTGCCGATATCGCTCATATAGCCGGTTTGGTAGCCGCGGGAGAGCATCCGAGTCCTTTTCCTCACTGCCATGTCGTAACTACTACGACGCATAAGACTTTAAGAGGACCTAGGGGCGGTTTGATTATGACCAACGACGAAGATATAGCCAAAAAGATAAACAGCGCCATTTTTCC
>CAZPVZ010000072.1:0-5980 GCA_964590185.1 uncultured Campylobacterales bacterium
GCTTATTTAAAGTATAATCTCGTCTTCTAAAATATGCCCTTAAAGGGGCAAGTTCTTTATTTGAGGGAATTAGATGGAAAAAATCAGACTTAAGCTTAAAGCTTATGATCATAATGTCTTGGACAGATCAGTTGCAGCGATTGTGGAAGCTGTCAAAAGAACGGGTGCTGAAATCAAAGGACCTATTCCGTTACCGACGAAAATCAAAAGATATACGGTGTTGAGATCGCCGCATATCAACAAAGACTCCAGAGAACAATTTGAAATCAGAATTCATACCAGAATGATAGACATAATTTCGGCAACCGGAGACACGGTGGATTCTTTGATGAAACTTGACTTAGCTCCGGAAGTTAACGTCGAAGTAAGAGCTATGGGTAAATAAAGGAAAGTCGTATGGAATACTTAGTAGAAAAAATCGGAATGAGCAGAACCGTTTCGGTAAACAGCACGCCGGTTACGCTTTTGAAAGTGATAAAAGCCAAAGTCTGCGAAATCGGCGAGAATAATAAAGCGATCGTTGCATACTCCAGAGGCAAAAGATTGAACAAAGCGATCGAGGGGCAGCAAAAAAAATACAACCTATCCCCGGAATTCAATAAATTCGTAACTCTTAAAGTCGCAAACAGCGAGCCGGGAGATTTGGATACCGCTCCTTTGAAAGAGGCTAAAACTCTAAAAAGCACTTTCTATACGAAAGGTAGAGGTTTTAGCGGCGTTATGAAAAGGTGGAATTTCGCCGGAGGTCCTTCAAGCCACGGTTCGAGATTTCATAGAAGAGTGGGTTCCATCGGTATGTGCGAATGGCCCGGACGCGTTCAACCCGGACAAAAAATGCCCGGACATTACGGAAACGAAAAAGTAACCGTTAAAAACGAAGTGATTTCATTTAATCCGGAAAGCGGAATCTTGGTCGTAAAAGGTTCTGTTCCGGGAGCGAACGGATCACTCGGAAGAGTAAGGATTGTTAAATGAGTAAAGCAGTAGTATTGGATCAAAATCTATCTCAAACCGGAGAGATCGAATTACCGGCTTCTTATAACGAAATAAACCCTCACAACCTTTATCTTTACGTAAAATCTTATCTTGCCGGTATAAGAGCTAACGGAGCGAAAGCGAAAACGAGAGCGGAAGTTAGCGGAGGCGGTAAGAAGCCTTGGGCTCAAAAAGGTAGAGGAGGCGCGAGAGCCGGTAGCATAAGAAGCCCTATATGGGTAGGCGGTGGCGTAGCGCACGGACCTAAAAACAATAGAAACTATTATCAAAAAGTAAATAAAAAACAAAAAAAGTTGGCTCTTAGATACGCTTTGAACGAGAAGGCTCAAAACGGTCAACTTTTCGTTATGGATTCGATTACGGTAGAATCCGGAAAAACAAGAGACGCCGCGGCTATTTTGAAAAAGCTAAACGTAAGGGACGCATTGGTCGTCAAAGAGAATATAGACGAAAAAACCTCTTTGGCCTTTAGAAACTTGCCAAATTGCTATTTGATTGACCCGAGCGAGTTAAACGCGTATTTTGCGGCGGCATACCATACAATCATCATAGAAAAACCAGTGTTAGAAAAAATCATTAAAGAGGGCTAAAAATGGCAGATATTACGGATATAAAAGCGATTCTTTATACGGAAAAAAGTTTGAGCCTTCAAGAAAACGGAGTGGTAGTTATCCAAACTTCTCCGAAAATGACTAAAAACGCTTTAAAAGAGGTTCTTAGAAACTATTTCGGATTCGTTCCTTTAAAAGTGAATTCGGTAAAAGTTAAAGGCAAAGTTAAAAAATTCAGAGGCGTTGAAGGTAAAAGAAACGACTATAAGAAGTTTTACGTTAAATTACCTGAAGGCGCACAAATAGAAAGTATAGAGGTATAACATGGCTATAAAAACATATAAACCTTATACACCCAGCAGAAGATTTATGAGCGTCGTCGATTCGAGCGACATCACTTCAAAACCTACCTATTCCAAATTGCTTATAAAACTTCCTACGAAAGCGGGAAGAAACAATAGAGGTAGAATCACTTCGAGACATAAAGAGGGTGGAGCTAAAAAGTTCTATAGAATCATAGATTTTAAAAGAAACAAATTCAACATTCCGGGAAAAGTTGCGACAATCGAATACGACCCTTACAGAAATTGCAGAATCTCCTTGATAAACTACGCCGACGGCGAAAAGAGATACATCATTCATCCGGAAGGCGTGAAAGTGGGAGATACCGTTATGTCTGCGGAGGGCGGACTCGACGTTAAACCCGGAAACGCTATGAAGTTGAAAAACATTCCGATAGGAACAATCGTTCACAACATAGAGATGCATCCCGGACACGGAGGACAGATAGCAAGAAGTGCGGGAGGATACGCTCAGGTAATGGGTAGAGAGGACAAATACGTCATCCTAAGACTCCCCAGCGGCGAAATGAGAATGATTCTTGGCGAGTGTATGGCTACGGTAGGAACCGTGGATAACGCGGAATGGGCTAACGTGGTTATAGGAAAAGCCGGAAGAAACAGACATAGAGGAATAAGACCCCAAACGAGAGGTTCGGCTATGAACCCGGTAGATCACCCGCACGGAGGTGGTGAAGGTAAGAAAAACTCCGGAAGACATCCCGTTACTCCATGGGGAATGCCTACCAAAGGTTATAAAACGAGAAGAAAAAAATCAAGCGATAGATTGATAATCTCCAGAAGAAAAGGAAAATAGATGGCACGATCATTAAAAAAAGGTCCTTTTGTCGATGACCATTTAATGAAAAAAGTTTTGAAAGCGAAAGAGAGCGGAGATAACAAACCCATAAAAACATGGTCCAGAAGAAGCACAATAACTCCGGAAATGATAGGACTTACCATAAACGTTCACAACGGTAGAAGCTTCGTGCCGGTCTATATCACCGAAAACCACGTAGGCTACAAACTCGGCGAATTCGCGCCTACGAGAACGTTTAGAGGCCATAAGGGCTCCGTTCAAAAGAAAATAGGTAAATAAGGGGCATAAAATGAGTAAAGCGGTATTAAGATACATAAGACTCTCTCCCACCAAAGCGAGACTCATAGCGAGAGAGGTGCAAGGAATGAATGCCGAATTGGCATTGGCGAGTTTGGAATTTATGCCCAACAAAGCGGCTAAAATCATATCCAAAGTTATCGCTTCCGCGGTTGCTAACGGAGACTACGAGCCCGAAGAGGTCGTCATAACTTCTTGCAGAGTGGATCAGGGACCGGTAATGAAGAGGTTTATACCGAGAGCAAGAGGTAGAGCCACCCCTATTAGAAAACCGACCGCTCATATATATGTAGAAGTAGCAAAAGAAGAAACTAATAAGGAAAAATAAGATGGGTCAAAAAGTAAATCCGATAGGACTTAGACTTGGAATCAACAGAAACTGGGAATCGAGATGGTTCCCCTCAAAAGAGGTCTTAGCGGCTAACGTAGGCGAAGACTATAAAATCAGAAAATTTCTAAAAAGCGAATTATATTACGCGGGTATAAGCCAAATCATTATCGAAAGAACGGCTAAAAAACTAAGAGTAACGATAGTTGCGGCAAGACCCGGAATCATTATCGGAAAAAAGGGAGCCGACATCGAAAAACTGAAAGCGAAACTCAACGCTTTGGTAAACAAAAACGTAAACATCAACATCAAAGAGGAGAAAAGACCTCAAGCTTCCGCTCAGCTTGCGGCGGAAAACATAGCCACTCAGCTGGAGAGAAGGGTGGCTTTTAGAAGAGCTATGAAAAAAGTTATGCAAGCGGCTTTAAAACACGGAGCAAAAGGTATCAAAGTAGCGGTTTCCGGAAGACTCGGAGGAGCCGAAATGGCAAGAACCGAGTGGTATAGAGAGGGAAGAGTTCCGCTTCATACCTTAAGAGCAAGAATTGACTACGGTTTTGCGGAGGCTTTGACAACTTACGGAGTTATAGGAGTTAAGGTGTGGATATTTAAAGGAGAAGTTCTTCAAAAAGGCATCCACGCCCAAAAGAAAGAGCCTCAGCAAACCAAAAGAAGAAGTTCAAGAAGAAGAGGTAAATAACCATGTTAATGCCTAAAAAAACAAAATACAGAAAACAGCAAAAAGGAAGAAACAGAGGAAAAGCCTATAGAGGAAACTCCATAGCTTTCGGAGAGATCGCCATTAAAGCGGTCGAAGCCGGAAGAATAGATTCCCGCCAAATAGAAGCGGCGAGAATCGCTATGACAAGACACGTAAAAAGACAGGCTAAAACCTGGATCAGAGTTTTTCCCGACAAGCCTCTTACCAAAAAACCGCTTGAGACGAGAATGGGTAAAGGTAAAGGAGGCGTTGAGAAGTGGGTTATGAACATAAAACCCGGACGCATTATTTACGAAATGGCGGGAGTTAGCGAAGAGCTTGCGAGAGAAGCCTTGACTTTGGCTATGCACAAACTCCCTTTCAAAACAAAAATTGTCACGAGGGACAGTGAAAATGAAATATACTGAGATTATCGAAAAAGATATAAAAGAGTTGCAAGAGCTTTTAAAAGAGAAAAAGATGCTGCTTTTTAAACTAAGAAACAAACTTAGAAACATGCAGCTTACAAACCCTAACGAAATCAGAGAAGTTAGAAAAGATATAGCGAGAATCAACACCGCTATATCCGCAAAACAAAGATCAAACGGTTAAGGCGCTGACGATGGGACACAAGAGAGAATTACAAGGAACGGTTATAAAAAAATCCGGTGACAAAACGGTTAAAATTTTGGTTGAAAGAAAAGTCGTTCATCCGAGATACCATAAAATCGTCAAAAGATTTAAGAAATATCTAATCCATGATGAAAGAAACGAGGCGAAAGTGGGCGATGTGATAAGAGTTATAGAGTGTCGCCCCATCTCTAAGAGAAAAACTTTCAGACTCAAAGAGATCGTCTCTTCAGGAGTGAAATAATGATACAAAGTTTTACGAGATTAGCCGTAGCCGACAACAGCGGCGCGAAAGAGATTATGTGCATCAAAGTATTAGGCGGCAGTAAAAGAAGATACGCAAGCGTCGGAGACGTAATAGTCGCTTCCGTAAAAAAAGCGATTCCCAACGGAAAAGTTAAAAAAGGCCAAGTCGTAAAAGCGGTTATCGTCAGAACGAAAAAAGAGATTCAAAGAGAAAACGGTTCTCTAATCAGATTCGACGAAAACGCCGCCGTAATACTCGATAACAAAAACGAGCCCGTCGGAACGAGAATTTTCGGACCGGTGAGCAGAGAAGTAAGATACGCGAACTTTATGAAAATCGTTTCGCTCGCACCGGAGGTTCTATAATGGCAGTAAAATTTAAAATCAAAAAAGGCGACAAAGTAAAAATCATCGCCGGAGACGACAAAGGTAAAGTAGGAGAGGTTTTGCAAGTTCTCCCTAAAAAGAGAAAAGTTATAGTTGCCGGTTGCAAAGTCGTTAAAAAGGCGGTTAAACCGAGCGAAGAGAATCCGGAAGGAGGATTCGTTCAAAAAGAGATGCCTATCGACATTTCAAACGTTGCTAAAGTAGAAGGTGAATAAGATGGTTGCAAGATTGAAAGAGAAATATCAAAACGAAGTTAGGCCGGCTTTGGCAAAAGAATTCGATATAAAAAATCCCATGCAAATCCCGGCTATCGAAAAAATCGTCATAAGCGTAGGAGCCGGTTGGGCGGCTAAAGACGCGAAATTGATGCAAAACATTCAAGATACGATCTCTTTGATAGCCGGACAGCATGCGGTTATTACGAAAGCTAAAAAATCGGTCGCCGGCTTTAAAGTAAGAGAGGGTTTTCCGGTAGGAGTCAAAGTCACTCTAAGAGGCGATAGAATGTATATTTTCTTAGACAAATTAATCTCTATCGCGCTTCCGAGAGTGAAAGACTTTAGAGGACTTCCGAGAAACGGATTCGACGGAAGAGGAAACTACAACTTCGGACTCGACGAGCAGTTGATGTTTCCGGAAGTTGAATACGACAACATTTTAAGAACGCACGGTATGAACATCTCAATT
>CAZPVZ010000073.1:0-5923 GCA_964590185.1 uncultured Campylobacterales bacterium
GCTTCACAGAGCCGTTTTGGGCTCTTTCGAGAGATTTATCGGCATTTTGACGGAGCATACGGCGGGAGAGTTTCCGTTTTTTATAGCTCCCACTCAAGTGATTATCATACCGATAGCGGATTCTCATAAAGAGTACGCTTACAAAATAGCCGATAAATTGGCGGATCTCGAGATAGATAGCGAAGTTTTCGATAAGAACGAGAGTTTGAACAAAAAAATAAGAACCGCTGAAAAACAGAGGGTTCCTATGATAGTCGTGGTGGGAGACGAAGAGGTTAAAAACGAAAGCGTAGCTTTGAGAGACAGAAGGAAAAGGGAAAAAAGCAATATGAGTTTGGTGGAATTTCTACAACTGGTAAAGGAGAAAATAGATGAGGTACACTTTTGAGTAAGAGAGACAATACGCTGCTTAACGAAAATATAAGAGCGGCGGAAGTTAGATGTATAGGAGACGACGGAACGCAGTACGGTATCATAAGCAGAGACGAGGCGCTCGATATAGCGGCGGAGAAAGGGCTCGATCTCGTATTGGTCGCGCCTAACGCGAATCCTCCCGTATGTAAAATAATGGATTACGGGAAGTATAAGTATCAGCAGGAAAAGAAGAGAAAAGAGGCTAAGAAAAAGCAGAAAATAATAGAAACTAAAGAGATAAAACTCTCCGTTAAAATAGCTCAAAACGATATAAATTATAAAGTAAAACACGCAAGAGAGTTTTTGGAATCCGGAAAACATGTGAAATTTAGAGTGTTTTTAAGGGGAAGAGAGATGTCCAATCCGGAAGCCGGAGTGGAGGTTTTAAACCATATCTGGCCGATGGTGGAGGATATCGCCGACAAAGAGTACGAGCCTAAAATAGAGGGGCGATACGTAAATATGCTCGTAGTTCCTAAAAAAGACACCAAATCCAAGAAAAAATAAAAGTTTTTGTGGTATAATTACGCCCATTTTAAAAAGGAGAAGATTTATGCCTAAAATGAAAAGCGTAAGAGGTGCGGTTAAGAGATTTAAACGCACTAAGAACAAGATAAAAAGAGGTTCCGCTTTCAGAAGCCATATTTTGACCAAAAAATCTCCTAAAAGAGAGAGATTTTTAAGAGCCCCGAAATATGTTTCTAAAGTGGACAGGGCAAGAGTTGAGCGAATGCTCGGAGCGAGATAAGAGTAGATAAATCGATCTGAATTCCCCCTGAAAAAAACAGGGCAAGTCCCGTAAAACGGGCACCAAAAACATTAAAAAAGGTTAAGGAATAGTTAAATGAGAGTAAAAACAGGCGTAGTTAGAAGAAGAAGACACAAAAAGATTTTAAAGTTAGCCAAAGGTTTTTATAGCGGCAGAAGAAAACATTTCAGAAAAGCGAAAGAGCAAGTCGAGAGAAGCTTAGTTTATGCGTATAGAGACAGAAGACAGAGAAAAAGAGATTTTAGAAAACTTTGGATTATGAGAATCAATGCCGCATGCAGATTGAACGATATAAGTTATTCGAGATTTATTCACGGACTTAAAAAGGCCGGAATCGAGCTTGATAGAAAAATGCTTGCTGATCTTGCAATGAACGACGCTTCGGCTTTTAGTAAAATCGTAGAGACCGCTAAAGCCGCTTTATAATTTGGATTGGAAAAATGGATCGCGCGTTTAAATGCGTGCGGTTCGTTTGATCCGCTTTGATAAAATAAATCTGAATAAAGGTTTCCAAATAAAAGAATCTTTAAAAAGAGAACTTCGACATCTCTACGGGACTTCTATCTTATTTTTTTATTATGCCAAATGGTTTATCTTTTTGGGACTCCCTTGGCTCTATTTCGGATTGGATTATAAAGACAACTGGATTTTGGATATAATTTGGGTCATCTGTTTGATATTGATTATTAAAGACTTTATCTATAAGTTCGTTTTGAAAAAGAGCTATTGCGATAAAGGAAGTTGCGGAAAGGATAAAAATGGAAATAACTCTAAAAACGAAAGTGAATGATCTTTTGAAAGCTTATCCTCAGCTTGAAGAGAAGCTTATCTCTTTAAATCCCAAATACAAAAAATTGAAAAATCCTATTTTAAGAAGAACGGTAGCTAAAATAGCCTCCTTGGATCAAGTTGCCAAGATAGGAGGTTTCGATCCTATCGAGCTTGTTAATATCTTAAGAGAGGAAGTGGGACAGGCTCCGATAGAAGGAGAAAATTCGGGTAAGGCGGAAGAGGAAGTCGATATTCCTTTGTGGGTTACCGAGGAGCCGAAAGAGATAATAAACGCAACCGAACTTTTGGATAACGAAAAAAGTCCTCTGAGTGAAAGCTCTAAGATACTGAAATCTTTAAAAAGCGGAGAGGTTTTACTCGTTAAGTCCGATTTTTTTCCGGCTCCTTTGGTTGATACTTTTAAAAAAGAGGGACACGAAGTCTTTTCAAGAGAAAATAACGGAGAATTTTTTACATATATTAGACGAAAATAAGATTTTTTTGGTATAATTACAACCTCTAAAATTTAGAGGGGTGTCCGAGTGGTTGAAGGAGCACGCCTGGAACGCGTGTAAGGGCTAACCGCCCTTCGTGGGTTCGAATCCCATCCCCTCTGCCATTTTCTTTCTCCTTTATCTTTCTATCCTTCGTTTTGTTTTTTCCTATTAGAGAAATTTTTGTTTCGTAAAAGGGTAAATTTATAAACGAAAAAAATATTTTTTAAATTACGACTCTTTTTATATCGGAGGAGAGTTTGGTAAGGATTTCGTAGGAGATCGTATTGAAATGTTTTGCGAGTCTTTTAGCGTCTTCAAAAACAAGAATCTCTTCGCTTTCTCCTTCGCAGGAGATGTTATCCATCGAAACTCTTCCGAGGATTCTTTTGCCTTCGGCGGTTTTTAGCTCTTTTTTGCCGTCGTTTCTGAAAAAACCGTCTCCGTAACCTATGTCGTAAGTGGAGATTATCATATCTTTTTGAGCCGTAAATACTCCTCCGTATCCGACTCTCTCCCCTTTTTTTAAAACTCTCGAGCTTATTTTGTTCGCCCATAGAGATAGAACCGGTTTTAACTTCGGAGGATCGAAAATCGGATCCGTCTCAAGATAGCCGTAAGTGGCTATCCCGCATCTGACGAAATCGTCTTCGTGTTCCTTGAGTCTAAAAAGTGCCGCCGAGTTGCATGAGTGAAAAGCCGGAACGGGTATCGAAAACTCTTTGCAAATCTTTTTTACCTCGTTTTTAACTTCTCTCCAATTTTCCCTTTGCCAAAAAAGTTCGCTTGAGAGTTCGTCCGCACTTCTGAAGTGGGTCATGACTCCTTTTAAAAAAAGTTCTCTTTTTTTGATGATTTTAAAAGCGTTTTTTATATCTTTTCTATCTATGCCGTTTCTGTGCATTCCGGTGTCTATTTTGAGGTGAACGTTTATTTTTTTTGGCAGAAGAAAAAGAGAGTCGATCGAATTTGCCGTTACGCTTATGTTTTCATCCGGTTTTTCGCGCAAAATTTCGCTTAGTATGAGTATCTCTTCAAAGAGATTTTTTATTTGCGTAGCCTCTTTTAGGTTTTTTACCACCGCTCTTTTGATGCCGTATGCGGAGGCTAAAGAGGCCATCTCTTTCAATCCGTGTCCGTATGCGTTGTCTTTTAGGACGACGAAAACCTTCTCTTTGCCTCCCGCTTTGTCGGATATCAAATCGAGATTATAAAAATAGTTTTTGGAGTTTAATTTGATGTAAGCCACTTATTCGGCTTTAAGTCCGTAAGTTCTTACGAGAAAACCTCTCAATTTTCTCGCTTGATAGTCGAGTTTGAAAAACCTCTCGTAAACCTCTTTTGCTTCAAGCGTAGGATTTTGGGAAAAGTCAAACTGTCCCGTTTTAGTTTTGGGAATATGCGTATCGAGATAGTCGTAAAATTCGTTTCTTATCTCGATTAGTTTCGCAAGCTCCTCTTTTAACATATCTTTATCCAAAATCTCGTTTATCTCTTTCATTTTTTCCCTTTTTGAATTTTTAAATATATTCATAGATTTTAAAGGGGCTATTATATCAAATGAATTTGTTATAATAAATTATGAGAGTAGTTTCACTTTTGATTTTTTTGTCGCTTTTTTCTTTTTCTCATCCTCTCAATTTAACGAAAATGAGTTTGGAGTTAAACTCTTCTAAACCATCTTTATTTATGCGTTTTGTAGCTTTCAATCTTGAAAAGCCTCTATCTTTAAAAGATCCGGATACGGAAAGTATCCTTAGAAGAGAAAAAGAGATTATATTTTACGTAAAAAAGCATTTTCATATAAAAGAGTGCGTTTTAAAAGAGCCGAAATTGTTCGTGAAAAACGAGATAGTCATAGATCTCTTTTTTACACCCGAATGCACCGACTCTTTAAAGAAGCTTTCTATAAAATTCGATCTTTTTTTCGATTTCGATAAAACTCAGCAGGGTGTTATGAAAATAGCGTATCGCGATTTTAAAAAAGAGATTGTTTTTTCTCCGGGAAGAGAGATTTATGAAGTCTCTTTTTCAAAAAAAGATTCTTTTTTTGAAACTTTTTTAAGTTTTGTAAGAGAGGGAGTTTGGCATATTTGGATAGGAGCCGATCATCTTCTCTTTTTACTTATGTTGATACTTCCTTCGGTAATTTTTCATAAAAATTTTAAAAAAATATTTTTAGAAGTGTTAAAAATAGTAACAGCCTTTACGATTTCTCACTCCGTAACGCTCTTTTTGAGTATGTTTCATATAGTTACACCTTCTCAAAAATTGATAGAGAGTCTGATAGCTTTTTCCGTTTTTTTAACTGCTTTAAATAATGTTTATTTTTTTATTTCTTATAGAAAAGAGTGGTTTGTCGCGTTTCTTTTCGGTTTTATTCACGGATTCGGATTTGCCAATGCGCTTTCGGAACTTTCTCTTGATAAAAGCGGATTTTTAACCGTAGTTTCGGGCTTTAACTTAGGAGTCGAGATAGGACAAATCATAGTAATTTCCGCCGTTTTGCCTATGCTTTTTTATCTTTCCAAAGGAAATTTTTATAAAAAATATATCTATTTGCCTTTAACTTTTTTAACTCTAATAATCTCCTTTTTATGGTTTGTAGATAGAAGTTTCGAATTTAGATTTATGCCTTTTTAGTTTATTTCTCCTTTTTAAATCTAATTTAATTTTATGCCTCTTTTAGATAGAATTCCGACAAAAAATAAAAATAATTAATATCAAAAGGGTGTTGGATGGAGCATATTTGGTTTTACTCCGTAGTTATTTTTGCGATCATAATGGTTTCCAAAGTTCTCGCGAACAAAACTTCTACGATAGACGTTTTGTGGCTTATACTTTTTGGCTCTTTATTCGCAAATTTGGGCATTTTGCCGGAACATAACGAAGTTTTGGAGTATATAGGGGAGTGGGGAATAGTTTTTATAATGTTCGCTTTGGGGCTTGACGAGGATTTGACTCACTTTTTCGTAGGGCTTAAAAGGAGTATGGGAATAGCGGTTATAGGAGCCGTTTTTCCGTTTTTAGCCGGTTTTTACAGTGCCCGGATTTTGGGTTACGATACCGACAGCGCCATGCTTTGGGGATTGACTATGACGGCTACGGCGGTTAGCTTGACTATGATGTCTCTAAAAGAGGAGAATCTTCATAAAACTACCGCCGCTACGGGGATTATGACGGCGGCGGTGGTTGACGATATCTTATCTTTGATAGGCGTTGCGATAATCATTCCGATAGTTTTAACTTCCGCCACGGGCAGCGGAGAGGGGGTAGATTTTTATGAAGTTTTCGTGATATTTTTGAAAGTGATCGTGTTTTTCGTAATAGTTTTGTTTATAGGGATGGTTATATTTCCGGGAAGAAACTATGTTAAAAAAGATAGCGACACTATTCTTTTTAGAGTGATTTTTCAAACTGCGGGTAAAATTCAGAAATATTTGGGAATCAAAAAGTTTATAGAGCTCGGCGGAGA
>CAZPVZ010000074.1:0-7095 GCA_964590185.1 uncultured Campylobacterales bacterium
TATCGATACTTCCAAATATAAAGGATATGAGGACAAATATGCCGTTGTCGGATGTTATTGGCCTCCTTCAATCGTAACTCTTAAAGGAGATACGTTAGAGCCTTTAAAAATCGTATCAACCGCAAGCTATACTTACGATACCGAAGAGTTCACAAGAGAAGCCAGAGTCGCTTCAATCGTGGCTAACCACTATAAACCGGAGTGGGTTATCAACGTTAAAGAGACAGGACAAGTATGGCTATACGATTATAGCGACGTCAACAATCCTACCATCAAAATGATAGAAGCGGAAAGATTCTTGCATGACGGCGGATGGGATAGTTCGAAAAGATATTTCCTCGTTGCTGCGAACGCAAGAGACACTATCTGCGTAGTTGACGCTAAAGAAGGTAAACTCGTAGCCAAAATTCCTTCTCAAGGAACAAAACCGCATCCGGGAAGAGGTGCTAACGTTAACTCTAAAAAATACGGACCCGTTTGGATTACCGGACATATCGGAAGCAACGACATAGTAGCGATAGGAACCGATCCTAAAGGTCATCCTAAAAACGCTTGGAAAGTCGTTAAAAAAATTAAACTTCCAGGAAATGGAGGCGGTAACCTATTCGTTAAAACGCATCCTAAATGTAAATACATTTTTGCGGATAGACCTGTAAATCCGAATAGAAAACTTCAAACTCAAATCTATGTAATAGATAAAGACAAACTTGAAGTAGTAAAAACAATCAAAATACCTGAGAAATATCTCAAATCAAAAGATCCTAAAGTCAAAATGAGAGGTCCGGTACATTTCGAGTTCAACGCTGCGGGAGACGAACTCTGGACAAGTATCTGGGGTAACAAGTTGACTCCTTCAGCTATCTTGGTATATGACGCCAATACCTTGAAACTCAAAAAAGCGATCGAAGATCCTCGAATCATCACTCCTACAGGTAAGTTCAATGTAACTAACACCAGAGGTGATATCTACTAATAAATAATATCGGGCTTTTGCCCGATATTATCTTCAAAGCTGTTTGGAAAGTAAAATTATTTTATTTTCCAAACAGCTTTAATTATTTTTAGAGAGGTCAAAATGTATAAAAAACTTCTTTTATCCGCCGCCTTAACTCTAACGGCTTTCTCATCCCAATTTGATAGTTTTTATATCCATCAGCTCGAAGCAAAAAGCGGAGACGGAAAATATCTTTATGATAAATATTGCGCAAGCTGCCACGGCATGCAAAGAGAAGGCATAAGCGCCCCTCCTCTTCTTCCCGCCTTCATAAAAAAAATTCCCGACAAAAGAATACACTCGATAATCAAAAACTCCCTACCTCAAACTTTAATGCCGAAATTCGATTTTTTAAACGACGAACAGATAGAGGCCATAACGAAATATCTAAGAACTCCGGCTAAAAATATCCAATGGAATATAAAAGATATAGAAAAAAGCTATACGAAATTTAATTTCCCCAAAAAAGACCTCGGTATCAAAAATATAGAAAACGTTACTTTGGTAGTAGAAAGAGGAGCCAATAAAGTTTGGATAATGGAAGATGAGAATATTTTGGACAAATTCAAATTCGTAAACGTTCACGGCGGATTGAAATATACGATGGACGGCAAAAACTTCTACGTCCCCACAAGAGACGGGTGGATAGGCCACTATTCTTTGGAAGAAGGAAGATTGAAAGATAAAGTAAGAGCGTGCATAAATTTAAGAAATATATCATTAAGCAGAGACGATAAATATCTTTTTGCAACCTGTCTTCTTCCCGAATCCGTCGTCGTTTTAGATCCCATGAGCTTAAAAGTAATAAAAAGAGAAAAGGTTGACGGCAAAATAAGCGCTCTATACGAGCTTTACAGCAAAGACGAAGCTATCTTTACCTTTAGAAACAAACCCAAATTCGTAAAGGTAAATACCAAAACTTTGGAATTTACCTACAAAGATTTAAAAGAGCCGATAGAAGATTTTTTCATAGATCCTTTCGAAGAGTATATCATAGGAACGACAAGAAGAGGCAAAAATCTATCCGTTTACGAAATAGACGGTCTAAAAAAAGTTTTTGAAGACGAGATAGAGGGAATGCCGCACCTATTTAGCGCAACATACTGGTATAAAGACGGAAAGTTCTATTTTGCGACTCCTCATCTTAGAAAACCTTTCGTTACCGTATGGCAAATGTACGATTGGAAACTTATTAAAAAAATAGATATAGGAGGAGACGGATTTTTCGTAAAAACGCATCCGGCAAGCAAATACTTATGGATAGACAACGGAACGGATAAACTGATTTTAGTCGATAAAGACAATTATCAAATGAAAGAGTTCGTACCCAAAAAAGGAAAAAGGTATATTCATACGGAATTTAGCGGAGACGGAAAATACTCCTATCTTAGCATATATGAAAGCGACGGGGATTTGATGGTATATCAAACCGATACGATGAAACTTTTAAAAGATTATCCCGCAAACGTTCCGGTAGGAAAATATAATTTTATAAACAAAAACAGAGTATTTTATCCGAGACTCTTCGGAGAGAGCATCTTTAAAGAGAAGTGCTGGGGATGCCATCATCAAACGGCGGAAGCTTTCGGACCCCCTTTTAACGAAATAGCCAAAAAAAGAACCGACGGAGAGATAATATCCCAAATAATCGATCCCGAACACACCTATAAACAGTTAGGCTACAAAAGAAACTCGATGCCCTCTTTCAAATTTAACGAAAAAGAGTTAAAAAGTATAGTCGATTACATAAAAAGCTGGAAGGATAAGTAGGTGTTTAGATTATCGAATCTTTTAAAAAGTTCCGTAGAAAATACTAAAAGCAGAGAGTTAAACGGCTCCATTTTGATATGGAACTTTACAAACAGATGCAATCTCTCCTGCCTTCACTGCTACTCCAAAGCCTCATTGGAGGAAAAAGATACGCTAACGACTAAAAAGATTTTGGAAACGATTCCGAAGTTAAAAAAAGCCGGTGTCAAATTCGTTATATTTTCAGGAGGAGAGCCTTTAACGAGAAAAGATATCTTTGAAATAGCCGAGGCTTTTAAAGAAGAAGGGATACTTACATACCTTTCAACGAACGGACTTTACATAAATCCTTCCAACGCAAAAAAGATTATAGAGACTTTCGGATATATAGGCATAAGCATAGACGGCGAAGAGGAGATTCACGATCGTTTCAGAGGACTAAAAGGCTCTTTCAAAAAGAGTATGGAAGCCGTGAAACTTATTCAAAAAAACGGCGGGAAAATAGGTATAAGATTTACGATTACGAAAGAGACGCAAAAATCTCTCCCTTTCATTTTCGAACTCGCCGAAAAAGAGAATATAGACAAAATCTACATTTCACATCTCGTATATAGCGGAAGGGGACTTGATAATCTGAAAATGGATTTAACGAAAGAAGAGAGAAAAAAAGCGGTGGAGTTCATAATAGAGAAAGCCTTTCAATATTACGAAAACAAAAAAGATATAGACATAGTAACCGGCAATATGGAAATGGACGCGATACTCTTTATGGAAAAAATGAAAGAGAGATATCCGGACGCTATTTCGGTTTTGGAAGAGAAGCTAAAAAAATGGAAAGGCAATAGCGCCGGAAGAAATCTTGTCAATATAAACAGCGAAGGAGACGTTAAACCCGATCCCTTTTTCCCCGTTAAAATAGGAAACATCTTGGAAAAACCGTTTGATAAGATATGGCTTGACAAAGAAAACGAGCTTTTAAACGGATTGAGAGAGTTTCCGAGAAAAATAAAAGGCAAATGCGAAAAATGCCCTTATATCGAAATATGCAACGGAGGATCCCGCCCGAGAGCCTATGCCGTATATGGAGATCTGTGGGCGGAAGATCCGAGTTGTTATATAAATTTCTAAAAGGATGATTATGAAAAAACTCATACCGTTTTTACTGTTTTGCATATCTTTATTCGCTCATGAAAAAATTTTCGTCGTAGAGAGAGAAAACGAAGCTTTAGCCGTTATAGAAAATCAAAAACTAACGAACGAAATAAAAAATATGCACAATTTCAACCACGCCGTCGTAAAATTCATCGATAATGACGGATACGTCATAACAAGAGACGGCTATCTTATAAAATTCGATCCCATCAAAGAGGTAAAAATCAAAGAGGTAAAAGCGAGCAAAAGCGCCATAGGATTCACTCTAAATAAAAACTACGTAGCCGTAGCCAATTACGCAAACAAAACGGTAGAAATTTTCGATAGAGATCTAAATAAACTCCAAACTATAGATACCGGCTCTAAAAACGTAGGAATTAAAGTTTACAAAAATTATCTCGTTTTCGCTTGTATGGATACGGACGAACTTTGGGTTTTGGAGGATCAAAACAGAGGAAAAGGAAATCCGAAATTCAAACTCGTAAAAAAGATAAAAAACGCCGGAGAAGTTCCGTTTGACGCCATGATAAACAAAAATCTCTACGTGGTCGGTTTTTTCAACTCTCCTTTCGTGGGAGTATTGAATCTTGACAACTTCGAATACAAACAAGTCCCTTTGAAACTCGGTCCGAAAACCATCGTCTTAAAGGTTCCGCATTTCGGTTTCTGGTCGATAATGAAAGATAAATTCTTCATTCCGGCGGTCGGAAACAATAAAGTATTCGTATTCGATCACGACTTTAACTTTATAAAAGCGATAAAGGTGGAAGGGAATCCCGTCTTTACTTCACTAAGTCCGGATAGAAAATATTTAGCCGTTACCTTCAGCGGAAAAAAATTTCCGATAGTTCAGATAATCGATACAAAGACTTTAAAAATTATCAAAAGATTCGATTTTAAAGGAACGGTGCTACACGTTAGATGGAGCAAGGAAAAACCTCTTTTATACGTTTCCGTAAACGGCAACAGTGAAGTTGTGGCTTTAAATACCGAAAATTGGAAAGAGGTTTTTAAAGTAAGCGTTCCTAAACCTTCGGGTATTTTCATATTCGAGCAAAAAGGCAAATAATGGGAAAAGTTTATCTGACGGGAGCCGGTCCCGGAGATATGGAGCTTCTAACTTTAAAGGCTTTAAAAGTAATAAGAAAAGCCGACGTTATCATATATGACAGACTCGCAAATCCCGATATTTTAAAAGAAACTAAAGAGGGGTGCGAATTTATATATGTGGGGAAAGAGGACGGAAAACATACTCTTCCACAGGAAAAAATAAATGAAGTAATCTATCAAAGCGCTCTCAAATACGAAACCGTAGTCAGGTTAAAAGGCGGAGATCCTTTCGTATTCGGGCGAGGAGGCGAAGAAGGCATATATCTAAAAGAGAGAGGAGTGAAATTTGAAGTCATTCCGGGTATAACCTCGGCCATAGCGGTTCCGGAATATGCCGGGATACCGGTAACTCATAGAGGAGTCGCGGTCTCCTTCAGAGTCGTAACGGGACACGAAACTCCCAATAAAACGCAATCTCAAATAGATTGGAACTCTTTCAAAACGGATGAAACGATAATATTTTTAATGGGCTATCACAATCTTGAAAAAATAGCGAATAAGCTTATGGAGATAGGAAAACCGAAAAACATGCCTTGCGCGGTTATCAGCAAAGGAACTACGAACGAAGAAAAAACGGTTATAGGAACATTGGAAAACATAGCCCAAAAAGCCAAAAATTTACAAACTCCGGCTCTCATAGTAGTCGGAAAAGTAGTCAATTTAAGAGAGAAGTTAAACTGGTTCGAGGAGTAACTCCTCTACTCTCTTTTTAAAAAAAACATAGCTAAATATCCTCCGAAAGCTATCAAAGAGGCGTATAAAAATATATTTTCGCCGTAAAGATATCCCGATATCAAAGAACCCGCAAAACCTCCCAATCCGAAACCGAATCCGTAATAAAACTGAGAAGCGAGGTTTTTGTTTTCGTAAATCGTATATAGATAACTCAAAGCCGCCGTATGATACAAAGCGAAACTAACCGCATGCAAACTTTGAGAAAAGTATAAAACCGGCAAAAAAGAGGGAAATAGATGGATTAAAAGCCATCTAAAAGATGTTATCAGAGTCGAGATCGCAACCAAATATCTAAGATCCGTTTTTAAAAAAAAGGCTTGGAAATAAAATATCAAAACTTCGCAAACTATACTGAAAGCCCAAAGATAACTTACATCTTTTAACCCGACTCCGTGTTCGCTTTCAAAAATCGTAAAAAAGTTATAAAAAGCTCCGAAACTCATCTGCATCAAAAAAATATTGATCCAAAACCCGATATCCTTACCGAGATCGAACTTCCCGAAATCTCTTTCCTTTTTATACGCTCCCGGTTTAATTTTTCTCCTCTCTATCAAAACGGTAATCAATATCGTAAAAACCAAAAAAATAAACATAAAATGAATCCCCACCACATAGGAGCTTAGTATCTTAGCCAAAACGAGCCCGGCAATCATAAAACCGATGGATCCGAAAAGCCTCGCCCTGCCGTAAAACTCTTTTTTAAGATACTCCAACGAAAAGGTCTCCACTATAGGCAAAATAAGAGAGGAAGAGAGAGAATAAAAAATCATAGAAAAAAGAAACGGATAAAAGTTTTCTATCGTAAAATAGAAAGAGAGAGCGCTAAAAAAAAGAGTAAAGAGGGAGAGATTAAGCACCCTCTCATCTAAAGAGAATCTTTTCAAAAAGAAAAAAGGAATCAAAAAGCGTATCAAAGGAGCCGTAGAAAAAATTATCCCTATTTGCAAAGAAGTGTATCCGAGCTCTTGCAAAATTTTAGGGAGAAAGATTACATAAATTCCTATTACGAAAAAATAGGAAAAGAAGAAGGCGCTAATAAGCCAAAACATCAAAAACTATTTTTCTAAAGAGATCACCGTAGTTTTGGAAAAGAGATCGTGAAACATCTTTCTATCTTTTCTAAAATAGCCTACCAAAACTCCCACTATCGAAGTTGCGCTTATTAAAAAAAGCAGATATCTTAAAATCGCTCTCAAAAGAGCAGGCTTTTCTCCCGTTTCGTTATCTATAACTTTCAAATCGTAAGCTTTATATCCGGGCGTTTGCCCCGTCTTTACCCAAAAAGTTACGACTATTATCCCGTAAATAATTCCGAGAGACCATCTAGCCATAGGAGAGGCTTGAAAACTCTCCTT
>CAZPVZ010000075.1:0-3246 GCA_964590185.1 uncultured Campylobacterales bacterium
GGAGCCATCGGTTTGGGACAGTTTATGCCAAGCGCCATAAAACACTTTTCGGTAGATTTCAATAACGACGGAGTATTGGATCCGTGGAACAGCGAAGATATGATAGGAAGCATAGCCAGATATCTTAAAGAAAACGGTTGGCAAAAAGACAAAAAAGTGGCTATGCGGGTAAGATATAGAGGGAAAAGATTTAAAAAATTAAAAACCGGCTACAAAACCAGATACCGCATAAACGGGTTAAAAAGATACGGGATATATCTTCCTAAAAACGCTTACGGCAAAGAAAAGGTATCTTTGATAAAATTGGAAAACGAAAAATTCGACGAACTTTGGATAGGCTTTAAAAATTTTTATGTGATTACGAGATACAACCATAGCGCGTTCTACGCTATGGCGGTACATCTTCTCGCTCAAAAAATCAAAAAATTTTCTCGCTGAAGGCTTCCCGCTTTCGGCCGAAAAAGGGCGTTATTTATAAGAATTCATAATAATTTAACTCCTTAGTTAAAACCTTTCGATAAAATATTGGAAAATTCGTAACATATAAATATAAAAAATGTTTCAGGGTGTTACTTTTTGTATTTTTTAAATATTGGAAAGATATAATTTGGCAAACATCAAACTTTAAGGAAGTGCTTAATGAGCATACCAATTAAAAAATACGACGTAGTAATCGTCGGAGCCGGTTTGGCCGGCTGCGCGGCGGCAAGGGAACTGAAAAGAAGAGGTAAAAAGGTTGTGGTTTTAACTAAACTGCATCCGCTAAGAAGCCACTCCGGAGCGGCGCAAGGCGGTATAAACGCGGCGCTTTCCGAAGAGGACAGCATAGAACTTCATATGTTCGATACCGTAAAGGGAAGCGACTATTTAGCGGATCAAGACGCGGTCGAGCTTATGTGCTCCAAAGCTCCCGAAACGATCAGATGGGCGGAGCGAATGGGAGCGGTCTTTAGCAGAACGCCGGAAGGAAAGATAGCCCAAAGACCTTTCGGAGGGCAAAGCAAACCGAGAGCGTGTTTCGCAAAAGACAGAACCGGACTTACTCTTTTACAAACGATTTACGAGCAAGCGCATAGAGACGGCGTAGAGTTTTTGGACGAGTGGTACGTAGCCGACATCATCTACAAAGACGGAATCGTAAACGGCGTATGCGCCTACGAAATAAAATCGAGCGAACCGACCATTTTTCAAGCAAAAGCGGTAATGTTCGCTACGGGCGGATACGCAAGAGCTTTTAAAATCAACTCCAACGCCCACGCAAACACCGGAGACGGACTCTCCATCGTGGCAAGACACGGATTGCCTCTTAGAGATATGGAGTTCGTTCAATTTCACCCGACCGGACTTGCCGGAACCGGAATCTTGATGAGCGAAGCGGCGAGAGGAGAAGGAGGAAAACTTTTAAACTCCGAAGGCGAAAGATTTATGAAAAAATACGCTCCCGAAAAGATGGAGCTTGCTCCGAGAGACTTGGTAAGCAGATCCATTACCAAAGAGATACTCGAAGGAAGAGGAGTCGGACCGAATAAAGATGCGGTTTATCTCGATCTGACGCATCTGGGAGAGAAGAAGATCATGGAAAGACTCCCTGAACTTAGAGATCTCGCCCTAACTTTCCTCGGAAGAGACATGATAAAAGAGCCTATTTTGATAGCGGCTACCGCTCACTATTCGATGGGAGGAATACCGACCGACATCCACGGAAGAGTGATGAAAAACGCAAGCGAAAAGGTAAGAGGCTTTTACGCCGCGGGAGAGTGCGCGTGCGTTAGCGTTCACGGAGCGAACAGACTCGGAGCCAATTCGGTATTGGAAGCTCTCTTTTACGGAAGACATACGGGAAATATCATAGCCGACGATCTCGAAAGCGGAGATTTGGGATTTGAAAACATAAAAGAGAGCGTAGCGGATAGAATGATCGAAGAGATGACCAGACTCAAAACCTCAAACGGCACCGAGAGAGTCGCTCAAATAAGAAACGAGCTTCAAGAGAGTATGACAAATAACGCGGGAGTTTTCAGAACCCAAGAGACGCTTGAGAAACAGAGAGAAAAATTAAAAGAGCTTAGAGAGAGATTCAAACATATCCGCATAGACGACAAATCAAAAATATACAATACCGACCTTCAAGAGGCGATAGAGCTCGGACATATGCTTGATTATGCGGTATTTATCGTAGAGGGGGCGATAGCGAGAAAAGAGAGCCGAGGAGCTCACTTTAGAGAGGATTTTCCAAAAAGAGACGACGAAAATTTCCTAAAACACACTTTGGCTTTTATGGACGAAGAGGGAAATATCAAAATCGAATATACGGACGTTACGCTTGGAAGATTCGAGCCTCAAGAGAGAAAATATTAGGGAGTGAAAATGGAAGAGATAGCAAAAAAAACAATAACCGTTAAAGTATTTAGATTCAACGCCGAGACTGATTATCTCCCTCATTACGACGAGTACAAGATAGAGGTCTCTCAAGACGAAGTCGTTTTGGACATTTTAAACAGAATTAAATGGGAACACGACGGAAGCTTGAGCTATAGAAGAAGCTGCCGCCACGGAATATGCGGAAGCTGCGCGATAAAAGTAAACGGAAAACCGGTTCTCTCCTGCAAAGAGAGAGTTTTCGATCTTATCGAAATTTTCGGCGAGGAGCTAACTTTCGATCCTCAAGACAAAAAAAGAGCTTACAAAGATTTCGTTATCAACAAAAGCAATTTCTGGGAGAAATATAACGCGGTCAAACCTTATCTTATAGCCGAGATAGACGAACATCCGGAGTCGGAAAACATAGTATCTCCGGAAGATGCGGAAAAACTCGACGAAGCGGACTACTGCATCCAATGCGGAAACTGCTTTTACGCATGCCCGGTAGTGGAGGTTAACGAAGAGTATTTCGGACCGGCGGCGTTTGTGAAAGCTTACAGATTCACAGCCGACGTAAGGGACGACGCCAAAGAAGAAAGATTGGAGATAGTAAACAAAATGGGTCCCGGAGTTTGGGACTGCGTGAAATGTTTCGAATGCGCGGAGGCGTGTCCTAAAGAGTTAAGTCCGATAACGAAAATAACAAAACTTCATAATCAAATTTTCGAAGAACACGTCGCAGAGAGCAACGTTGCGGTCAGACACGCGGTCGGATTCAAACACTCCATCGAAAAACACGGTATTTTGGATGAAGGCGAACTCGTTAGATATTCCGAAGGAAATTTCGGCGTATTGAAACATTTGCCGGAAGCCATAGCTATGTTT
>CAZPVZ010000076.1:0-11783 GCA_964590185.1 uncultured Campylobacterales bacterium
GGAGCTGGCGAACGGATTCGAACCGCCGACCGGCTGATTACAAATCAGCTGCTCTACCAGCTGAGCTACGCCAGCAATTGATTTG
Source organism: uncultured Campylobacterales bacterium (assembly GCA_964590185.1). GTDB lineage: Bacteria > Campylobacterota > Campylobacteria > Campylobacterales > JAADDG01 > JAADDG01. The sequence continues at coordinate 86 of CAZPVZ010000076.1, forward strand.
TGAGCCAGAATTTTACCGCATTTTTTCATCCTTGTCAAGAGTTTGCAAAGAAATTTCTCTCTTTTTTGTTATAATCACGAAAATTTCACATAAAGGGTTAAAATGGTCGCAAACGGATTCGACAAAAAGATAGCCGAAAAATTCAAAAACGACCCTCTCGCAATGCGGGTTTACACCTCAAAACTATTAGGCAAAGATAAAAATCTCGTTTTGCACGGAGGAGGAAACACCTCCGTAAAAATCGGGGATTATTTATACGTAAAAGGAAGCGGATGGGATCTCGGTTCGATAGAAAAAGAGGGATTCCCGGCTGTTAATTTAAAAACTCTAAAAGAGATGGTTACCCGAAAAAGCCTAAGCGATAGCGAAATGGTCAAAAAACAGAGAGAGGCCATGAAAGACAAAAGCTATCCCAATCCTTCCGTAGAGGCTATTTTGCACGCCGTCATTCCTTTCAAATTCGTAGATCACACTCACGCGGACGCCGTCGTTACGATTACGAACACTCCGAGGGGAAAGGAGTTTATAAAAGAGATTTACGGTGACGAAGTTTTGATTATAGACTATGTAATGCCGGGATTTATTCTCGCAAAAGAGATCTACGAAAAAACGAAAAATTTCGACTGGTCCGAAATAAAAGGGATGATCCTTTTAAATCACGGCGTTTTCACTTTCGGCGACGACGCAGAAGAGAGCTACGCCAATATGATAGAGATAGTAAACAAGGCGGAAAGATTTTTGGAAGAGAAGGCTCCTTTAAAAATCAAAGAGCAAAAATATCCGAAAATAGAAAAAGAAGAGATAGAAAAGTTAAAAAAGAGCGTATCCTCTTTAAGAAAAGAAGAGATAAAACCGCAAATTTTGGACGAAAAAGAGGCCTTTTTCTTCGCATCCCTTCCAAACGTCGAAGATCTCGTAAAAAAAGGTCCTCTAACGCCCGAACACGTTATAAGAACGAAACCTTTTCCTCTGATAATAAAAGGAGAGATCGAAAAAGAGACGGAAAATTTCAAAAACGAGTATGAAAAGTATTTCAAAAAATTCGCCACAAACGAAATCATGCTCGATCCGGCTCCGAGATGGGGAATATATAAAAACAGAGGAGTTTTAATTTTCGGAAAAAACGAAAAAGAGAATCTGATCTTAAAAGACATAATCTCCCATACCGTAAGGGCTATCTTGAAAGCCGAAAAGATAGGAGGCTGGAAAAGTCTTAATCAAGAGGAGATTTTCAAGATGGAGTATTGGGAACTCGAGCAGGCTAAGCTGAAAAAATAGAGATTTTAGTAAAATATCGAAAATTAAAATAAAGAGGGAAAAGCATGCAAACGCTTAACACGATAGAAGAGATAGAAAGTTTTATAAAAACCAATCCCGCATCTTTACTCTACGTCTCCGCTCCAAACTGCAACGTCTGCGACGTTTTGAAGGAGAAAGTGAAAAAAGAGTTTTCAAACAGATTCCCGAAAATAAAAATGGCGGAGGTTGACTCTTCGAAAGTTCCGCAAGTGTCTTCAAAGTTTAATATTTTCAGCGCTCCCACTTTTTTAATATTTTTCGACGGAAAAGAGTTCGCAAGAGAGGGAAGAAACGTGAGTTTAACGCTACTTAGCCGAAAAATGGGAAAAATATATGATCTATACTTCGGATAAAGATTCAAGATAATTTAAATAATATTTGTTAATATTTTGAAAAGCAACTTTCGGGAAAGGAAAAATTCATGAAAAAAATCTACAAAACGGCGTTTTTAAGTTTGGCTCTTTGTTCTTCTCTCTTAGGCGGGGAGATAAGATACGGTAAGGGAACTTTCGATATGAGCATGGGAGTTAACAAGCTGTTTACGATGGATATGAGTCTCGATATAGACGTGTTGACTTTAAGCGAGCACCATGCCAATATCGACATAAAAGGTCTTCCCTTCTACTACTATTACAACGTGGATATATACACTTCCGATTTCGTCAACAAAATGACCGAATGGGCAAGCTATCCGGTTAGAATGGATATCCCGTTTTTCGGAGCTTCGATAGAGGATTTCGTAAAAGAGTACACGATGATACCCGTTCCGGCCGATTATAAGATAAGAGGCTTCGATATGGACATAGGTTTCGGATATGATGTGGTAAAAGATCCGTCAAACGAAGAGAATTATATAGGAGTGGCGGTAAATACCGGAGTCTCCATGCCGGCTATGAAAACCGAAAACATGGTGGAAGATGCGAGACTAACCTACGATCTTTTAAAAAATACGAAGACGAAAATAAAAACTTATAAAATAGGCGCCGCAATTCACGGAAATTACGAGATAGCTCCGAAAGTCTCCGTTTACGGATTCGCAAGTTACGGACATCAAACCGGCACTATAGAAAACGAATATATGCTATCGGATATGGACGTTGACGGAACATATACCGTCGTGGATTTCGGAATAAGATACACTCCTTTTTCCACGAAAAAAGATTTCGGATGGATATCCCTATCTCCCAAACTCTATTTGACTTTAGGGCATACATATAAAAAATGGGACGTTGACGACGTAAGAGTCAATCTATTTAAGTTCTTTAGCGCCAATATGTTCGGTCCTTTCACTACGGAATTCGAAAGCCAATACACTTACATAGGAGTGGGATATAGTTTCTTCTAAATATGATATAATGAAAACTCCCACTTTATAATGAGAGGAGCGTTTCCAATGCACAGGAAAAAAATATACAACCCCGAATCCAACGAAAGCGTAAACGAAAGAAAGGTTTTCGGCGGCAACCCTACGGGAATATTCGAACTAAACAAAATAAAATATCAATGGGCGTACAACCTTTGGGAAATCATGTTAAACAACACTTGGTTTCCCAAAGAGGTCGATATGACGCAAGATGCGAGAGATTATAAATACGCTCTTACGGATCAGGAAAAAAACTCTTACGACAAAGCCCTCTCCCAGCTTATATTTATGGACTCTTTACAAACGAACAACCTCATAGACAACATAAATCCATACATAACCGCTCCGGAGATAAACCTCATACTCGTCAGACAGGCTTTCGAAGAGGCTCTGCACTCCCAAAGTTACGCGGTTATGGTGGATAGCATCTCTCAAAACACGGAAGAGATTTACGATATGTGGCGAGAGGATATGAAACTCAAAAGCAAAAACGATTACATAGCCAAAGTTTACGAAGATTTGGCGAAAGACCCGACCGACGAAAACATAGTAAAAGCCATGTTCGCCAACCAAATACTCGAGGGCATCTACTTTTACAGCGGTTTTACGTTCTTTTACACACTCGCAAGAAGCGGTAAAATGCTCGGATCCGCTCAAATGATAAGATTTATCCAAAGAGACGAAGTAACTCATCTTCTAATTTTTCAAAATATGATAAATACGACCAAAAAAGAGAGACCCGATCTCTTTACGCCGCAACTTTTAGACGAAGTTTACAACATGTTCGAAGAGGCCGTAAAACTCGAAGTATCTTGGGGACAATACATAACCGACGGCCAGATTTTGGGACTTACAAACGAAATAATAGATCAATACATAAAATATTTGGCCGACCAAAGATTAAACGCCGTAGGCTTGAAAAAGCTCTATAACGCGGAACATCCTATAAAATGGGTGGACAACTTCTCCAAATTCAACGATCAAAAAACGAACTTCTTCGAAGGAAACGTAACGAACTACAGCAAAGGGAGTTTGGACTTTGACGACTTCTAAACTCCCTTTATACGCTCTCCAGTTCGCGTACGACTCTCAAAATTACGAAAAAAATCTCTCCACCCTGAAAGAGCTCGCGAACAAAACGGAGAAAAACAGCGTAGTGGTCGCTCCGGAGTTGTGTCTTACCCATTTTAGCTTCGATCACATGCAAAAAGCCGCGGAATTCGGCGAAAAAGCGATGGAAGAGATAAAAGAGCTTTCAAAAGATAGAGTTTTCGCTTTTTCCCTAACGGAAAAAAGAGACGGCAAGTTTTTCAATACGGCAAAAATATTATATAACGGAGAGGTTATACACTCCCAACCGAAATACAAACTCTTCACTTTCGGATTCGAAGATAAATATTTTACTCCCGGAAAAGAGAAAGATGTAAAAATAGTCGAAATAAACGGTTTGAAATTTGCAATACTTATATGTTTCGAGATAAGATTCATAGATTTGTGGAAAAAGATTCAAGGAGCGGACATCATACTCGTTCCGGCTCTTTGGGGGAAACTTAGAAAAGAGCAGTTCGAAGCCATCACTAAAAGTCTGGCCATCATAAATCAAGCCTTCGTCGTCGCCGCGGACAGCGCAAACGCGGATATGGCCAAAGGTTCGGGAATAATAACGCCGTTTGGGAAGGAGTTCAGAGACGACGATAAAAAAATTCTATACCATAATGCCGATCTACAAGAGATAAAAAAAATGAGAAGATACATGAATATAGGACTTCAATGACGAACAATCCTTTCGAAGAGAAACTTCAGCTTCAAAGATGCCTTAAGATGACCGAGGAGATTTGCAAAAGAGTCTCCCTAAGTCCGGAAGTAAAAGAGGCGATAGCCACTACGAAAAGGGAGCTTTTCGTTCCGGTGGGATTTAAACATTTCGCTTATAAATTAGACGCCCTTCCTCTCTCCTGCCGCCAATGGATAAGCTCCCCTTTGACGGTTGCTAAAATGACGGAAGCTTTACAGCCTCAAGGAGCCGACAGCGTATTGGAAATAGGATGCGGAAGCGGATATCAGGCCGCCGTACTTAGCAAACTTTTTAGAAGAGTCTTTACGATAGAAAGGATAGAAAAACTTCTTATAGAAGCGAAAAAGAGATTTAGAGCCTACGGACTTACCAACATTCACACGAGACTAGCCGACGGACGGGAAGGATGGAAAAATTACGCCCCGTACGATAGGATTTTGCTCTCCGCCGCCACTTCGGAAGTCCCTCCCGCTCTATTCGAACAACTCGCAATCGGAGGAATTTTGGTAGCTCCCATAAAAGAGGGAGAGACTCAAATAATTACGAGATTTAAGAAGAAAAAAACCTCCGTAATAGTCGAAAAACTGGATAAATGCTCTTTCGTTTTCATGAAAGAGGGAGTTGAGAAATAGTATATTTTACAAATATTTCTTTATAGCGGCTCTCGCTTCCCTGTCGGCTTCTCTCCTTTTTATCGCTTCTCTTTTATCGTGAAGTTTTTTACCTTTTGCCAAAGCTATCTCCACTTTAACGAGATTCTTGTCGTTTAAATAGAGAGAAAGAGGAACTATCGCCAATCCGTCTTTAGTAACCTTTCCCAAAAGCTTATCGATCTCTTTTCTATGAAGAAGAAGTTTTCTCGCTCTTCTCTCGTCAGGCTTAAAGTGGGGATTCGTGGTATCGAGATAAGAGATATGAGCGTTTAGCAAAAAAGCCTCTCCCTTAATTATTTTTACGAAACTGTCCTTTAGATTCACTCTTCCCGCTCTTATGGCTTTTACTTCGCTCCCTTTAAGCTCTATACCGGCTTCGTATCTCTCGAGTATTTCGAAATCGTGAAAAGCTTTCTTGTTTCTCGCAATAACCTTTTTACCCATTTTTCACCCTAAAAAAAGAACTTCCGCTACCGCTAAAAAAACTTTTTCTTTCATAATGTTTTTCAAGATCTTCGCAAAGAGATAAGGCGGGAGAAAAAAGATCGTTAAGTTCTTTCGCTTCATACTTTTTTAAAATCTCTCTGCTTGGCAACTCTTTTAAAATGCTCGCAAATTCTCGATTTTTATCCAAAACTTCCATTCTCCCTCGCAAATTTTCCCTAAATTTTCCGTAAACTTTAGCGGTATCGCACTTAACAAAAGGCGTTATTATATCAAACTCCAAGCTCTCTTCCTCAAAATTCTCCACTATTTCGCCTATACCGAAAACGTTCGCACTATTATATCCGTGTATGAAAAACGAAACGTCGGCCCCTATCCTCTCTCCGATTCGGGAGAGCTCTTCTTTAGAGAGATTAAGCCCCAAAACTTCGTTCGAAAGAAGCAAAAAAGCGGCCGCGTTCGAGCTCCCTCCTCCAAGTCCCGCAAACTCGGGAATCCTTTTATTAACTTTCACGATATGCTCTTTAAAAAACTTCTCTATCTGCGGTTTTTTTTCCTTTAAAAGAAGATAAGCCTTATAAACGGTGTTTTTCTCAAGCTCGCATCCGAACTTCCCTTTCAAAGTGAAAGTTTCGACTCTTTCCGGAACGAAAAAAATCTCGTCAAAAAGCGTTTTAACTTTTACGAATCTAGAAACTATTTCGTGATAATTTCCTCTTAGTCCCACTATTTTTAAAAAAACATTTACTTTCGCATAAGATTTTATATTCATTTAAGCCTTCTCGAAAATCTCTTCAAAGCCGAATCCTCAACCTCCTTAACGGAAGCCATATTGCTCGATTTTATCTCCTCTTTTATCTCCGCTCTTAAAACGGGGATTTCCCTCGGAGCCTCTATTCCCACTTTCACGACTCCTCTGTCTATATTCAAAATCTCCAGCACTATATTGTCGTTTATAATAAGCTTTTCACCCTCTTTTCTCGTTAAAATCAACATAATTTTATTCCGTTCACCTCGTAAATGACTCTTTTATCTTTTATCTTTATAACGGTTAAAAGACCGTTATGCTTTATAAAATAATCTCCGTCCTCTCTAAATTTAAAATCCTCCGCTCTTAAAACTTTTCCTTTTTCAATATTTTCAATATCGTTAAGATAGAAATTTTCTTTCGCGTTAAGGTAACAAGAGGGATTCAGCTCTTTTTCTCCTTCGTAAAAAAATTCCCCTTCCCTAATTCTCTCAAGATAACTCAAAGCCCCGCAGACTCCGAGTTTCCGAGCTATCAAATCTCCGATACTTCTTGCGTATCCTCCTTCCGAAACCGAAATTTCGAAAGTTAAGAAAGGGTGAGAGTAACAAACGAGCTTTATATCATAAATCTCGCTTTTTACCTTTTTGAGTTTAAAGTCTCTATCCGCTCTCGCCATTTCGTAAGCTCTTTTGCCGCCAATCTTTTTAGCGCTGAATTTCGGCGGATAATACTCTATCTCGCCTTCGAAACTTTTTAAAACCTCTTTTATCACGCTTTCTCGGAACTTAGGCACCTCTTTAATCTTAACGATTCCTTCCAAATCCAAAGTTTCGCTTTCCGCCCCAAGCCACAAAGTGGCTCTGTAAACTTTGGGACTCTTTTTCAAAAATCTGAAAAGTTTGGTATATTGAGAAAAAGCAACTATCAAAACGCCTCTTGCAAAAGGATCCAAAGTCCCGGAAAATCCGGCCTTTTTCACTTTGTATCTCTTTTTTATTTCGGATAAAAAAGCGTTTGAGGATATAAAGGAGGGCTTATAAGCTACAAACAGTCTGTTTTCGCATCCCGGCATTCATATCCTTTTTACGTAATCGGCCAAAATCTCTCTATGAGTGCCTCCGAAATTTATTTTCAGTTTAAACTCCCTTTTTACCTTGCTAACCGCCAAAACTCTCCCTATTCCGAAAATTTTATGTTTAACGAGATCCCCTTTCTTATAGGGAGTGGTTCTCTCCAGCACCAAACTTCCTTTTATAAGTCCGGTCTCCTTTAAAAACCTGCTTTTTGTAAGCTGGCTTCTTTTGCCCCTGAAAAACCTGCTGTCAACGTAACTTAAAGTAAGCTCTTTTTTGGCTCTCGTAATCGCAACGTAACCTAAACGCCTCTCCTCCTCTATATCCGTCCCTTCTCCTATCAAAGGGAAAAAACCCTCTTCCATTCCGACTACGAAAAGATAATCGAATTCCAAACCTTTACTCGCATGCACGCTCATTATACAGACGTTATCTTCGCTTATCTCGTCCTGATCGCTTTGAAGAGAAACCTCGTTTAAAAAATCGTCCAGATCGCTCTCGGGGTTCGATTTTAGATAATCTTTGTAAAATCCGTAAAATTCGTCGATATTGGCTATCTTTTCATAAGAATCGGGAGTATGGGAATAAAACTCTTTTAATTTAAAAATGGATTCGAACTCGTCCACGACGTTATAAGGAGCTTCAAGTTTTATCTCCCTCAATCTCTCTATTCCTTCCACGAATTTTTTAAGCTCGTCAAAAGATCTCTTGCTAACCAAAGTTTTCAGTCTCTCTCTATCCGTCAAAACCTCGTAGATGGAAATTTTACTCTCGTAAGCGGCACTCTCTATCTTTCCGAGCGCCACTTTTCCAAGTCCTCTTCTAGGTTTGTTGATAACCCTTTTTACGGAGAAGTCGTCATAAGGATTTGCAATAATTCTTAAATATGCGATTATATCTTTAACTTCCGCCCTTTCATAAAACTTCACTCCCCCAACGAGTTTATAAGGAACGCCCTCTTTATTAAGTCCCTCTTCCAAAGAGCGGCTTAAAGCGTTTATGCGATATAAAACGGCTATCTGTCCGTAAGAGACTCCTTTATTTATAAGTTCTTTAATCTTTTTAGCTATCGTCAAAGACTCGCTCATCTCGTTGGGAGAGTGCAAAATCTCGATATCCTTGCCTTCCTCTTTGGTGGATTTTAAAACTTTGCCGAGTCTATCTCTATTATGTTCGATAAGATTGTTGGCCGCTTTCAATATTTTGGCGGTGGAGCGGTAGTTGTATTCCAATTTTACTATTTTGGTATTTGGAAATTGGTCTTTAAAATCCAAAATATTTTTTATATTCGCTCCTCTCCATCCGTAAATGCTCTGATCGTCGTCTCCCACGACGCACAAATTTCCGTTATCGGAACTTAAAAGTTTTAAAAGTTTATATTGAAGTTCATTAGTATCTTGATACTCATCGACCATTATATATTGATAACGCTCGGCCGTCTCCTCTCTTATATCCTCGTTCTCCTCCAAAATTTTATAAGGCAAAGCTATCAGATCGTCAAAATCCACAAGATTGTTCTCTTTAACGAAATCCTCATATTTTCTATAAATCTCGGCAATCTTTTTATAATGGGGCTGTTGAGCGTTTCTGACGGCTTCCGAAGGAGATATCAAAGAGTTCTTATATCTTGAAATTTCGCTCGCCGCCAGCGATAGAGGAATCTCTCCCACGAAATTTTTCAAAATCCTTTTTTTGTCGTTGGTGTCTATAATAACGAAAGAGTTTTTTCTCCCGAGCCTCTCTATATGAAATTTTAAGAACAAAAGACCGAATTTGTGAAAAGTACACAAAAGCGGAGGATAGGAAACTCCGCCTATCATCGACAAAGCTCTCGTTCTCATTTCGCTTGCGGCCTTATTGGTAAAAGTGAGAGTAAGCGTGCTTGAGGGGGGAATGCCGTTTGATATAAGATACGCGAGTCTCGTAGTCAAAGTCTTGGTTTTTCCGCTTCCGGCTCCCGCTAATATCAATAAATTTCCGTCTATATAAGTAACCGCTTCTCTCTGAGCGTCGTTAAGCTCTTTTAATAATCGTTCCATTACGTTATCTTTTTTCGGCTTTTGTTGATATTGTTAACTTATTTTACTAAAAATTTTATTAAACTATCATATTATTCGAAAAAACGACGATTTTGGAAAAAAAATTTTTTATTTCTTCAATAAGAAAAACGAATAACATTGCTTTTACTATAAAAATTAGTTATAATTAACGATAAAAAGCATTAGGAGATACCATGATTAAAAATTTTTCACGAATAGAAACTTTCTTAACGGTGGTTAAAGGCAAAAGCTTTTCAAAAGCATCTAAAAAATTAGGTATCTCCCAACCTGCGGTAACACAGCAAATAAAACTCCTCGAAGACTATGTAGGCAACAAACTCGTAGAAAGAAAGAAAAACGGCATAGTCTTAACCAAAGCCGGAGAGGAGTTTTATAGGGTCTGCCTAAAACTCGAAAGATGCATCATAAACGCGGAAAAAGAGATTATCAGAATAATGAATAAAGAGCTCACTTTCATAATAGGCGCCTCTTACATGATAGGAAACTATCTAATTCCGGAGTTTTTAAACGATCTTAAAAAGGCGATAAACAACGAAGTGCTCATAAAAGTGGATCTAAGCGATCAGATCGTAAACGGAATTTTGGACAAAAAAATAGATCTGGGACTCATAGAGTCTCCCATATTCATGGAAGGACTTATATATAGAGAGTGGATGGACGACGAACTCGTTTTGTTCAGCAACTCTCCGCTTCCCAAATACGTAAAAAAAGAGGATCTTTACAACTTCAAATGGATTTGTAGAGAAGAGGAGTCCCACACGAGAAAAATAGTTTCCGAAGCGTTCGAAGAGGCCGGTATAGAGTGCCGCTCTTTCAACATTGTAAGCGTCGTTACAAATCCGACGGTCGTAAAACAGACCGTTTTGAAAGCCGACAAAACGGGAGCCCCCACCGTATCGATCATCTCGAAATACGTAATAGCGGACGAGATAGAAAACGGAACTCTCTACGCCGCCCGCATTAAAAATATGAAATTCGTCAGAAAACTATACATCGCATATCTAAAAGAAAGAAAATACGACGCTTTTATAGACAATCTCATTCAATATCTAATGAGCAAAAGAAAAATTACGATCCACCACAATAAATAAAATCTATTTCTTTTTTTTCAAAAGTTTTTCATTTTCGGGATTCGAGATAAAAACTTTCATAGACTTCTCGAGCCCGTCCTCCTTCTCTTCCTCCTCCTTAATCGGAGGATAAGAGAGATTTATAAATATGGGATTTTCGTCAACCAAAATCTGCATGATTGCATAAAGAGGCACGGTTACGTTGCTTCCGAAATTATCGGGACCGAAACCCGCTTCGAAGCGGAGATATTCGTCGTCCAATATGCAACTTTGGTAAGTGTATCCGCTTAAGACGAACAAAACCACCTGCTGAAAATTTTCATAAATATCTTTCGGCAGCGGCGGATCGAAATCCACCTCCGGAGTCTGAACGAGGACGGAAAATTCGTAACCGTTTTGAAAAAGATACTCCATCACCTCTTTCGCGTGAAGCTGCATAAGTTCCGAAAAATCCTTGTCACTCAAAATCTGATACAACATCTTTTTTCTATATACCTCTCTTTTATTCTAAGATTTTAAAATTATTAATTTCTCTAAAACCTATTAGAGCGTTCATTATAGCAATTTTTCGAGCATATTTTAACTCTTTAATAGAAATTTTTCCTAAAAAAATTTTCCCTCTATCCAAAAGATACGCTCTCATCGTCCCTTCGAGCAAAGGAGTGTCGGGAGTTATCCATCTATTCTCGATAAAAAAGGCTAAATTGGCTATCGAAGTGTCTCTTACGAATCCGTTTTTCAAAATTATTATGTCGTCCGCCTCGCCCTTTAAGGCCGAAAGCCTATTTAAGGCTTCTCTATCGGTAAATTTGTAAGGATATTCCACATCGCTTTCAATAAGCTTGAAACTTTCGAACTTTCTCGGCTTATACTTTATAAACTCCACTTTTTCTATCTCTTTAGTATAGTAAACTTTACATCTGTAAAATCTGCCGTCCGGAGGCCTAATCAAACTTAAAAGATCGAACTTTTTTTTCAAACCGAAATTCTCCGAAACGCTTTTTTGCATTCTCCTTTCGTGATATTTAAGATTGTAAGCTTTATTATCCAAAACTTTTATCGTCTCAAAGAAAAGGGACATATATCTTATCCGAAAGTTCTTTATACTCTTTTTGCAGATCGCTATCTATCGTGATGCCTCCGCCGCTTTTATAAAAGAGCCTCTCTCCTATTTTCTCTATAAATCTTAT
>CAZPVZ010000077.1:0-17850 GCA_964590185.1 uncultured Campylobacterales bacterium
TGGATTTCGATTTCCACAATAACGACTATCTAAGATACAACCATTACCTTATCACGAAAGAAAATCCTCTGCTTTTTTATTACAGATATCTTAGCGCCCTCTCTTTCGAGGTTATGAAAGATAAAATAAAAGTAAATTTAGGTTTGAAGGAGAAAACTCCTCACGCCTTTTACGACCTTGAAAATACGGGAAGGTTTTTTTTTAAAGTCCAAGAGGAGAAAATAAAAAAGGATCCCAAAAAGTATATCGAAAACACCCCCTCTTTAAATATCAATATGGTTCAAAGAGACATAATCATAAAAGAGAAACCGTTTAAAAACAATATGAAGGCTTTAAAAGAGATAGCGGATATTTGCAAACGAAAAAACATAAATCTTATCGTTTTGGTCCCTCCTCATAACTATAACACTATGAATAAAATGGATCTTACTTCCTATTTCACTTTCCTAAAAGAGCTTGCAAAAATTCATCCGTTTTGGAATTTCAGCGGCTATAACGAAATCACCACGAACAACCGCTACTATTACGAAGCCACCCACTTTAGACCTATCGTAAGCAAATTTATAACGGATAGAATATTTAAAAAATCAAACGACGAAAATTTCGGAGAATACGTAACGAAAGAAAACATTCAAGAACACCTTCGCAAAAAATTCGAAGAGATAAAAAAAGAGGAGAAAAAATGGCTTTTTAAAAAGCCTTTCTCCTAATTGGCGGCTATTCTGACTATATCGTTATAAATGGTAAAAAGCATCAAAGAGAGTAAAAATATCCACCCCCCGACCGTAAGTTTATATAAAACGTCCTCATTGGGAGGCTTTTTAAAAATCATCTCGTAAAGATTAAACATTATATGCCCCCCGTCTAACGCCGGAATCGGCAAAAGATTCAAAACTCCCAAATTAACCGATATCAAAGCCGTAAGCCCCAAAAGAGCGACTATCCCAACCGAAGCGGCTTGAGAAGTAACCTGAACTATGGAGATAACTCCGCCCATCTGATTTATCGGAACTATCCCCTCTATAAGCTTTTGCAAACCTTTTACGATTAGATAGGAAGCCTCTATCGTCTTACGATAAGCGTAGGAAAAACTCTCCGCCAATCCCAAATGAAGCTTTACGACGTCTCCGCTGGGCATAATTCCCACAGCCCTTTTTTTTACGGTTTCCCCGAAAATATTTTTAAGATCGGTAACTTTAGGAGTAACTTTGATATTCAAAATCTTGCCGTCTCTCTCAACCGTAAACAGCAAAGCCCCGCTTGAATTTTTAATCAGATCGCTCAAATCGTTCCAAGTCCTAACCTCCACTCCGTCAATCGCCAAAATCTTATCTTTAGGCTTAAGAGAGGCTTTGAAAGCCGGAGAATCCGGAGTCACTTTCCCTATAACCGGAGCGAGTTCGGTAACTCCCATAAAAGCTATCGCAAGATACAAAAAAAACGCCAATAAAAAATTGGCAAAAGGTCCGGCAAAAAGTATCACTATCCTCTGCCAAGGCTTTTTGGAGTTGTAACTGTCCGGATCCGAAACCCTCTTTTTAGGATCTAGATCGTCTTGACCCTTCATCTGCACGTATCCTCCGAGAGGAACGGCGCTAAGACAATATTCGGTACCTTTGTATTTTTTGCAAACGATCTTCTTACCGAAACCTATACTGAAAGTTTCAACTTTTACACCGAAAAATCTAGCCGCAAGAAAATGTCCGAGCTCATGAAAAAAAATCAAAAAAGATAAAATTATTAAAGAAACTAAAATCCCCACTACTTAACCCCCCTCATATATCCCACGATATATTCATATCCGGAATACAAAGTTATAAAAACGGCTATCCAAAGCAAAACCTCCCCGCCCTTCCAATCCATTATCAAAAAACCGATAGCGAACATCTGCGCAACCGTTTTTAGTTTGCCCATAAAAGAAGCGGCTATATTCATCCCCTCTCCGACCGCCGCCACTCTAAGCCCGGTTATGAAAAACTCTCTCGTCATAATAAGATAGATAGCCCAAGGATTCGCTCTGCCTATATACATCAGTCCCAAAAAAGCGGCGAGAGTGAGCATCTTGTCGGCGAGAGGATCGAGTATGGCTCCGAGTTTCGTTATCTGATTCCAATTTCTCGCTATATATCCGTCGAAAAAATCGGTAATGCTCGCCACCACAAAAAGCAAAGCGGCGAAATAATCGAGCCAAGAGGGATGCACGGAAGGAAAAAGCTCCCTATTTACCAAAAAAAGATACATCAAGGGAGCTATCAATATCCTTATGAAGGCTAAAATATTGGGAAGATTCATCATCTAAAAGATGTGCCCCCGTCAACTATCAAAGTTTGTCCGGTTATCCAAGAAGCTTTATCGCTACACAAAAATAAACAGGCTCCCGCTATGTCTTCGGGTTTTCCCATTCTGTTCAAAGGAGATCTCTCTATCGTTTTGGCTTTCACTTCCTCATAGTTCGTAAAAGCTCTCAAAGCGTCCGTCTCTATCGGTCCTCCGCTAACGGCGTTGACTCTTATGTTTTTCTCTCCGAGCTCCTGAGCCGCATATTTTACCATAGTCTCCACCGCCGCTTTGTTCGTTCCGTGTCCCGCGTAATTTTCTATGTAAACAAGGTTTCCGGTGGAAGATATCGAGAGTATAACGCCTCCTCCGCTCTTTTCCATTCTTTTTGCGGCTTCCTGAGCCCCTATAACGAAAGCGACTACCGTTGCGGTATAGATGTTGTTAAGTCCTCTCGGTCTCAATTTCATAAATTTGCCGTATCCGCCCACGACGGCTCTTCCGGAGATAATGGCGTTTGAAATAAAAAAATCCACTCTCTCGAAATCTTCGTCTATCTTCTTAAAAAGATCCTTGTAGGTTTCGGGCTCTAAAATATTTAAATGATAACATTCAGCCTTCACGCCGTAGTTTTTTTCCAAATCCTCTTTTATCTTTAACGCTTCCTCTTCGTTGGAGTTATAAGTGAAAGCGACGTTAACTTGATTTTTTGCAAATTCGTAAACTATCGCTCTGCCTATCCCTCTCGTTCCTCCGCTTATAACTAAAGTTTTTCCTTTCATCAAAATCCCTTCACGTCATACTTTTTCAAAACGCTTTCGATCTTTTTCATATTCTCTTTGCTCGGAGGAACCAAAGGAAGTCTATACTCAAGCTCTTCTATAAGCCCCGCCATATACATAGCCGCTTTTATCGGAATAGGATTGCTTTCGCAAAAAAGAACGCTATTTATCTCAAACAAAGCATCGTTTAGCTCTTTTGCCTTCTTATACTCACCCTCCATGGCAAAATGGGTAAGCTTTGCTATGAGATTTGGCAAAAGATTGGAAGTGACGGATATAACGCCCTTCCCGCCGTAAGATAAAATGGGATAATTTATCGTATCATCTCCGCTTATTACCGCAAAATCGGGATTTTTGGCTATAAGCTCAACGGTTCTGGCCATAGAGCCGGTAGCCTCTTTGATACCGTATATATTGTCAAAATCCCTTTTTAACCTCTCGACGGTCGAAGGCAGAAGATCGCATCCCGTCCTTCCCGGCACGTTATATAAAAGAACCGGAATACTAACGCTTTTTGCGATGGAAGCGAAATGCTGATAAAGCCCCTCTTGCGTAGGCTTGTTATAATAGGGAGTTACGGAAAGTATTCCGTCGGCTCCGTTCGTTTCGGCAAATTGGGCCAAACTTATCGCTTCTCTCGTGGAGTTGCTTCCCGCTCCGGCCAAAACCTTCACCGAAGTTCCCTTGCAAACCTCGACCGCCATCTTTATGCAAGCTTGATGCTCCTCATGACTCAAAGTGGCGCTCTCTCCGGTAGTCCCCACCGGCACTACGGCGTCTATGCCGTTTGCTATCTGTCTTTTTATCAATTTCTCGTAAGAGTTAAAATCCACTTTTCCATATTTAAAAGGCGTTATAAGCGCCGTCATCGCTCCTATCGGACCGTTCATTTTCGTTCCTTTCTCAAAATTACGGTAGTTGAATTATCTTTCGTTAGATATTTTTTGGTAACCTCAACGATATCTTCAGGTTTTAGTTTGTTAATGTTGTCTTCATACTCCAAAAGAGGCTTGATATCGCCTCTAACGAAGTAACTTCCGAAAAGATCGGCTAAGTTGCTCGAATTTTGCATACCGAAAATAAAATCGGCTCTCGTATTTATCTTGATCTTCTCAAGCTCCTCTTTTTTAATCCCCTCTTTTTTTATGCTCTCTATCTGAGCCCAAAACTCCTTTTCGACATCCTCGGCTTTGACTCCCGGATTGCAAACTCCCAAAAATAGAAAAACTCCGGGATCTTTGTTTTCCATATTGTAAGCGTAAAACTGATTTACGAGTCTCTTTTTATCAACAAGCACTTCGTTTAACCTACTGCTTTTTCCGCTGCTTAGATACTCGCTCAAAGCGGAAAGTTTAACCTGATCCGGATGTCTGAAATCGGGAATGTGGAAAGCTATGGCGATTATCTCCACTTCGCTCTCTTTATGAATAACGACTCTCTTTGCGCCGTCTTGTTTGGGCTCCACCTGATGAACTTTGGGAATATCGCAGCAATTTTTTATATCCTCGAAATACTTCTTAGCCTCTTTAAAAACTTCATCGGGTTCTATATCGCCGGCGACCACTATAACGGCGTTTTTGGGCTGATAGTAGATTTTGTGAAACTTTTTGATATCCTCAAGGGTCCAATTTTGAATGTCTTTTAAAAAACCTATCGGCGTCCAATGATAAGGGTGGTAAATGAAAGCGTTGTTAAAGAGTCGGAAATAGAGATACCCTATCGGAGAGTTATCCGTCCTCCATCTTCTCTCCTCCAAAACGACTTGATGTTCCGTTTTGAACTCATCCTCTTTAAGACTGAGATTAGCCATAAGCTCGGCAAAAAGTTTCAAAGATTCGGAAAGATGTTTAGAGGAGCTTTTTATAAAGTAGTGAGTGTAATCGAAACCGGTGGAGGCGTTGTTCACTCCTCCGAAACCTTTCACTATCTCGTCAAACTCTCCGGCTTTCAAATTTTTAGTGGATTTGAAATTCATATGCTCGAGCATATGAGCTATACCGGTTTTTCCCATCACTTCGTTTCTGCTTCCGACTTTATAAAAAATATCGGTCGTAATCACTCCGCTTTGATTGTTCATCGGAATGACTACGATTTCAAGTCCGTTTTTCAATGTCTTGGTATAATATTCGGGCAAAGCGCTCGCGCTCATTAAAACTCCTGTTACGATAAATGTCAATAAAATCAGTGCTCTTTTCAATCTCTCCCTCTCTTACTCTCTATCCGTTCCTATAAGCTCTTGGATATTTTTAAGCCCTTCCCTATCGAGTTCTTTCAAAATTCCTTCGTTGATCTCTTTGGCTAAAGAGGGACCTTTAAAAACCAAAGCCGTAAAAATCTCTATCAAATTCGCTCCGGCTCTCAATCTTCTTATAGCCTCTTTAGCCCCGTCTATTCCTCCGACGCTTATTAAGACGGTCTGTTTGTAAAAATGTTTCGCTATCTCTTCAAAAAAAATGAAACTCTTCTCCTTAAGCGCCTTTCCGCTAACTCCGCCGAAATCCTTGGCTCCCGGCAAAAGAGAATAGTCCATAGTGGTATTCGTGGCGATTATCCCGTCGGCAAAAGAGTTTATGGCGGTTTGACAAAGAGATAAAGCGGTATCGATCTCCATATCCGGAGCGAGTTTTAACAAAACGGGCTTATCGGTTACGGCTTTGGCTCTTTTGAAAAGCTCTTTTATAAACTCCTCGTTTTGAAGGTCTCTTAAATTCGGGGTGTTGGGAGAAGAGACGTTCACGACCAAAAAGTCGCAAACGTCTTTAAAAGTTTTTATCAACTCCTCGTAATCCTCTATCGCTCTATCTTGAGGAGTGGTTTTGTTTTTCCCTATGTTTACGCCTATTGGAATTTCGAAAGGATAAAGCCTCTTTACCCTCTCCTTTATAACCTCCGCACCGTCGTTGTTAAATCCCATAGCGTTTTGAAGAGATTCGTATTTTGGATATCTAAAGAGTCTCGGTTTGGGATTTCCGCTTTGAGGCTTCAAAGTAACGGTTCCAACCTCCGTAAATCCGAATCCCAAAGCGTAAAACCCCTTTATCATCGTGGCGTTTTTATCGAATCCCGCTCCAAGACCGACCGGATTTTTAAAATCTCTATCCCATATCCTTTGAGAAAGCCTCTCATCCTCCACGCAAAACTTTTTCTTCAAATAATTTAAAACAAAAGGGAAAAATCCGGCGCTTTCGAGCAGAAATTCAACCGCTCCGTGAGCCGTTTCCGGATCGAGTTTAAAAATGTATTTTCTTAGTTCGTAATAATCCATCTCTCTCCCGACTTAGGCAAATATTGGAAGGATTATACTCAAATTTTTATAAATTAACAACTTCCTTTCTCTATTTAACGCCTTCTATAAACTCTCTTAAAATATCGGAATGATCGAAAACGAGTCTATCGAAAGGAATCTCTTCGAGTTTATAAATCTTCGCTTCCTTAGCATCGTCGCTCCCTTTCGGCTCTCCGTAAGCTTTGCATTCAAAAACGCAAGAGACCGTATGAAAACGGGGATCTCTTGCGGGATCGGAATAGACTTTAAAAAATTTTACGATCTCCACATCCAAAGAGATCTCTTCTCTCATCTCCCTAATAAGAGCCTCTTCGACTCTCTCACCCACATCGACAAAACCGCCCGGGAGCGCAAGTCCGTGAGGGGGATTTTTCCTCTCTATCAAAACTATCCCTTTGAAATTCCCTTCTTTAGAAAATATCTTCACTATCCCGTCAACCGCCAAAAAGGGTGTTTTTATCGCCATTTAAAATCCTTATTTTTCAAATTTCTTGGAAACGAACTTTCCGTTATCCAAAACATAGTAATTTCGACCGCACCCGAACGAATCGAAATTAAAATATTTTATATTTCCGAAATCAAGCCCCTCTCCTTGATGATAATGCCCCTCCAAAACGAGAAAAGGAGAGAATTTTTCGTAGTTTACGATCCTCTTTTCTATCTTTCTTCTTAGATTTTTTACTTTATCGCAGATGTCTCTTTTTCTCTCCTGATTTTTCAAAATCGTTTTTGAGATAAAGTTATTCAAAAAATTATCCAAACCGTTCAATAAAGCAAGCAAAAAGGCGTTTCTTATGATAAAAGTATAGGCTTGGTAGGAGTTTTCCGTATAAACGTCCCCGTGAGACAAAGCGATTTTTTGATTACCGTAATAAAAAAGAGCCGGCTGAGCGGATATCGGAAAAACCTTTATATTCGGAAAAAGATAGGAGAGATTGAAGTCGTGATTGCCCTCAAGATAGAAAATCTCCCCTTTTAAAGAGAGCTCGTTTAAAAGTCTTATCTCTTTCTCGTAAAATCTAACGGTATATTCAACCTCTCCCACCAAAAGATCGAAGATGTCCCCCATTAAAAAAAGCTGATTAAATCCTCTTTTTTCCAAAAAGAGCAAAAAATCGTAAAAATGCTCCCTATTTTCGTTTTGATGAGCGTCCGCTACGAAAACGGCTCCCTCTTTAATTTCACGGCACATAAGAAATAGTCGGAATCCCTTCTCTCTCTTTCAAACCGAACATTATGTTCGCATTAACGACCGCCTGCGAAGAAGCCCCTCTTAAAAGATTGTCTATCGAGCTTGAAACGAAAACGTTTTTTCCTTTAGCTTTGGCGTAAATATCGCAAAAATTAGTTCCCGCGCTGCTTTTTATATCCACGGGCTCCTCTCTCACTCTGATAAAATACTCGTCTTTATAAAATTTTTTCAAATGCTCCAACGGATCCGTCTCCTCTTTAAGCCGCATATATACGCTAACGAGCATCCCTCTCGTAACGGGAAGGAGATGGGGAACGAAATTGATATCGCACTTTTTTTTGCAAATCTTTTCTATCTTCTCCCCAATCTCCGGAGAGTGCCTGTGGGAGAGAGGATTGTAAGAGAAGATATTTTCGTTTATCGTAACGAAATGAACTTTTTGGCTACACTTTTTACCGGCTCCGCTAACTCCGCTTTTAGCGTCTATAAAAACGGGAAAATTTTCGTCAATAAGCTCCCCGAAAGGCAAAACTGCTAAAAGAGAAGCCGTAGGATAGCAACCGGGATTCGCAACCAAAACGGAATCTTTTATCTCGTCTCTATAAAATTCGGGAAGTCCGTAAACGGCGTCTTTTAGATGCTCCCTATCTTCGTGCGGACAATAAAACTTCTCGTAAGTTTCAAGCTCCAGCCTGTAATCGGCGGAAAGATCGACGACCTTAACTCCCAAATCCAAAAGTTTTTTGGCAAACCCCATAGCCGTTTTATGCGGAAGAGCCAAAAACGCAAGCTCCGCTTTTTTGGATATCTCAACGGGATCCGTTTTTTTCACGTCCATATAAAAGACCGATTTTAAAGAGGGATGGAGTTTGACTATGTCGCTATCCCCCTCGCTCGTATAAAGCGATACGAGTTTGAAATAGGGATGATTTAATAAAATCTTTATGAGCTCAAGTCCCGTATAGCCGCTCGCTCCGACGACGGCTACGGGTATTTTGCTATTCACCTTTTTCCTTGTAATAAATCTTGCTTACTTCGAAAACCTCCTCTTTTCCGGGAAGTTTGATAGTTACTTCGTCTCCCTCCTCTTTTCCCAAAAGGGCTCTCGCCATAGGAGAATTAAAAGAGATAAGACCGTGTTCGGGATTGCTCTCGTAAGCTCCGACTATCGTATATTCTATCTCCTCTCCCGTATCAACTTCTTCCAAAACTACGGTGGAGCCGAACATCACCTTATCGTGAGAAAGTTTAGAAGGATCGACTATCTGAACTTTGGAAGCCAAATCGTTAAGCTCCGCTATTCTCGCTTCTATAAAAGCGAGTTTCTCTTTCGCCGCGTGATATTCTGCATTCTCTTTAAGATCTCCGTGAGCTCTGGCTATATCTATCTCTTTAACCGTTTCGGGTCTTTGTCTGGTTATAAGGTCGTTAAGCTCTTCCATCAATTTTTTATAGCCGTACTCGCTTATGGGTTCTTTATTCATCTTTTCTCCTACTCGTTATTTATCTTTAAAACGAATTATATTCTTTTCATATAATAAAAGTCAAAAACAAAATATTTACAAAAGCACTCTTTTGATTTCATTATTGGTAGTTATGGAAAATGTAGCATTATATCTTTCCAAAATCTCTTCAAACTCTTTCGCACTTACCGGTTCGCTAAAATAGTATCCTTGCATAAGATGACAGTTTTGAGATTTTAAAAATTCAACCTGTTCTTTGGTTTCGACCCCCTCCGCTACAACTTCAAGTCCGAGCTTCTGCCCCATCGAAATAATAGTGCTCACTATCTGGGCATCATCTTTTTTATGCGGCACGTCTTGGACAAAGGATTTGTCTATTTTCAGAGTATGAATCGGAAGCTTTTTCAAATAACTAAGAGAGGAGTATCCCGTTCCGAAATCGTCTATCGCAACGGTTATGCCGAATTTTCTCAAAGCGTTTAAGCTTCTCTCCACTTTTTGGACGTTTTCCATCAAAACGTTCTCCACTATCTCGATCTCAAGCAAAGAAGGATCTATCTTCGTCTCGAGCAATATCTTTTTAATAGTCTCGACTATGCTAAACTGAGAAAGCTGTTTAATAGAAAAGTTAACCGCTATTTTAACATCTCTAAAACCTTTTTTACTCCATTTTTTAGCTTCAAAACAAGCCTCTCTAAGCACCCATTCTCCAAGATCGAGTATAAGTTTGCTCTCTTCGGCTATCTCTATAAATTGAGGAGCCGGAATGTTTCCGAACTCCTTATGCGTCCATCTAACAAGCGCTTCCGCTCCGTCTATTTTATGGTTTTTCAAATCTATTTTAGGCTGGTAAAGAAGATAAAGCTCCCCTTTTTTTATAGCGTCTCTCAAATCGTTGGTTATAACAAGCTTTTTATAAGATTCTTTATTCATATCTTCCGTAAAATATTTAAAATTATTCTTTCCGCTCTCTTTAGCTTGATACATAGCCATATCGGCGTTTTTGATAAGGTCTTCCATATTTTCTCCGTCTTCCGGATAGACGCTTATTCCTATGCTAACCCCTACATAGACGGTTTTATCTTTTAAATGCAGAGGCTTTGATATCGACTCTATAATTTTTTGAGCCACTACGGAAGAGTAGGTATCGTCTTTTAAATCCTCTAAAATAACCGTAAACTCGTCTCCTCCGAGTCTCGATACCGTATCTTGCTCTCTCAAAATACTTTTTAATCTCTTTGAAATTTCGATTAAAAGCATATCTCCGTAATCATGTCCTAAAGTATCGTTTACCGTTTTAAAATTATCGAGATCCAAAAACATCAAAGCCACTTTCGTTTTATATCTTTTCGCTTTAACGATAGCATGTTTTAATCTGTCCTGAAAAAGAATTCTGTTCGGAAGAGCCGTTAAAATATCGTAATGAGCCAAAAAGTTTAATTTTCTCTCAAACTCTTTCTGTTTGGTTATATCAAGAGAGATTCCCCCTACCATTCTTTTGCTTCCCTTTATAATAGGAAATCTATAGGTTTTAAATACGTATCTTTTTCTAAAGGAGTCTATATATCCCTCTTCATCCGAAGAAGATTCTTGCTGAAGAATCACTATCTTTTCTTTTAACTCTTTTTCTTTAGCGATATTTTCCGGAAGAAAATCGCTTAATTTTTTACCTTGTAAATCTTTATAACCGAAAAATTTATACATATACTCGTTTGCGAAAACGAATCTTCCCTCTTCGTCTTTTATAAACGCTCCTCCGGGGAGATTATCCATAAAAAGTCTAAATAGAGCTTCACTTTCTTGAAGTTTTATTTCCGTATTTTTAAGTTCGGTTATATCGGTAATAAATCCCGCCATTCTAACGGCTTTGCCCTTTTCTTCGTCAAAATAGGCTTTGCCTTTAACTTCTATCCATCTGATATCTCCCGTATCGGTTTTTATTCTATGCTGAAGCTGAAATTTTTCACTCTCCCTCTCCAAATGCCTCTCAAGTTCGCTCATAACCCTGTTTTTATCCTCTTCCACTATCAGATTAAGCCAAGCGTAAATACTTCTATTTTCGATATCTTTACCGCTTTTATATCCCATTATCTCTTTCCAACGGTTTGAATAAAACACCTCATCTTTTAAAATGTCCCAATCCCAAAGACCGTCATTCGCTCCCTCAAGCGCTATTTTATATCTGTCTTTCCATTTTTCAAGAATCTTTTTTTCTCTAAGCTGTTCGGAAATATCGAATAAAACTCCCAAAAATCCAACTTTATTACCGCTTTCGCTATAAATGGAAGATAAACTGACTATAACTTTTTTCTCTTTGTCGTTATCGGCTAAAACATCCGTATCAAAACTCTTTTTTACGCTACCTTTGGAAATTTTTATAAGTTCGTTCAAACTCTTTCTTTTATTATGCCCCATAAAAATATCAAAAGCTTTATTCGTTCCTATATAATTTCTCGTATCGTCTTTAAAAAATATGGGAAAAGGAATAAAGTCTATATAAGTTTGAAATTTTTTCAAATCTATATACTCTTTAGGCTCCTTTTTATCTCTTGCGCTATAAGTTAAAATCAGTAAAAAAAGAGAAGAAAAAACGGCATTAAATATCTCAACCCAAAGCAGATAATCAACATCCTTAGTTTCGGAAGCTATAAAAATCGTAACAACAGCGTTAAAAATAAGGAAAAAAGACAAAACGACAGGTTTAAATCTAACCGCTAAAAGGACGGGAGAGATTAAAAAAAGATATTCGAAATGATACTCTTTATAGATTTGAAAAAACTCTTCCAGCAAAAATAAAACGGCGATAGAGAGAGAAAAAATTAAAGCCGCAACTATTTTTGCGTCAAATCTGATTTTTTCTTTTCTGAAATAAAAATATAAAGCCAAAACAAAAGAAGCCGCCGTAACCACTCCCAAAAAATCTCCCAAAAGTTCTATAAAACCCTCTTTACCTAAAGAGAATCTCGAAGTATAAAGAAGGGAAAAAGCGGCTTTGGCAAACTGTATCAAAGACGCTATTAAAAAAGCGGATATTAAAAATCTTATCGCTTTTCTAAGTTTTAAAAAAATATTCGGATATTTTTCATATTGCTTAAAATAAACTCCCCCTATCAACAGAGCTAGAGAGTATATTAAAGTTTTCTCCAAAGAGATATTCAAATCGCTCGAGAGAAAAAAAGAGAGCGCAAAAGTTAAAACCGCCACCGGAATAATCAACCTAATCCCGTAAAGCAATAAGAGAGCGATACCGAAACCGAGAAAAAGATTTAAAGAACAAAAATTTAAAATATGATTATATTCCAAATATTCACAAAAGAAATAAAAACCGCCGTACAAAAAAAGTAAAACGGCAGGTAAAAAAATATGACGATTTGTTAACATTAAGTCTCCTACTCTCTATTATGAGAGTAAAATCGTCATATTTTTTGTAATGATTAGACTATCTAGCAAGCCTTTCGCCAAATTTTAAAAGCATATGATCTATTTTATAAGTGGCGGCGTTTATTTCGTCTATATCTCTCAAACCGAATTTACCGTTGTTATAAACAACCACTCCGTTTATATTTTTAGCCAAATTATTAAGTCCTATCGTAACGAACTCGTAAGCCATCAACCTGTCAAAAACGGTCGGATTTCCTCCTCTTTGAACGTGTCCCAAAACGGTTACTCTAGACTCTATCCCTATCTCTTTTTCAAGCCACTCTTTTAAATAGTTGGTTATACCGACTCCCTCGGCTACGATAGCGATAAGATATCTTCTGCCCTGCTCGAACTCTTTTAAAAGTCTCTTTTTTATCGAATCGAGATCATATTCTATCTCCGGCACCAAACATATCTCAGCCCCGCCGGCAAGAGCGGAAACGAGAGCCAAATAACCGCATTCTCTTCCCATAGTTTCTATAATCGAACCTCTTCTGAAAGAAGATGAAGTGTCTCTAATCTCGTCACACGCATGACGAATGATGTTCAAAGCCGTATCGGTCCCGAGAGTATATTCGTTTAAAGGAATATCGTTATCTATAGTAGCGGGAACACCGCTGTAAGATAATTGAAACTCTTTTGAGAAAATGTCCAAAGCCTTAAAACTGCCGTTACCTCCGAGAACCATAAGTTTTTTTATGCCTCTTTTTTTAAGCTCCTCATACGCCTTTTTTCTATATTCGTACTCGTAAAATCTTTTGGATCTGGAGCTTCCTATTACGGTTCCGCCCCTAAAGATAATCCCGGCGGCATCTTTATAGGAAGCCTTTTTTATATTTCCGTCTATCATTCCCTCCAAACCGTCATAAATCAGATAAGGTTCAAATCCCAACTCGAAACTATACTCTATAAATCTCTTTATGGCGGGGTTCATTCCCGAACTGTCCCCTCCCGAACACATAATGGCTACTTTCACTTACAAAATCTCCTTACTTCTCTATCTATCTCATAAATATCTTCTATTCGAGTAGGTTTTATATCGGAAAAT
This sequence comes from uncultured Campylobacterales bacterium, assembly GCA_964590185.1. Lineage (GTDB taxonomy): Bacteria > Campylobacterota > Campylobacteria > Campylobacterales > JAADDG01 > JAADDG01. The sequence continues at coordinate 13,469 of CAZPVZ010000077.1, forward strand.
TTTTCGTAAGCGTTTAAAGTGATTTTAGATATATCCATAAATCCTATCTCACCTTTTAAAAATTTATCCACTGCCACTTCGTTTGCGGCATTAACCGCCACTCCTCTAACGGGCTCTTTTAACAACTCCTCTTTTATACTCCAAATAGGATATCTCTCTTTTTCTATTTTTCTAAATTCCAAACTGCCTATATCGGTTAAATCCACCGTTTTAACTATCTCTTCCTCCACTCGTCCCAATACGGCAAAAGAGATCGGAAGTTTCATATCCGCATGAGCTATATGAGCCGTCGTACTCCCGTCTATGAAATCTATCAAAGCGTGAATTATCGATTTGGTTTCTATGATAGCTTCATACTCCCCTTCTCCGAAAAGCCATCTCGCTTCCAAAAGCTCGAAAAGCTTATTCGTCATAGTGGCGCTATCTATCGTAATCTTTTTACCCATCGACCAATTAGGATGACAAAGAGCCTCTTTCGGAGTCATATCCTTTAATTTTTCCAAAGGAGCGTCTCTAAAAGCACCACCGCTTGCCGTAACGATCATTCTTTTAATTTTTTTATCTTGCAAAAGATACCAAAGTCCGAAATGTTCGCTATCTATAGGAACTATATTTTCGGTTTTTATAAAAGCTCCTCCCACAACCAAAGACTCTTTATTGGCTAAAGCCACTTTCTTGCCCAGTCTTATCGCTTCCAAAGTAGGTTTAAGACCGAAAAAACCGACAAGAGCGTTTACGACAAGAGAGCTTTCGCTTCTTCTCAAAACTTCTAAAATCCCCTCTTCTCCCCAAAAAACTTTTTTATGATTTACCGAAGATAATTTTTCCTTTGAGCCTACGACGACGAATTTCGGAGAAAACTTCTCTATCTGTTTATTTAAAAGCTCCACATTGTTTCCGGCGACCAAAGCTTCTACCGAAAGAGAAAATCTCTCGGCTATTTTTAAAGTATTTACCCCTATTGACCCCGTAGATCCTAAAACTATCACGCCAACCCTCTCAAAAGTATTACCATAATAACGGAAGCGAACATATATCCGTCTATCCTATCCAGCATCCCTCCGTGTCCCGGAAAAAGATTTCCGCTATCTTTGACTCCCGCCCTTCTTTTTAGATAACTCTCGAACAGATCCCCAAAAACGGCGGAAACGGCGGCAAATAAAGATATTGTAAAAGATAAAAACGCAGTTACGAAATAGATTCCGTAAAAAGTGCCTATAACCGTCGATAAAACGATTCCGCCGATCACTCCTTCCAGAGTTTTTTTGGGAGAAGTTTTGCAAAAAGGAGTCTTTCCGAAAAGTTTTCCCGTCATATAAGCCCCTATGTCCGCGGGAGCCACTATCAAAACAAGCCATATAAGAGCTTCCATACCGAAATCTTTATATAAAGCCAAAATAAAAAGATAGGAACTTGCCACATACAAAAAGGGAGCTATCAAATAAAGCTCTTTAGATTTTCTATATGCGGTAAAAGAAGCAAAAATAATTAAAATAATAAAAATTAAATCATCAGGATTCGGATAAAAATAAGCCGTTATCCACAATAAAAGCGCGTAAGTGTATAAAGAGTTGGTTTCTATACCGAAAAGAGACAAAGCCTCATAAAACGCAAACATAAAAGTTATACCCAAAAAAAGCCAAGTGATAAAGAAGTTGTCTATTAAAGCAACAATCGCCACAACCGCTATTAAAACGGCTCCGGTTATAAATCTTGCAGGATCATTTTTTAAAATATTTAATATTTTCATACCATTTCCCTTACGCCATTTGGGAAAATAGTATATCCAATAAAGAGTGATATTTACATAAAATAAAAAGAAAATTTTCATATTTCGGAGGCTAAAGCCCCCGTGAATCAGAGTTTAAACTGTTCTAAAGAACTCTCCAATCTATTAGCGGAATGATTTAAATCCTCAGCCATTTTATCCGCCAGTTTTATGGAATTTTCATTAGTGGCGGAAAGTTTTTTTATCGAGTTGATTTGATAGATAAAATCTTCAACTTTTTTTGAAGTCTCATCAATAGCTCTTGCCGTTACGTTCAAACTTTCTGCGGTAATTTGAGTAGCTTTATTAATGTCTTCTATCTCTTTTTGAACACTTGTGGAATATGAAGAAAGTTCTTCTATATCTTTAACGTTTCTATTCATATTTTCACTCGTATCGTTAATCGCTTGAACGATAACGTTAACGGTAGCATTTATCTCTATCAAAGACTTTTGAGTCTTTTCGGCAAGCTGTCTAACTTCATCCGCAACAACCGCAAATCCTCTTCCGTGCTCTCCGGCTCTCGCCGCTTCTATCGCCGCATTTAAAGCTAACAGATTCGTCTGTTCGGCTATTTCGCTTATCACTTTCAAAACGTCTTGAATCTGTTCGGCATCATTGCTAAGCTGTTTTAACTTTTGAGCTAAAGAGATTTCCATATCGGCATTGCTATTTATTTTATCTATCATTTTTAAAACTTGATTTTGCATCTCTTGCAAAATTTCGTAAGCCTTTTGCATATCCTCTTTAGAATTTAAAGAACTGGCTACGGACTCTCTCAAGTCTCCCTTTATATCGTCGGCTTCTTTAGTGGTATTGGTTATAAATTCGTTCTCTTTTTGAATATTTTCGCTTATTCTATTTAAGATATCCTTAATCTCCGTAGCATCTTTTTTAGTTTCGTCGGCATTCAATTTAGCCTCCGAAAGAGTTTGAGAAATAGTTTTTAAAAGATCGAAAAATGCCTTTTTCATCTCTCCTATCTCATCTTTTTCAACTTTGGAAGGCTTGATATCGAAATCTTTCGTTTTAGCTATATTTAAAATGGTATCTCTTAAACTCAAAATTCTTTTTTGAATATCTTTACTTATAAAAAAAGAAAATATCAAAGCCAATAAAACCGTCAAAATAGAAGTTGCTATAACAAAAATAAAGTCGGAAGAGTTAGCCTCTATCTTCTTTTCTATAATTTTTCCTATTTCATCGTCTATCTGTTTAAGAACGTTAATCTTTTTAGTAATCGTATCAAACCACACTTTCGGATCTATCCCGAAATTTCCTTCTTGAGAAAAAGCGATTCTTCTCATCTTTTCCACTTTTGCAAAAGAGGGATCTTTTATCTTTTTAAAATATATCTTTTTTATCTCATCATCGGCAGTTTGCAAAAAATCATCCATATACGCTTTTTGCTGAGCAACTAAAGAGACAGCTTTTTCAAACATACCGGGTGCGAATCTATTTTCCGCAAAAGCACCCGAAAGAACGGCTCTCTCTATTCCCGCTCTCTCTTTAGCTTTCAAAAAAGAGTTATAAGATATAAGAGCTTTTGAAATATCGTTTTGAGGACTATATTTTGCGGCTATCGCCACTATATCCAAAAGATTTTTATTAAGATCGGTATAATAATTAATAGAATCCTTTAAAGAAAGAGAGAAATTATCCACTTTAGATTTTATCCTAGAAAGTTCTTCAAATTTTTTCGATATAATAGCCAACTTTTTTTGAAGCTCCGGAGAATAGCTTTTCATCTTTTCATTTAAAAGATTTTTAAACACTCTCAACTGCTTATCCGTACTTTTTCTTTGAGCTTTCAAAACGTCTCGGAAACTTTCGCCTTCACTTCCTATATATCCAGCCGTAGCTCCTCTCTCTTTTTGAGTTTCGTGGACAAGTTTGCTAATCACTTGAGAAATCTCTACAAGATCGGCTGTCTGTGCAATCTTTCTGTTTAAATCCACTCTTTCTACAATTTTGATACCCGTTAAATAGAGTAAACCTATAAGCGGAACCGCAACCAACAATACAAGCTTTTGTCTGATACTCACGCACCTCTCCTCGATATGAAAATTCTATATTTTATATATCGACAATTTTTTAATATGCGTGAGAGTTTTATTCAAAAGATTTAATAGTATAATTAACTTCTATTAATAATCTTTTTCATATAATTAAATTTCATATCCATCTCAAAACTCTCGTTAGTAGGATATTCGTAACCGAAAACATCTTTCCATAAGGAGTGATTTTCCATACACATATAAAAAAAGACCTTACCGTGCCAAGGAGATAGGGAATCGTAGAGATGTTTAAACATTTTTATTTTTATCTCTTTCGGATAAGAGAGCTTTCCGTCGGCGTCAACGAGAGGAATTTGTAAAATCTTAGAGTAAAAATCCCTTTTTCTTATTTTTTTTATAACCGGTTTTATAAAAGTCAAGGTGCCTATCGAAACCATAACGACGTTTTCCGGATCAAATTCCTTTAAAAGACGATCGCAAATATCTTTATACTCGTCTTCCCATCCTTCGTAATATATCATCGGATGGAAATGAAATCCCACCAAAATACCCCTATCGTGCACCTTTTTAGCCGCTTTCAGCCTATCTTCCAAAGA
>CAZPVZ010000078.1:0-3290 GCA_964590185.1 uncultured Campylobacterales bacterium
TCGCAAGATATATGCTTTTGATGATCTTTTCCATACTTCAAACGATAAAAAAAAGCGCGGACGAAGAGCAACTTACGATCATACATAAAAAGGTAAGCATCATCGTTCCCTGTTTCAACGAAGAGGCGGTTATAGAGAAATCCTTAAGAAGTCTTATCAACCAAACCCACCCCTTTTTGGAAATCATCGTAATAGACGACGGAAGCAAAGACAGAACCTTAAGCATCGCAAAAAGCATGGAGTTCGAATACGAAGAAAAGAGTCTCAAAGTCTTTTCGAAAATCAACGAAGGAAAAGCGAAAGCCTTAAACTACGGCATAAAAAAGGCAAGCGGAGAACTTATAATGTGCGTTGACGCGGACTCCAAACTCGCAAACGACGCCGTGGAACTTTTGGTTCAACATTTCAAAGATCCCTCTATAGCGGCGGTTGCCGGATCGGTTTACGTAACCAATCAGGAAAATATATGGACGAAACTTCAGGCTTTGGAATATATAGAGGGACTAAATATGGTAAGAAACGCCCAATCGTTTTTTAAACTCGTAAACATCATCCCCGGTCCCATAGGAATGTTTAAAAAAAGAGCTCTCATAGACGTGGGAGGTTACCAAGACGACACTTTCGCGGAAGATTGCGATTTGACGCTAAGACTGCTTCAAAAAGGGTATAAGATAGATTTCGAAATAGACGCCCTCTCCTACACCGAAGCTCCGGAAAATCTTTTGGATCTTTTAAAACAGAGATACAGATGGACGAGAGGAATTCTCCAGTCCATAAAAAAACACAGAAAACATCTTTGGCATATCGGGAAAAGACCATCTTTTACCATAGTTATATGGTATATGCTTTTTGAAGCGGTTCTTTGGCCCTTTATGGACTTTTGGGTAAATCTTTTTATAATCTATCTAAGCCTCACTTCCGGAACGAGTATTTTGATAGTTTACTGGTGGATACTTTTTACCGTTTTGGATACCGCCGGAGCCGTTTATTGTCTTTTGATAACGAAAGAGAAACTATCTCTTGCCTTATATGCGATATATTACCGTATATTTTTCATCTCCATCATCAACATAGCAAAAATATTCGCCACTATAGAGGAGTGGTTCAATATAAAAATGGATTGGGGAAAACTCGAAAGAAAAGGAAAATTGTAATGGAACTTTTAACGTTTATGTCTTTTGTCATTTTGATAGTAACCATCTTGACGATGATTTTCGGCATCATAGCCTACTTTCTGTATAAAGCCAGAGAGAGGAAAAAAAATAAGCGTCATCAAAGTTACGATGAGGTATTATCCTCGCTAAAAAGGTCAACTTTATTTTTTAAGGAAAAGAGTTTTGACTAAAAACGGCATAAAAGTAAAAGATAATTTATACGGTTTAAAGCTTCTTGCGTTAATGTTTTTTTTAAGCATGCTGTTTTCGTACGCGGCATACAACATATTCGAAAGCTACATGCCCAAAAACTTTTCAACGATAGGAGTGCGCGAAAAAAAGGTTTATCTTTTAAAATCGAAAGAAACCCAAAAGATATTCGTCAAATTCGGCATAGGAGACGAAGTCTATCTTGAGAGATTGAAAAATTTTTCGAACTTTTTAAAAGAGATCTCTTACGAAGCAAAAATCGCGGAGGAAAAAGAGATAGCCTCTTTAAAAAAGGGAGATATTTTAGTCGTTTTGGACGCGCTTTCGTTAAGCTCATTCTCGGAAAACGAGATAAAGTCCTTTTTAAGACGGGGAGGCAATCTTCTTTTTAACTACAACGTCTCTTTCAGCGACGAAAACGGAAACTTTACGGGAGATAAATTTTTAAATTCCATTACCGGATTGAAATTCAGCAAAGATTTCAATTATCTTCAATTAAAAAAAGAAGGCGGATATCTAACTCCCAAACTTCTCTCTCCCCTCACCTCCTTTAACGAAAACGGAAAGAGAATGGAGCTTATCTTATATGACGATCTGCCCGTTTTCACCGCTCCGGAAAATTTAAAACCGGACTTTTTGCTTACGAATTTCACGCAGTCTCAAACTCCTCTTTTGGAAAACGATCTTAATATGATCTCCCTTAAAAAAGCCGGCATGGTATGGCACGGATATTACGGAAAAGGAAAATGGGTCTATTTCAATTTTCCGAGCTACTCTCTCACGGAATCGAAAGAGAGCGCTCCTTTATATAAAAATATGATAAAGGGAGCGTTCAGATTTTTCGAAAATCCGGTAATTATTAGAAAATATCCTTTCGTAGATACCCAAAACATAATCTTCGTTTCCGAAGATACCGAATACAAATTCGAAAATCTAAAAAGATTCTCCGACCTGTCAAAAAAATACGAAATTCCCGTAACGGCCTTTTTAGTCGGCTATCTGGCCGAAAAAAACGAAAAAATCGTAAAAGAGGCGGCTTCAAATCCATTTTTGGAGTTCGGCTCCCACAGCTATTCGCACAAAAAGATAACGGGAAAGAGCGACGAATATATAAAAAAGGAGATAATCGGCTCCAAAAAACTCATAGAAAAACTTTCCGGCAAAAAAGTAAGAGGCTTCAGACCCCCGAGAGAGGAAATAGACGAAAAAATGTACGAATATTTAAACGAAGGGGGCTACAAATACGTCATGGAAAAAGAAAAGGGAGTGTTGATGCCCTTTTTCGAATATAAAAACATTATGACGATCCCGAGACACGGAATAGACGATTATATCTATCTTATAAATCTCGACTGGGATCAAAAAAAGATATTGAACCAGATATTGAAAGAGGCGACCGTTTTGAGGTATTTAAACGGAATATATACTCTAAGCGTCCATACGCATCTGCTCTCATACGGAAAAAACATAAACATTTTGGAAAAATTTTTCAAATTTCTAAAAAAGCATCCCTCCTTCACTCCTCTATCCGGATACGAAATATACAAAAGAGTTCTGCTGGGGAAAAATATCGACCTTTCATACTCGATCTCGAGAAAAAACATAATGGTAACGATTAAAAACGAAAACGAAGAGAGGGTAAAAAACTTCACTTTTAAAATCTATCCCGACGATACGCTGAAACTTGAAGCCGTCACTCCGGAAATAAGCGGAGTGAAGATAAAATATTTGAAAAACAAAGACGGAACATATACGATAACCGTAAAAGAACTAAAACCCGACTCCAAACTTACGCTTTTTATAAGATATAAAACCTCTTAAAGCATATTTTGGTATAATCCCCCAAATTTCACAATTTGGGGTGATTAAATGAGAGTTTTATCGGGTATTCAGCCCTCCGGAGAACTTCATATAGGAAACTATTTC
>CAZPVZ010000079.1:0-5870 GCA_964590185.1 uncultured Campylobacterales bacterium
ATGCTCTCTAAAGGAATGTCGAGACACGATATGATTATGCACTTTATCGCATCCGACGAATTTAAATCTTTAGCGCTTAAATACGGCATAAGATACTGAAAATGAAAAAAATAGCCCTTTTTCTCTTCCTCGCTCTTTTATTCATCGGATGCGGGGGAGGAGGAAGCGGCGACTCTTTTAAAAAAGGAAACGAGAACGAAGAGATTTCAAAAAACGAACTCTCCTCTCTTCCTCTCATCTCCTTTCTTCCGATAGAAGGGGGAATTCACGAAATGGCTCTCTCGTCGGATCGTTCCTACCTCTTTGCGGCAAATTCTCAAAAACTATTTACGATAGATATAAAAAATCCGAAAAAACCCCAAATCGTCTCGTCAATACCCCTCATAAACGGAGAATATACCCCTTACGATATGGTCGTTTCTTCAAAAGATGAAATCTACGTCGTCGGAGATCTGTTCGCTTTGTTTTCAAGATCTTTCAATCCGTATCTCTTCTTAACGGTTATAGACGCAAAAGATAAAAAAAATCCCAAAGTTTCGGGAACTCTCATCCTTGAAGGAGAAGCAAGAAGCATAAAACTATCGAAAGAAAACGATAAAGCCTTCATAGCTTCCGGAAATCTTTTTTCGAAAGAGCCTAAGGGCGAAATCTTGATAGTCGATATCGAAAATCCATCCGATTTAAAACCGATCAAATCGGTAAAACTAAACGCATTCCCCTACTCTCTTTCAATCTCTAAAGAAAAAGATAGACTTTACGTGGCAAAAGGAAGCGAAGGTTTCGAAATAATTGATATTTTATCGACTTTAGAGCCGATTTCGATAGCCTCTTACGAAACCGGCTCTTTCGTAAGAGACATCGAAGTTTCCGAAAACGACCAAACTCTCTTTTTAGCGCAAGAATCAAAAGGAGTAGCCATATACGACATCGTAGATCCCTCTTTCGCAAACCTTCTATCGTCCGTCAAACATCTTCTAATGAGCAACATCGTAGAAACAACGCTGTCGGAGGAAGATAAGATACTTTTTGCCTGCGGAGGAAAATCGGGAGTCTTTGCGATAGACATATCGAATCTCTCTTTTCCGAAAACGATAGCTCTTTTTAAAAGCGACGGCAGCATTCAAAAAGCTATCGTTTTAAAAGAGAAAAACGCACTCCTTTTAGCCGATAACAAAAAAGGTTTGAAGATAGCGGATATAAAAGAGTTGAAATAGAGAGAAAAAATCTCCCTATTTCTAAAAATCAGACGACCCCTATGATATAATAGGTCTCTTTTCCTTCAACTTTTTGAAGTTTCACTTTATATTTTTCAGCCCATTTATTGATTATCTTATTTACCTCTTCAATCTCCTCGGGCGTTTTACCTTCGTTTTTTATCTTAAAATAGTCGTAAGAGCTTGAGAGAGTTACGTAAGAGTCATAAGGCTTTAAGTTGTCGTTCAAAGCCAAAAGATGCTTTCCTATATGATCGAAACCTTTGGTATTTTCTATCACTCTTCTAAGTTGAGCTTTAGCGTTATCGCTCGGCTGATATCCCAACTGAACAAGCAGCGTCTCATCCAAAACTTCTACCATATCCGTCCTTTCTATGAATTTGTATTCTCTTTTTCTTGCGTAGCGATCAAAACGTCCTCGATTATTTTGGTTATGTCTCCGTCAAGTATCGCCTCCACGTTCGAGTAGGCTTTGCCGCTTCTGTTATCTTTTACTTGCTGATAGGGAGCCAAAACGTAACTTCTTATCTGATGCCCCCATCCTATTTCGCTTTTCGGAGTCCCCTCCTTCTCGGCTTTTTGCTTTTCGAGTTCGAGCTCATAAAGTCTCGATTTCAGCATCTTCATCGCGTTAGCTCTGTTTTTATGCTGACTTCTGTCGTTTTGGCACTGCACGACGATACCGGTCGGGATGTGCGTTATCCTTATCGCCGAATCGGTTTTATTTACGTGCTGTCCTCCGGCTCCGCTGGCTCTATAAGTATCGACTCTGATATCCTTATCCTCTATCACGATGTCGATATCGTCATCCACTTCCGGCGAAACCATTACCGAGGCGAAAGAGGTGTGGCGTCTGGCGTTCGAATCGAAAGGGCTGATTCTAACGAGACGATGAATGCCGTTTTCCGCTTTCAAATATCCGTAAGCGTTCTCTCCCTTTACGATAAAGCTTACATCTTTTATGCCGGCTTCTTCGCCCTCTTGATAATCGAGCTCCTCAACCTTATAGCCCTGCCTTTCCGCCCATCTTAGATACATTCTATAAAGGATGCTCGCCCAATCTTGAGATTCCGTTCCTCCGGCTCCCGGATGGATGGAGACGATAGCGTTTTTCGAATCGTCCTCTCCGCTTAACATCATCGAAATCTCAAGTTTCGTAACGAGCTCTTCCAAAGAGGAGGCTTCCTTGAAAAGCTCCTCTTTCGTCTCTTCGTCGCCCTCGGCATCCGCCATCTCGAAAAGCTCCTTAGCGTCATCAACGGCGCTTTTTGCTTTTTTGTAATTTTTCAGCATTGAAGAGAGTTTGTTCTTCTCTTGCTGAAGTTTGGCGGCTTTTTGGGCGTCGTTCCAAAAGTCGGGCTTTTGCTCCTCCTCTTCTATCTCTTTCAGCCTCTTTTCTAAATCGTTCGGTTTAATAATTTTTGCAATATTGTCTATTTTGGTTTCCAGCTTTTTTAAAAGTTCCGAATATTCGTAACCGTCCAATTTCTCTCCTATTTCTGCTATAATAAAGCGATCTGATAATTTATCTTTTTTAAAGAACATTATAATACCAAAAAAGAGAACCAAAATGGAAATAATTTCTGACCCTAAAAAATTAAAAGAGTATAGAAAAAGATTGAAAGGAAGCGTGGGATTCGTCCCGACTATGGGAGCTTTGCACGCGGGACACCTCTCGCTCATAAAAAGATCGGTAGCGGAAAACGACCATACGATAGTTTCCGTTTTCGTAAATCCGACCCAATTTTTGGAAGGCGAAGATCTTGAGAAATATCCGAGAAAAATGGAAGCGGATAGGAAACTGTGCGAACTTGCGGGAGTGGAGATACTTTTCGCTCCGAGCGAAAAAGAGATATATCCCGATAAAGACGAGGTTTTGATCTCGGCTCCGAAAATAAAAGGATACGTTCTCGAAGGATACCACCGACCGGGACACTTCGACGGCGTTTTGAGAGTCGTTTTGAAACTTCTTAACATAACCTCTCCCGATAAAGCCTATTTCGGGAAAAAGGACGCCCAGCAACTCTATCTGATAACGAAAATGGCAAAAGAACTGTTTTTGGATACGAAGATAGTTCCTTGCGAACTCGTAAGAGAAGAAAGCGGGCTTGCGATGAGCAGCAGAAACGCCTATCTCTCCCCGAAAGAGAGAAACAAAGCTCTTCTTCTCTCCCAAGCGCTAAAAAGAGCTTCCAATATGATAACGGCGGGGGAGAGAGAGTCCGAAAAGATAAAAGAGAAAATGAGAGAAGTTTTAAAAGAGATAAAAATAGATTACGTCGAGATAGTGGATAGAGACTTTAACGAAATCGAAAAGATAGAGATAGGAAATACGATCATCCTCGTAGCGGGATACGTGGGTTCTACGAGACTAATAGACAACATATGGATATGAAAATGGATAAAAAACTGCACCTCGTATCGTTGGGATGTACGAAAAACCTTATAGACAGCGAAGTTATGCTGGGCAGACTGAAAGATTACGCCCTAACCGACGATCCTAAAGAGGCGGACGTAATCATCGTAAACACCTGCGGTTTCATAGACGCGGCGAAAGAGGAGAGTTTGCAAACGATACTCTCCCTCCATCAAGAGAGGAAAAAAGACTCTCTTTTGGTTATGAGCGGATGCCTTAGCGAAAGATACAAAGAGGAGCTTCAAAAAGAGCTAAAAGAGGTGGATATCTTTACCGGAGTCGGAGATTACGACAAGATAGACCGAATAATCGAAAATAGAAAAAGCACCTTCTCTCCCGAAACGTACCTTTTAAAAAGCGAAACGGAGAGAGTCATAACTGGTTCGAACTATCACGCCTATATAAAACTTAGCGAAGGATGCAATCAAACCTGCAGTTTCTGCGCGATTCCCGGTTTTAAAGGAAAACTGAAATCCAGAGAGATAAAAGACATAACTAAAGAGGTCGAAAAACTATCCGAGAGAGGATTTTACGATTTTAGTTTCATCTCTCAAGACAGCTCTTCCTATTTGAGAGATTTTAAAGAGCGGGAGGGGCTCGTAAAACTTATCGAAGCGATTGAAAAAATAGACGGAGTAAAAAGCGCGAGAATACTCTATCTCTACCCTTCGACTCTAACGGACGCAACGATAGAAAAAATAGCCTCTTCAAAAATATTTCACAACTATTTCGATATGCCCATACAGCATATAAGCGATAGAATGTTAAAAATTATGAAAAGAGGCGTAGGAAGAGAAATCGTAGAGAAAGAGCTTATTAAAATGAGAAAGATAGAGGACTCCTTTTTAAGAACGAGCGTCATCGTCGGACATCCGGGAGAGAGAGAAGAGGATTTTCAAGAACTTTGCGATTTCTTAACCGATTTCGATTTCGACAGGATAAACATTTTCGCCTACAGCGACGAAGAGGGAACGAAAGCCTACGATATGAAAGATAAGATCGAAAACGAAATCATAGAGGAGAGGATAGAGATATTAAACGAAATAGTCCGCGCAAAACTTCGAAAAAGCCTTCAAAAAGAGCTTAACAAAGAGATAATCGTGGAGATAGAGGGAGAAAGCAGCGAACACGAGTTTTTGATAGGAGCCAAAAAGCTTCAATGGGCGCCGGAGATAGACGGAGAGATCTTGATAAACGAAACGCTTATTAAAGAGCCTTTGGAAGTAGGAAAGATGTATAAGGCAAAAGTTACCGAAATAGCGGGAGATAAGCTTATTGCAACGGTTACCGAAGCTATCTGAAAAGACTTTAAACCTCTTAAGAAGATCCAAAAACCTTTTGGCTTTCTCGGGCGGAGTGGATTCCACCGCTTTGTTCTTTATCCTGAAAGAGTATGATGTGGATTTCGACATCGCTCTTGTCAATTACAAAACGAGAAAAAACTCCGACGCGGAAGAGGAATACGCAAAAGAGCTTGCAAAAAAATACTCCAAAAAAGCTTTTACGAAAAGAGTCTCTCTTCCTTCTTCCAATTTCGAGCATAACGCAAGAGCGGTAAGATACGGCTTTTTCAAAGAGATAATAAAAAAAGAGGGATACGAAACTCTAATAACCGCCCATCAGCTAAACGACCGTTTGGAATGGTTTTTCATGCAGTTTTCCAAAGGAGCCGGCGTAGTCGAGCTTTTGGGATTTGAAGAGATAAAAGAAAGAGAGTTTTACACTCTCGTAAGACCTCTTATAGGGATTTCCAAAGAGGAGCTTTCGGAATTTTTGGAAACAAATAAAATAAAATATTTCGTTGACGAAACGAACGCGGACGAAAAATACAAAAGAAACTTCATACGAAAAAACTTCTCCGATCCGTTTTTAAAACTATACAAAGAGGGAGTTTTAAAAAGCTTCGAGTATCTTCAAAAAGACAAAGAGAGAGTCTATAAACTGAAAATACTCCATAAAGAGAAGGATTTTTATATTTTGGAGAGAAAAAAGGACGATACCGAAAGCATAAGAGCAATAGACGAGATCTTAAAAAGGCTCGGCGTTTTGCTATCGAAAGAGAGCAAAGAGGAGATACTGAAAAGAAAAGAGACAGTCGTAAGCCATAAAATAGCCGTAGCGATAAAAGAGAGAGAAATTTTCATAGCGCCTTTCGTTAAAGCGAAGATGAGCAAAGAGTTTAAGGAAAAGTGCAGGATACTGAAGATACCTCCCAAAATCCGCCCCTATCTTTACAAAGA
>CAZPVZ010000080.1:0-8460 GCA_964590185.1 uncultured Campylobacterales bacterium
GCCCGCCTTTTGAGCCGCTTTCAGCATCGAATACTCTCCGCTTACGTTATAAACGGCTAAAGGAAGCATCGTATGCTCTCTTATATCCCTTACGATATCGAGATACGCAAGAGAGGGCTTAACCATCAAAATATCGGCTCCTTCGGCTTCATCCTCGAGAGACTCCAAAATCGCCTCCCGCCTGTTTGCCGGATTCATCTGATAACTTCTTCTATCTCCGAAACTCGGAGCCGATTCCGCCACGTCCCTAAAAGGTCCGTAATAAGAGCTTGCAAATTTCGTCGAATAACTCATAATCGGCAAATTAATAAATCCCTCCTCATCCAAAGCCTCTCTGATGGCCGTTATCATTCCGTCCATCATGCCGCTTGGAGCTATCATATCCGCTCCGGCCTTTGCGTGAACGACGGCTTGTTTTCCGAGTATCTCCAAAGTGGCGTCGTTATTGACCGTTTTATGTTTCATGTCCAAAATACCGCAATGCCCGTGATCGGTATATTCGCAAAAACAAAGATCCGTTACTACGAAAATATCGGGATGAGCCTCTTTTATCGCTTTTACGGTTCTTGAGATTATCCCCTCTTCCGATAACGCGTCGCTTCCTATACTGTCTTTGACGCTCGGAATTCCGAAAAGTATGATCGAATAAAGCCCCAAACCTTTTAGAACCTCGCACTCTTTTAAAATCTCGTCGATGCTCATCTGATAAACGCCGGGCATGGATGAGATCTCTTTTTTGATACCCTCCCCTTCTCTAACGAAAAGAGGATATATAAAATCCTTCTTGGTTAAAACGGTCTCCGTTACAAGTTCCCTTAATTTCTCGTTGATCCTTAGTCTTCTAAATCTCTTAAACATTTTATTTCCTATTTTTTGTTAATATTGCCTCGTCCGATTGAAAAGCTACCATTTTACCATAAAAGAGGTATAAAAAAAATGAATATTAAAATTTCCGACATAGCAAATCTGCCGACTCGTTTCGGAGAGTTTAAAATACAAGCTTTCAAAGAGGGGTGTAAAGAGCATCTGGTTATTTTCAAAGAGCCGTTAAAAGAGCCCGTAACCGTAAGAGTTCACAGCGAATGCCTAACGGGAGACGCCATAGGAAGCTATAAATGCGATTGCAGAGATCAGCTCGAGTACTCTTTAAAATATATAAACGAACACAACGGAATGGTAATATACCTAAGACAAGAGGGCAGAAACATAGGACTTTTAAACAAAGTAAACGCCTACGCCCTCCAAGATAAAGGATTCGATACGATAGAGGCAAATCACCAGCTCGGTTTTGCGGCGGACGAGAGAACCTACGAAATAGTGGAATTTATCCTCCACCACTTTAAAATCTCCCGTATAAATCTTCTAACGAACAATCCTCAAAAGATAGAGAGTTTAAAAAACATAGCGATAGTAAAAAGAATCCCGATCGTTATAAAACCCAACGAATATAACAAAAACTATCTAAAAACGAAAAAAGAGAAAATGGGGCATATGCTATGAAAAAGCGAAAGAGAGGAATCTCTCTCGCTCTTACGCGTAAAAATTAAAAGGATCGAACTCGTCCAAAACGCTTTTAAACACATTATCGAGAGTTTTTAAAATATCTTCGCCGTTTTGTTCGTTCTTAAAGATTTCGTTAAAAAGATCGGTCAACGAATTTTTCAAATAGCTATTTTTCTCTTCGTTCTCAGGCTCTTTCAGAGGGGAAATCACATCCAAAATCTTTCTTGAAACCTCTTCTTCGCTTTTTTGCGTCTCTTTAGGAGATAAAAATTGATCCAATATATCTTGCACCTGCTTTAAAGCTTCGGCAATCTCTTTTTTATCCCGCTCATCCAAACCGTTGCCCTCATAATGAAGTCTTATCCCCCTCTCTTTCGTTAAAGTAAGCTCCTTTGAAGAAAAATCGCTCTCATAACTTAAACTCTCCTTACTATAAAGTCCCAACGAAATCTCGTCTCCCGAGCTTGTCCTAATAGAGAGATCCAAAGCGCTCATACTATAAGAAGAAACGGTAGCGTTCATATTTCAATCCTAAAATATTTTCAAAACAGATCGGCTTTTTGAAGATTTCGTTTAGAAGTCGGTCTTTTCCTGATATATTTAGTCTTATATTTATTCTTAATTTTTATATTTAATAAACTAAAAACGAAGAAAAAGGAACTTCTTCTAAAAAATCTTCTTACTTTTTTAATATTACTTAAATACCATAAGGATATTTTTCAATATTTTTACCAGAAATGTGTATTTTTAAGAAAAAATTTACATTATATATTTTATAATGTAAATATATTTTCTAAAGGAAAGGAGGAGAAAATGGCAACCATAACGGCGTGCAACGGAATTGTGGAATGCGGTCCTAAATATAACGTTTTAATAGATAATTCTTTTCATTTTTATGCAAGGTATTGCTGTGAAGGGGAGGAATGTATCGATCCTTGTAAATTTTTCGATTCACCCGCTTCCCCCGATTTGTCATCTTGCAACCTGAAACCGTGCGTCAAAATAAGATGGGGAGATTCGCCAAACGACCGGCTTGAAACGGACGACGTGGAGATTATGTGTCTGGAATTTTCAAACTGTTTTAAATTAATAAGTTTCGAAGAGATATGCGTAACGAAAATCGTAGTAACTCCGAATAATACTCTTCCGGATGATACTCCAAGCGTTATGATAGTTCCCTCTCAAAAAATATGTTTCGGAAATCTTCGTCCCTGTAAAGGAAAAAAAGATACCGCTTCAAGGGAGATAGTCCTTATTACGAGAGGAGCTCAAGCCGGAAATTATACGATCCGTGTAATGTTCGAATATAAAGTATGCGGTACGGTATGCAAAGGAATGGCAGATTTTAAAATTACGCTCGTTTCAAGTTAATCTTTTTCGGCCCCTTTTCGGGGCCTTCTCCTCTTTGCCTCATATCTTTTTAAAAAATTGGTTTTATATATTTTTTTTAATTTCTAATAATGAAAACCCGTTTCCGATTCACATTTTATTCACGAATATATATTATCATAAAGAACGAAGGTAAAATATTTAAGTATTATTAAATTTTTAATATAATATAATTAAGTCAAACTCGATAAAAGGAACCGAATGAGAAATTTTAAAAAAATCATAATAACCGTTTTCATATTTTCTTTTACGCTGCAAGCCGGAGGCTTTATGGACATGGTAAGCGAAGGAGTCAAAAACTTCGCAAACTCAAAAAGCCTTTCGCAAAAAGAGAATAAAAATTCCTTAACCGATATCCAAGCAACGAAAGGACTGAAAGAGGCGTTAAAAATAGGAGTCAAAGACGCCATATCGACTCTCGGCAAAAACGGAGGATTTTTAAACAATCCCGCTTTTAAAATTCCCCTTCCTAAAAACCTCCAAAAAGCCGAAGCGATATTGAGAAAAGCCGGAGCCGGAAAATATGCCGACGATTTAACGATCGCCATAAACAGAGCCGCGGAAAAAGCCGTTCCGGAAACCGCAAACATCTTTATCGAAGCAATATCGAACATGAGCTTCCAAGACGCCAAAGCCATACTAAGCGGAGGAGATACGGCGGCAACCGAATATTTCAAAAAAACGACGGAAGATAAACTGATAAAAAAAATCGCTCCGATAGTTAAAGAGAGCATGAAAGAAAACGGCGTAGCGACCTACTATAAAACCTTTAACGAATACTACTCAAAATATGCAAAAAACTTCGTAAATAACTCTCAAATCGGCTCTTTGGCGAAAAATTTCGGATTTTCCGAATATTTGCCGGGGAACGAAGATAGCGATCTTGAAAGTTACGTAACGAAAAAAACGGTGGATTCCCTTTTTAAAATGATCTCTCAAAAAGAGAGATTGATAAGAAAAAACCCGGCTTTTAGAACTACCGACATTCTTAAAAAAGTATTCGGGAAATAGATATGTTAAAAAAGCTTCTTCTATCCGTTTTGATGATATTTTCCCTCTCTTTGGCAAAAGGGACGGAAAATACGAAATCTTTCGAATATTACAAAAAAGAGGCTCAAAAAGATAACGCCATAGCGCAGTATAACATAGCGATGATGTATAAAAACGGCCGGGGAGTCGAAAAAAATTTGGAAAAAGCCTTCTATTGGATGAATTTGGCGGCAAGAAACGGTTACAGTCCGGCTCAATTCGAGTTAGGAAAAATGTACGTTCTCGGAGAGGGAACCGAAAAAAACTACAAAGAGGCTTATAAATGGTTTTTAAAGGCTTCCCAAAAAGGCAATAAAGAAGCGGAACTCGCCATCGCGTGGATGTACGCTTTCGGCAAAGGAGTGAAAAAAGATCTAAAAAAAGCGCTCAAATGGTATAAAAGAGCCGCCAAAGACGGAAGCGTGGACGCGATGTACGCGATAGGAAAAATGTATTACGAGGGAATAGGAGTTTTAAAAGATTATCAAAAAGCTTTCAGATGGTTTATGAAAGCGGCCAAAAAAAATCACGCCGTCGCGCAACGAATGCTCGGAATCATGTATATCTATAAACAAGGAGTCCAAAAACGAGATATGCAAAGAGCAAAATATTGGCTTTCGAAAGCGTTCGATAACGGGGACGAAAAAGCAAAAACCATATGGGACGACTTTGAGATGTGGGATTATTGATCGAGCAAACTTTTAGCGAAATCCAAAGCTTTGGCGTTTATCTCCTCTCCGCTAATCATTCTCGCAAGCTCCTCCACTCTCTCTTCTTTGCTCAAAAGCTTAACGGTACTCTCTTCACCTTCTTTCCTAACCAAAAAATGCAAATCGGCTTGAGAAGATAGCTGAGGCTGATGAGAAATCGCAAGTATCCGATACTTTTTAGAAAGCTCCTTTAAAACGGTAGCTACGCTCATAGCCTCTTTGCCGCTTAAATTGGCGTCAACCTCATCGAGTATCAAAACTCCTCCCTCTTTTTCGTCCAATCCGCTCGAAGCGGCCAAAAAAGCAAGTCTCACTCTGTTAAACTCTCCCGTGCTTATCTTTTTAAGATCTATATTTTTAAGCTCTATCCTTATTTCATCCGTCCCGAACTCATAAAGCTCCCTCTCTTCCAAAACGAGAGAGATATCTTCAAGATAGAGCGTTTTAAGATATTCGTTTATTTTTCCCTCCAAAACCTTTACGGCTTTTTCTCTCTCTTTTCGTTGAACCGAAGCGAGCTCGTTTAAATCTTTAAAAAGTTTAGCCGCCTTCTCTTCGAGGCTCTTTTTTTCAAACTCTATATTTTCGTAATGAGCAAGCTCTTTTTTCTTTTTTTGAAGATACTCCAAAGCCTCCTCTACGGAACCGTATCTTCGTTTCAAGGAGGAGAGCTTCTCTATACGATCCAAAATATACTCTATATCGAGCTCCTCAAGCTCGTTTAACTTATCCCTCTCCTCTTCAAAAACGTTTCTAAGTTCGTTCATCGCTTCGTCAAAAAAAGAGCTGTCTCTATCAAGAAGAGACAAAGCTTCGTTGACGAGATGCTCGTTTTCGAAAAAAAGTTCGGTTTTCGCTATCGCTTCCTCTATTCTCTCCTTTTTGGCAAGAGACTTTTTAAGCTCCATAAGCTCTTCGTACTCGCCGATTTTAGGCGAAATTTCCTCTATCTTTCTTATCTCGTACTCGGCAAACTCCTTAAGCTCGCCGATCTTTTTCTCCTCTTCCTCTATCTTTTTAAGCTCTTCCTTAACGCTTTTGTATTTTCTAAATTTTTCTCTAAATTCTTTCAAAACATTTTCATAATCGCTATCTTTCATAGCAATAATCTTATCGAGAGATTTCAGCAAATTTTCGCTCTCAAGCTCCTTGGCTTCCCTTAAAGAGAGGTACTTTACAAAAGTTTGAGAAATCTCCTTTACGATCCTTTTCGAAACGGTCTGATTGTTTATGAAATATCTGGTTTTTTGCTCCTTTACGCATTTGAATATATTCGGTTCGTCCTCTTCTATCAAAAATTTATCCAAATACAAAGGAGAGTCTATAACCGCTTCCGAAAACGAAGCTTTGGGCTCCTTAAATCCGAAAACCGCAAGTATCGCCTCCATAAGTATCGATTTTCCGGCACCGCTTTGTCCGGTAAAAACTATAAAGTTCTTATCGAATTTTAACTTCGCCTCTTTAAAAGTGATATGGTTTTTAAGATAAAAACTCTCTATCACGATTCACCCCAGTTGAGCTTCGCTTTTAAGATATCGAAATAGTTTCTTTGAATGCGATGTATCATTTTAGCGCCTTTTTCGGCTATTTTAATGCATATTTTATCAAAATCTCTCATTTGATAGATGTCTTGACCGTCTATCACCAAAATGACATCATCTTTGCTTCTGAACTCTATCTCGAAATCGACCGGCAAAACGAGAGGTCTTTGAGTCAAGGAGTGAGGGCAGATGGGAGTTAAAATAATAGCTTCCGTCAAAGGAAAAACCACGGGACCTCCGGCGGAAAGGTTATAAGCGGTAGATCCCGTGGGAGTGGATACTATAAGTCCGTCACCGTAATAGCTGTTTAGATGTTTCGTCTCCATATAAGCGTTTTGATTGGAAACGTAGGCCTCTATATCTACCATTCCGGCCACGCTTTTTCTCGAAAAAACTATGTCGTTAAAAGCAACCAACTCCTTTCTCTCTTCTCCCTTTTGAAGCTTAATATCCAAAAGCATTCTTATATCTATCCGATACTCTCCCTTAAATATCTTATCTATAAACTCCTCCATCTCCTCTATCTGTACGTCGGCCAAAAAACCCAAATTTCCGGCGTTTATACCCAAAACCGGTTTTTGAAAGGGAAAACTTCTCCTGCTTAAAGAGATAAGAGTTCCGTCTCCTCCTATCGAAATGAGAAAGTCGCTTTTTTTACACATCTCTTCAAACGATACGCCTTCCACTCCTATCATATCGGCGCTCTTTTTTTCCACCAAAAGAGACGTCCCGTATTCCGCAAGCTTCTTTCTCAATCTCTCGTAATGGCTTTTCAATCCCGGAGAATTCGGCCTTAAACTCAACCCGACGGTTTTTATCGTTTCCAATTTTTTACTGTCGCTTTTTACATACATATAAGGATTTTACAATTTTTACGATTAAAATAGAGTTATTCAGTTTAAATTTTTCTTTTTTCTTTTAGCTTCGTTAGGTCTCGCAAAAAGCAAAAGATCCTCCGCGGTTTTAACTTCGGGAGGGAGGTTTAGCAAAGATTTTTCAAATATTTGAAGAGAACTCAAAGCGTCGGCATGGGCTCTATGATGAGTGGGGGTATCTATGTTTAAATGCTCTATCAAATACGCCAATCCGTAACGCTCGGCCTTTATCGTCTTTCTAGCCAGATCTATCGTGCAAAGTTTTCGGTTCAAAAGTCTCCCGTAACCGGCTTTTTCCAACGAAGCGGAGATGAAATTGAAATCGAAATTCACATTGTGCGCCACGAAAACCGCATCGTCCAAAAAAAGCTTAAAATCGTGCAGAATTTTATTTAAAGAAGAAGCGTTTTTTAAATCCTCTACGGTAATATTGGTAATTTTGGTAATATATTCGGGCACGAAATCGCAATGTATGAGAGACTCCATCTTATCGATAATCTCTCCGTTTTTATACTTAATGGCCCCTATTTCTATTATCTGATTTTTAACGGGACTGTTACCGTTAGTCTCTATATCCACGAAACAAAAAACCTGCTCTCTAAAAGGAGTAAAGAGAGTTTTCAAATAGACGAATCCGTCTTTCTCCTCTATCGGAAGTCCGTAGGTTCGAAGCAACTCCAAATAACCGCTATCCTCGAAAACCCCCTCCTCGACTTCCTTCATAAACCTTTCAAACTCTTCTTTCGGAATCTTCTCTTTCGAAAGTCTTCTAATTAAAGGATCGTATCTGTTCATTTAGTTCGCTTTTGGCAATTTTTACAAACTCGTTTATCTTTTTATGATCTTTTATCCCCTTTTCCCTCTCCACTCCGCTGCTTACGTCAACCCCGTAAAATCCCAAGTTTTTCACCTCTTTAAGATTTTTAGGAGTCAATCCTCCCGCTAAGATTATCTTCGAGCGATCTACATTTTCAAACCACGAAATCTCGACTCTTTTCCCCTCTCCTCCGTAGCTCTCTACGAAAGCGTCCACTATTCTGTATTCGTCTTCGTATTTATGCAGATCCTCTTTAGACCTCGCTCTTACAACTTTTATATGTTTCACTCTCAAAGAGTCGTAAAAATCCTTATCGGCTTCGAAATGTATCTGGGCAAGATCCATACCGCTTTCCAAGCAAACTTCATTTACGAAAGAGGAGGAGACGTTAACGAAAAGTCCCGTGCAGGTTACGAAAGGAGGAAGTTTCGAAACTATCTCCTTAGCCTTTTTTACGGATACATATCTTGGAGATTTCTCGTAAAATACGAATCCCAAAGCGTCCGCACCGGCGTAAACGGCGGCTAAAGCGTCATCGATATTCGTAATTCCGCAGATTTTTACTCTCACTTAAACCCTCAAACTCTCTATCGCTC
>CAZPVZ010000081.1:0-6078 GCA_964590185.1 uncultured Campylobacterales bacterium
TCGTTTAAGTTTAATTTCTCTTTACTTAGTTTAACTTCGCAAATCACCATTTTTTTAGTTAATTCATTTAGTGCGACGATATCTATTTCGTTTTTGTTGCCTCTTTCCCAATAAGAGCCAACTTGCGTAAACTTTTTACTATCTTTGAAAATTTCTATAAAGAGCTTCTGTAAAAATCTTCCTTTATAGGTGCTAAAATCTCTGCGAACGATTTGCTTTAAAAGCGCAAAGTTTTTAGACTCGATGTAAGATTGATATTTATAAATAAACCTAAACCAAAAGCTTAAAAAATTATCGACAATTTCATACTTTTGCAATTTCGAATTGACTTTCGCACCTATCGGTTTAATGGGCTTTATAATGTTATAATCTTTATGCAATCTCTCAAGATATCCCGATATGTTTTTTTCCAACACCGATTCAATCTCGCTTTTGGAAGTTTTAGAAGAGGCAATAAGCGATAAAATAGAAAAATATACGCTATACTCTTTACCGAACTCCTCTATAAGTCTGTTTTTCCCCTCATCTAAAAAGAGTGAGTTTTCTTGAAAAATCTCATCTATCATACTATCTTGCGAAAAACTCTCATACAACACAAAAAGCTCGATATATTTCGCCACTCCCCCGCTAATAGTATAAAAATCAAGCAAATTCGTAGCATTATAAGCATTGTAATCTTGCAAAATCTCTTTTAGAACCATCGGATTGAAAGGCTTTAAATCTATTTTAAAATCGGCTCTTGCAAAAAGGGGCTCTTTAGCGTTTTGGAATATCTTTTTCATTAAGCTATACACCGAACCGGACAATATCAAATGCATATGAGAGCTATCTTTATTCAAATCCCAAAGCTTTTGCATAGAAGAAAAAATCGATTCGTTTACTTTATAAAAATCTTGAAACTCATCAATCACCAGCGTAAAAGGCATCTCTTTAGATAGCTCCAAAAGATACTCAAAAAGCTTTTCAAAGCTCTTTATCTCTCCGAAAATCTTAATATTAAGTTTCTCTTTTACCTCTTGCGTAAACTCTTCTACAAGCAGTCTTTCGCTTTTTTTAGAGACAAAAAAGTATAGCTTTTTAGAGTTGCTGAAATCTTGCAATATCAAAGCGGTTTTGCCTACTCTTCTTCTACCGATAATTACGCTCATAATAGAGCGTTTATCTTTTAGCTTGTCCGCTTTAGCCAAAAGTGAGAGTTCATCGACTCTATCGTAAAATTTTTTCATTATAATAACCTTAGTTGTGATAACCTGTGTTATTATAACATAAAAGATTAAAATGATAATTTAAAAGCTTTAAGCTATGCAGATTGCATAAAAAGCTTTAATGATGGCTAAAGCCTAACTATTATAATAGTGCCTACATAAATCTTGAGTTAACATAAGCTAAATCTTGAATTAACACAAACTACATTAAGAATTTTGCTTTAAATTTGCCTGCTAATCCTCTCTTTTTCCAACCCCTTTAAAAGTAGAGGTTAAGCTTCACGAGGCGAGGGAAATTGCGAACAAAACTTGACATTACCCGTTTATAATACCGCCGTTTTTATTTACGAAACTATAAAAACGAGCTCCTTAAGGTTTTAACGACGCAAACGGTTTTCTTAAGACTCTTGGCATAATTTACGATATCGGCGGTTCCGCCCTCTTTGCCGTTATCTTTCCCGTCCCACAAAGCTATCAAAATATCGCTTCTATCCGCTATCTTTTTCCCCAACTTTCTAAAGCACCCGTTTCCTTCTTTCGCATAATCGCAGTTTGATATTTCGAAACTTTTTGCGTACCGTTTCAGATCTTCATACTTTTTTATCGACCTCTTGCATTCGAAAGTCTCAAGATACGCCCTCTCTTCGAAAGGTATCTCCACCCAAAGCTCCATCCCCTCTTCCAAAGCCGCCTCAGCCGCGAGCATATCGGCTCCTTCCGCCAAAGGAGACAGCAAAACGGGCTTCTTACCCGGATAAATCTTCAAATACTTCTCAAATATCTTTTTTATCTCTCTCTTTAGATAATCCAAATCTCTCTTGCAAAGATCTCTATGTCCGGTTATTCCGAAAATCACCCTATCTTTTGAAAAACTCATTTTGAAATTATATAAAGATTCGATCTCCTTGAGCTCGTACCCCGCACTTGCCAAAATATTCGGAATGTAAAGAACCGAATAGATATCGAATATCACCGTATATGTAAGATCGTCGAAAGGAACGAGGCAGTTGTGTTTTTTCGCTCTCTTGTTCTTAGAAGCTCCGTATTCCCATCCGTTTAGATAGTGATAGGTCATCCAACGGTTATGCTCGCTTCTTATAAGTTTTTCAAAGAGAGTATCATACTTTTTGGGCAGAAAAAGAGGTTTGAAATCTTTCGGAATTCTCTCCGTATCAAGAATCTTCCCGTCGTAAAACTCTTCAAGCTTTTTCGAAAACTCGTATATCTCCTTCTCTTCCACATCCGTTTTGCCGAGCTTTCTCAAAAAAATCTCCCTATTCTTTTCCAAAAGCTTCCTCTTATCTTCATAACTTCTTACTTTCCTAAGTCCCAAAGCCAAAAGCTTGGTATCCATATGCAAAGCCTGCATTTTGTTGGAGAGTTTATCGCTAAACATCTCTATATCATACCACCTCTTTTCAACCTCTTCCCTGTTCTTGTCGGTAATGAGGAAATCGGAATCGTAAACTATTTTTTTATAAAGATAGTGAATCGCTTTGGCTATGAGATCGAGCTCTTCGTCTATAAGATTCTCTTTCGAGGAAGCCTCCTCCTTGTCTCCGAAAGTATAAAAGTTTTTGAAAAATTCCTTATCTTCGTTTATTTTTCGAGCGAGAGTCTTATCCATATCCGTCGCTACCAACACTTTGGTTTTAAACTTTCCTTCGGAAATATCTCTTAAAAATACGATATCTTGAAGATTGATGGCGATATCGAGATTTTTGTCGTCATTTTCCGTAGCTATGATAATGTTCGTGAGATTTTTGCTTCTCCACATATTGTTTTTATAAAATTTAAAACTATCGCTATCGACTTTTACGGGCTTTATCCTCAGATGTTCAACTTTTTCGATATTCCAAAAAAGCCTCTTTATCTTTTTATAAAACTCCTCGGCGTCTTTGTCGGCAAGATACAGATTCAAAACGTTTTGATTCGGCAGATTGGAAAGAACGGCTATATGATAGAGTATCTCGGCGCACAAAGGAGAACTTCCGACAAGCACTACGCTAAACTCCTCGTCGGTTTCTATTATGTCTCTCCTCTCCCCGAGTATCGAATGTTTGTCAAAAAGGGCTTTCGCCATATTTTCGTATATCGAATAAACCACGATATCGACCTTATCGTAGTTTTTAACGACATTCTGCCTAAAAAGCACGCTTAGATTCCGATTTTCTATCCGCAGGAAAATCTTCGCCGGCTCTTTTCCTTCGTATCTCTCCGCCAAAATGGTCGCTATGGAGATGTTTTGAGAACTGTTGCCGGTAGAGATTACGGCGTTTCTTAGATTCGTCAGATCCAGCTCCGTTATGGCTTCCTGAGCCTTTTTGACTATAACTCCGACGTTTCGCTCTCTGAAACGATCTATGAGAGGATTGTTTTTATCCTCCTCTATCGCTATAACCGGAGAATTTTTCGGCAAACTTTTTAAAAAACCCGCATTTTGCTTCCCGAGCCCGGCAACAAGAGTGAAAGGACTCTTCTGAAACGCCCACACGAGCCGATCGTTTAGAGTATCTCTCAAAAACAGCACAACCACCGTCAAAAACACGCTCACTATCGCAAAAAACTGAGCCGCTATCAAAAAGACATTGTTCTCCTCTATCCAGTCAAACGCAAACAGAGATACCGTTTTGTTAAAAACCTCGAATCCGTTAACTTTAGGAGATAGATAATAGCCCAAAAAACCGAAAACCATCGTCAAAATCACAAACAAAAGAACCGCTTTTCTCTTGTTGTTCAAAAAAAGATAAATGATCCTATTCATATCTCTCTCCCGACTCTTTTTCAATCTCTCCCGCCACTTCAAGCTCTCTTTCTTTAACTCTTCCTGTTTCATCCGACATCCCCTCCTTTTCACACACTCCCTGCACTCATCGTTTTCTCCGCCCTTTGCAAAGAAATTTCTCTTTTTAAAATATTATCATTTTTTTTATTGGATTATTCGGATAACAAAGAATTCGAAACGAGAGACTTTCGTAAAAAAAACTTAACACAAAATTAACGAAGCGGCGTTATAATTGCGTAGATACGCCCTCTTTCTGAAAAAAGACGAAAAAGGCAGGGCAAAAAGCCACGAAAGGATAAACGATGAAAAAACTTCTCTCAAAAGGAATGCTTCTAAGCGCGTTAGCCGTTTTTATAACGGGATGCGGAGGCGGAAGTTCGGACGAATACGAACAAATTCCAAACGAAGGAGGCGGGAAAGATTCTTCTTAATACAAGCTATCTCCGCAAAAAGGAGAAGCGAGTTATCTCTTTTTCGGAGAAGTCAATCCGAAATCTTTGGGAAGTTTGAAAAATATTCGCATATTCGATCCTTCCGATCCGACGAAAATCCTTATAGAAAACAACGATACGAGCGACGTAAGCTATCCCGTCGTAAATACCGCTCTCGATTTTAACGCCACAAACAAAAGTTACAAAAATTATCGCATAAAAAGCATAGCTTTCGTCTCAAATTCGAAAGCTTATATCGTAAAAACGGATAAAAACTCTCCTTTAAAAGAGCTTCGAAACTCAAATGCAAACGCTTTATCGAAACCAAGCTACCAAAAAGTGAGCTATTTGGGAAGCACTTGGTATCTAACGGCTCACGACGACGATAAAAACGCCACCGTATTGATAACTCCCGATATGGGAGAAAACGACGAACCTCTAATTATAGGAAACAAAAAATTCCTAACGGTTACTTTTCCATCTTACGGAAAACCCGTAAACGGATATCTCTTTTACGACAACGATAAAAACGAAGTTCAAAAATGCTCTCTTGATTTAGAGTGCCTAAAACTCGATCTCGATGTCGGAAGCAGAGATTTCGAGGGAGATCTTGCGGGAACCCCGTACGCTCTGTTTCTAAAAGACAACGTCCTTTATAGAGTGAACAAAACCGACGGAGAGGTAAAAAAGATAGAGCTTGACGGGAAAAAAATACTATCCGGACACGGAACGACCGACATACAGGGAGGAAGTTTCTATTTCGTAGGCAAAGATCGCAACCTTTATAGAGTAAACGCAATAAACGGGACGATTACTAAAATCTCTCCGGAAGCGGACGAGAGGATAGAAAGAATCAGAGGTTTTACCGACGATTATGTAATTTACGGAAGCGATACGCTACTAATGGCCGCAAAAAAAGACGGCACATCCAAAAAACCGATACTTCTTGCCGAAACGACTTTAACGAAAGGATACAAATACGTTAAAGATTACGGCATAAACGACAGCTACCTTTTCGTAACTTATCGCATAGATACGAAAACGAACGATACCGAATACAAAGCGTGCATTTTCAAAAACGGAAAAATCGAATGCAAAGACAACAGCTTTTGGGCGGGAGCGACGGCTAAAAGAGAAGGGATAAGAGATTTCGAATCCACATACACCTTTACGCCTTACGCATACATAAGAGTTGACGATACCGACGATTTCGGAGGAGGAACTCTAAAAGCCATAGATCCGAATCATCCGCTATCGGAAGGAATCACTCTCGGAAAAATCCCAAAATACAACTTTCAAACCTTCATAACCAACTCAAGATACAGAGAGGAGACGATAGACAGCGACGGCGGAGTAGTTTTTTACGCCAAAAACGACGAAACATACCATGTTGACGCGTTCTATTTCAATTTGCTCAAAGAAAACAGTCTGATTCAATTAACCGATACCGATCCTTTTCCGGACGTAAATCACGGAAGAGACCACTGCCACGGGAGAGTTTGCATGATATGCCATAATCTCGCCGGAGGAAAGATCTACAAAGATAAAAAAGGTACGAAATCGGCATACGGTTACAGAGTGAAACTGCAATTTGAAGACGGAAAAGAGATACTGGCCGACGTAGCAAAAGGAGCGGGAGAAAATTTTAGCATACCTC
>CAZPVZ010000082.1:0-5920 GCA_964590185.1 uncultured Campylobacterales bacterium
TAATTCGGCGGTTTTTGGAAGATTCGTCAGATTTGAGGGAGATTTGGAAAAAATAGAGATGAAACTCTTTAAAAACGGAGAAAAGGTTCAACACGCAAAATATGAGCTGATGATATATAAACCGGAAGAGATTTTAAAGGAGGTTTCCTCTTTTATGAGTTTGGAAGACGGGGATATAATTATGAGCGGGACCCCGAAGGGGGTCGGTAACTATGAAAAGGGAGACGAGTTTGAGGGAGTTATTTTAGCGGACGGCAGGGAGGTGGTAAGAAGTTTTTTTAAAGTTGCGTAATCGTTATTTCGGGTTCCTCTCTTTCGTTTGCATTGCCCGTATATTCCACATCTATCATATATCCTTCCGTTTTATCGGTACCTAAGGATTTGCTTAAACTAAGTCCTTGAAATTGCATATAGTAGTCTATATTTCCTATAAGTTTATTGTTTGTTAATCTCGTCGTATTCGTGGCGGTGGTACTTCTGTAAAGATTGTTGTGAACTATGGATGTGGCGTTTCCGTTTTCCACTATGAAAGTGTTGTCTTTTATTTCTCCGGTCGTGTAGGCTTTTAGATAGAAAAAGTGGGAGCTATGATCACCGTTATCCGCTATATAATATGGAGAAATCATTTTAAAGGTATTGTTTTGAACTAAATAATTATAGGCTGTATATTGCATTTGTATCATAAATTGTTGTTTGTCTCCTCCCTCTAAGGCGAGATTGTTGTTTTCTATTTTCGTATCGTATATTTTTACGGAACCGTCCGTATCTAAAGATATGGCTCTTTCAAAATGTTTCGTAAGTTTTATAGTGTTGTTATTTATTTTTATATTTGAACCGAAAATAGTAATGGCTGAATATGCCGGATAATTTTTTTGATCTTCTACATTTTTACTTTCTAAGATATTGTTTTCTATTCGGGCGTTGGAGGTTCTTATTTTTAGCCCTCTTCTTGTAAAGCCTATAAGTCTGTTATTTTTTATAACCGTTAAATAGGGATGGTTTTTATCGGATAGAACGCTCTTATCCAATTGTGATAGAACTATAAAATCGTCTTCTTCGGCATCTATATTGTGGATATAATTGTTTTCTATCGTCAGATTGATTCCGTCAATGTGATCGTATCCTATGAATATTCCCCTTCCCATTCCGTAACTTCCTTCCGTTTGGTCGTGAAGGGTGTTTGTAAGATCGAATATTTCGTTATTTTCGATAGTTGCGCTTAGATTATTTCCTTGTTGGGGGACTATCGATATTCCGGCTACATATTTTGAAACTTCTTCGTTATCGTAATAGGCGTTATATATTTTATTGTTTATAAGAGATATATTTCCGTAGTCCGAGTATATTCCTATCGGAGCTTTTTGGTTCGCATTTATATTCAATCCGTTTATAGTGACGTTTTCGCTTTTGACGAAAATAACTTCTTCATCTTTTTGAGTTAATTTTAATGTAAAATTTCTATTTTCTTCTACAACTATTTTGATAGGTTTTGTTATGTCGATAGATCTGCTAATCGGATATTCTCCGTCCAAATCCACTACCAAAGTTCCGTTTTCCGGTGTGTCTTCTATAGCTTGTTCTATTAAAGAGATATTATCGGATGAGCTTTCTTGAGAAAGATTATAAGAGGATAAATAATTTTCGTTATTGTTGATCGTATCATCGTTTTCATTTCCGTTATTATCGCCGTATGATATTCCTTCCGCTATAACTCCATTGAAAAATTGACCGGTTATTATGTCTATTTGTCCGTCGCTAAATTGTAATTTGTCTCCTTTTGCGGAGTATGTTCCTTCTCTATATCCGTTTGCTATTTTATCTTTTCCGTCTCTGTTTGGGATAGTGTCTTCTACATAAGTATAGCCGTTTTCGGTAGTTATGATGTATTCGGTATGTTTGCCTCTATATACATATACGTTATCGCTGTCTCTAACTCCGTTTTCGGCTCTATTGTAAAAACTGTCGTTACCGTTTCCTCCGAACACTATATCGTCTCCGGCATTCGATATTATTATATCGTCTCCGTCCCCTCCTATCAAAACATCTCCTATACCGCTATTTTCATCATTTGTGGACGTTCCGTAAATTTTATCGTTTCCTTCGCCTCCGTCAATATAGGCTATACCGGTAGTTCTTCCCGCCTCTATATGATCGTTGCCTTTACCTCCGAAAACGAAATCGTTTCCCGCGTCTATATTTTTATAAGACCAATTGTCTTTATTTGCGTAAATCACGTCTCTATTTGCTCTACCTATAATGAGATCGTTTTCTCCCGTTCCGGAGCTGTAATAACTGTTTACATTGATAATATTCGTTATTTCAATGTTCGGCATAGTTATGGAAACATTCTCCGTATCGGTTTTAATATTTTGAACGAGAGACAATTGTTCTTCAGTGATTGAGAACAGATTTGTAGAATGTAACAATATGGCTAAGGAAAGTGAAAGCTTATGATAACGGTTCATTTTTTGTCCTTTTATATATTTTAAAAATAAAAATAATTTTATCAATTTTCAAAATATATTCTAATGGATTTATTAAGTAAATTATATTGTTAATATATTTTTAATTAATAATTTTTTTCTAACATATTAATAAAATTTATTTATGGATAACAAAGAAAAGATTTAAAAAAGCGGTAATGATAGAGGATAGTAGAAAAATATTTTAATCGTTTTAAGAGATTGTCTAAAGTCTCAATCCCCTGAAAATCGGGTCATTGTCGTAATGGCAACAACGGTAAGTCAAAGAACCTAAATTTCGGTATTTGTATTGTAACGCCTCTAAACTTAAAGTTTGCTTTCATCGCCATTTTCAGCTACCTTTAAAAAACAAAAGCCCGAAAAATCGGCATTTTAAGTTTCGTATAAACATTAAACGAAACTTAAATATCATTTTGCTTAATTCAAACTTAAAATATCAAAAGAGAGGGAGGAGAGATTATCTTCTCTCCGCCAACTCTTCAAGATGTTTGAAATATTTCTCTTCATCAAAATCCGTAATTCTTGCGACTCCGTCTTCTATAGCCGCTTTAGCTACCGCCGTTGCGACATAAGGAAGAACTCTTTTATCGAACGGAGAAGGTATGATGTAGTCAGGTCCGAAAGTCATATCGTCGCCTCTTCCGTGAGCTTTTTTAACATAATCCGGTACCGGCTCTTTGGCAAGTTTAGCTAGCGCTTTAGCCGCCGCCATTTTCATACCTTCCGTAATTTTTCTCGCTCTTACGTCCAAAGCTCCTCTAAAGATTTGAGGGAATCCCAAAACGTTGTTTACTTGGTTCGGGAAGTCGCTTCTACCGGTTCCTACGATTACGTCGCTTCTTGCCTCTTTCGCTACCGGAGGCATAATTTCCGGGATAGGATTGGCGCATGCGAAGATGATCGGATTGTCCGCCATCGTTTTTACCATTTCGGGAGAAATTAGATCCGGACCGCTTAGTCCGAGTACCATATCCGCTCCCTTCATAGCGTCTTCCAAAGTTCTATCAGGAGTATCGAAAGCGAATCTTTGTTTATATTCGTTCAAATCGTCTCTTCCGGTGTGGATAACTCCTTTGCTATCGAGCATGGTTATGTTTTTAACGCCGAGATCTTTATACATAGTGGCGCATGCGATACCGCTCGCTCCGGCTCCTATAACCACGACTTTCAGATCTTCGGCTTTTTTGCCGGTCATCTCCAAAACGTTGATAAGACCCGCCGTGGTGATAACCGCCGTTCCGTGCTGATCGTCATGGAAAACGGGAACGTCGCAAATCTCTTTTAACTTCTCTTCTATGTAGAAACATTTCGGAGCTTTGATGTCTTCGAGGTTTATTCCTCCGAAAGTATCGGCGATTCTCGCTACGGTTTCTATGATTTCGTCGGGATCTTTCGTATTTATCTCTATATCTATCGCGTCAACTCCGGCGAATTTTTTAAACAAAACCGCTTTTCCTTCCATAACCGGTTTGCTTGCCAGATGTCCTATGTCTCCAAGTCCCAAAACGGCGGTTCCGTCGCTTATAACCGCTACCAAATTTCCTTTGTTGGTATATTCGTAAGCGTCGTCTATGTTTTTTTCTATCTCCAAACAAGGATAAGCTACGCCGGGGCTGTAAGCCATAGCCAGCTCTTTTTCCGTGTCGCAAGGTTTGGTTATGAGAGTTCCTATCTTACCGTTCGTATCAAACTCGTCTTTTGCTTTATGATAATCCAAACACTCTTGTTTAAAATCTTTTTCTGCCATCTACTTTTCCTCCTGTAAGTGATTTAAAAGTTTGTCTATTCTTTTGATAATCTCCTCTTTTCCCACGATGCTTAAAAGATCGTAGATAGAGGGGCTTACCGTATCTCCCACCAGCGCTATTCTAAGGGGCTGGGCGAGATTTTTCAGTTTAAGTTCGTTTCGTTCGATAAACTCTTTTACGAACTCTTCGTAGTCCACCGGTAGATGGAGATTCTCTTTCTCGCTTAAAGCCGTTTTAAATTTTTTAAGAATTTCTATATTTTCCTCTTTTAGAAATTTTTTAACGGCTTTTTCGTCGTAGGAGGAGGGCTCTTTTAGCATTTTCAAAGCCGCATCCGCCATCTCTTTCAAAGTTTTGCTTCTTTCTCTCAAAGAGTCTATGAGAATCTCTTTTTTGTCGTGGTCATCTATGTGGACTCCGAAAAATTCAAGCTCTTTTACGAGTCTTTCGTAAGAAGCGTTTTTGATGTAGTGAGCGTTTAACCAAAGAAGCTTTTCCGCGTTGTATGCCGAAGCCGATTTGTTGATGTCTTTCGGGTCGAAGAGTTCTAACATCTCTTCCATCGAAAATATCTCTTGATCTTTGTAGCTCCATCCGAGTCTTACGAGAAAATTCAAAAGGGCTTCGGGAAGGTATCCCATTCTTTTATACTCCATCACGTCCATAGCGCCGTCTCTTTTCGAGAGCTTTTTGCCTTGAGGGTTTAAAATCATCGGAACGTGATAGAATTTGGGAAGTTTAAATCCCAACGCTTTATAAACCACTATCTGCTTGGGGGTGTTTGATAGATGGTCGTCTCCTCTTATGACGTCCGTTATTCCCATCAAAGCGTCGTCTATGGCGACTACGAAATTATAAGTCGGAGTTCCGTCGCTTCTTGCGATTATGAAGTCGTCCATAACTTCGTCAACTTTGACGCTGATTTTTCCTTTGATGCCGTCTTCAAACTCTATCGTTTCTCCCTGCGGTACTTTTATCCTCACTACCGGTTTGACTCCGCTTGGAGGAGTTCCGGTAAAATCTCTATATCTGCCGTCGTATCTGGGTCTCTCTTTTCTCTCCATCTGCTCTTTTCTGAGCTGATCGAGCTCCTCTTTCGTCATATAGCAGTAATAGGCTTTTTTCTCTTCGAGAAGTTTTTGAATGTAGCTTTTATAAAGGTCGAATCTTCGGGATTGATAAACTATCTCTCCGTCGTGGGAGAGTCCCGTCCATCTAAAAGCCTCTTCTATGGCTTTGGCCGCCTCTTTGGAATTTCTTTTAAGGTCCGTATCTTCTATCCTAAGAAGAAATTTTCCCCGATTCTTCCTTGCCCATAGATAATTATAAAGTGCGGTTCTAAGTCCGCCTATGTGAAGATAACCGGTGGGGCTCGGAGCGAATCTCGTAACGACCATTTAATTCCTTTTTATCAAAATAAATTATATAAAATTTTTTAATTTCAGTCTGGAATCGATTTTATCATAAATTTTTTAAATGTGTTATAATTATCTACTTTTTTAATAATGAAAGGATCGAAATGGGAAGAATAAACTCAAAAATTTATAAAACTATTTGTTTGTTATTTCTTTTGAGCGCTTCTTTGTGGGCTAAAGACGGAAAAATTATAGACGGGATATCGTTTATCATCAACGACGAGCCGATAACTTTGTATGAGGTTTATAAATATAGCAAGGCTTTTAATATACC
>CAZPVZ010000083.1:0-2809 GCA_964590185.1 uncultured Campylobacterales bacterium
TTTCTTTTTCCTTTTATCTCTTTCGCAACCTCCCTAAAAACGCCCATCAGCTTTCTTATCTCGCTCTTTCTGCTGCCGGGGAGAAAAGAGACGATTTTGCCCTCCGAGGGAGTTTTCCTAACCTTTTTTATCTCGTCCAAAAGAGGATTTCCGACATAAACGGACTTCGTATAGTATCTCTCTTCAAACGGCATTATGGAGGCCAACCTATCGCAATATCTCTCCACCTTAGCGACTCTCTTTTCTTTCCAAGCCCAAACCTGAGGAAGAATATAGTATATGACGGTTACGGAGGGATTTTTCTCCTTAATCGCTTTTGCTAAAGGAAGATTAAAAGCGGGAGAATCTATAAGCAAAACCTTATCCGCCTCGAAAGAGAGTTTAACCATCTCCTCTATCGCTTTTTTCGCTTTTAAAATCTTGGGCAAAACGTCCAAAAAGCCCATTACGCCGAAATCGCTCGAAGGATAGAGGGGAGAGCCGAACTTTTTATCGAAAATCCCCTTTATCTCGAATTTTTCTCCCTTTAAAAGAGACTCAAGATGAGCGTTTGCGGAAGCTTCGAGAGCCGAAACCAAAATTTTCAAAAATATCCCTTTTCAAAAAGATACGAAAATATTCCGACCCATACGCAAAGAGTGAAAAAGATGCTAAAAAGAACTCCCGCGGCGGCGGCGTCTTTGGCCCCTTTTGCGAGAGGATGTTTTTCTAAGGTAACAAGATCTACGACTCTTTCTACGGAACTGTTGAAAAACTCCGCTACGAAAACGAAAAACATCGAACCGAAAAGCAAAAATTTAGCCCATAAAGGAATGGACAGTATCAAAAGAAACAGAGTCAAAATTACGAAAAAGAAAACCTCTATTTTAAAAGCCGTCTCGCTTTTAAAAACTTCCGATACGCCGTCCAAGGCATAAGAGAAATTTTTAAAAAAAGAGTATTTAGGACGATTTCTCATTTTAGATCCTATTGACAACTTAGACACTCGACTCCTCTATCCATCACGTCGGCCGTAGCTTCCGGAGATTGACTTCTTAGATAGTAAGTCGATTTGAGTCCGAGTTTCCAAGCCAAAGTATAAATCTCATGCAGATATTTTCCGCTTGCCTTGTTTAAAAGCATAAAGATATTCAAACTCTGTCCCTGATCTATCCATTTCTGTCTAACCGCTCCCGCTTTAATGATAACTCTTTGGTCAAGATCGTACGCCGGAGTGTAATACTGCCAAGTATCGGCGCTCAATTTCGGAACCACAACCGGAATAAGTCCGCTTAAATTCTCTTCGAACCATTTTCTTTTGTAAACGGGTTCTATAGTCTGCGTCGTTCCCACCAAAATCGATATCGAGCTTGTGGGGGCTATAGCCATCAAATATCCGTTTCTAAGTCCGTGCTTTTTAACTTTCTCCTTCAATTTGTTCCAATTATAGATATACCCGAAAATTCCTCCCCTATCGACGAGTTTTTTAGCCTCTTCGTTCGCCAAATCTATCGGAAAAATCCCTTTGCTCCACTTAGAGCCTTCGAAAGAGGGATATTTTCCTTTCTCTATCGCCAAATTGCAAGAGGAGTTTATCGCGTTGTAACTTATCATCTCCATTATTTCGTCTATTTTTCTAAAGTGCTCGTCGCTTCCCCATTCTATTTTACTTTCGGCAAGCATCTGAGCCTCGCCCATCACTCCCAAACCGATGGCTCTCGTTTCGAGATTGGTCCTTTTGACTTTCGCAAGAGGATAAAAATTTAGATCTATAACGTTATCGAGCATTCTAATCGCCACCGGGACGACTCTTTCTATATCCTCTTTTTTGTTTATTTTGGAAAGATTTACGCTTGCTAAATTACAAACCGCCGTTTTTCCGTCAACTCCCTCCTTTTCGACTATAAAAACCTTTTTGCCGTTTATCGAATCCAAAGACGTGATTTTTTTGGCCTTTTTGACGATGCCTTCGTCTATCTCCACATCCTCTTCTTCATCGAAAAGCTCGTAACTTCCATCCTCGAAAGTTACTTTAACCCTATAATAATTCGGTTCGGTATTTTGAAAAATTTCGGTGCAAAGATTGCTGCTTCTTATAATTCCCTTATGAGAGTTGGGATTTACTCTGTTTGCGTTGTCTTTAAAACACAAAAACGGATTTCCGGTTTCGAAATAGCTTACCAAAACCTTTTTCCAAAGCTCTTTAGCCCTAATCTTCTCCTGCATTATATTCGGATTATTCTCGTACTCCACATACCGTTTTTCAAACTCCTCCCCGTAAAGGTCCGGAAGATCGGGCGTATCCAAAGGATCGAAAAGAGTCCAAACCTCGTCGTTTAAAACTCTCTTCATGAAAAGATCGTTTATCCACAAAGCCGGAAAAAGATCGTGAGCCCTTCTTCTCTCCTCCCCGCTGTTTTTCTTAAGGTCCAAAAAGTCCAAAACGTCTATATGCCAAGGCTCTATATAAACGGCTATCGCTCCTTTTCTCGTTCCGAGCTGATCAACGGCCACGGCTATATCGTTAGTGATCTTAAGAAAGGGTATCACTCCTCCGGCGGCGTTTTTATGCCCGTCTATGGAGCTTCCCATTCCTCTCACTTTCGTCCAGTCCCAGCCTATTCCTCCTCCGTATTTGGATAAAAGAGCCATCTCTTTATATCCGTCGAATATTCCTTCTATATTGTCGGGAGTGCTTCCTATGTAGCAAGAGCTTAACTGGTGTCTCGTAGTTCTTGCGTTCGAGAGAGTCGGAGTCGCAAGCATAACTTCGAATTTCGAAATAACGTCGTAAAATTTTTTAGCCCAATACATGGAGTTAAACTCGTTT